>DATHKX010000154.1:0-60202 GCA_035488835.1 Gemmatimonadales bacterium
CACCAAGACCTGCACGATCGCGTACTGGCACCACCCCCGCTTCAGCTCGGGGTCGAACCACGGCAGCAGCACTCAGTCCGCGGGCGTCTGGCAAGCGCTGTATGACGCTGGGGCGGAGATCGTGATCTCGGGGCACGACCACGAGTACGAGCGATTCGCCCCGCAGACGCCCAGCGCCGCGGCGGACCCGGCGCGGGGGATCCGCGAATTCATCGTCGGAACGGGCGGCGCGGGCCTGTACTCATTCGCGACGCCGCTGCCGAACAGCGAGGTGCGGGACGACACGTCGTTCGGAGTGCTGAAGCTGACGCTCTCCGACGGGTCCTACACCTGGGAGTTCATCCCCATCGCGGGGGATTCGTTCACCGACTCCGGCAGCGGGACGTGCCACTGATGGACGTTGCGTCTCGGGACGTCGCGGACTCCGATGCTGGCCGCTAAGTGTTGCACGAGGCAGCACATGACATTGTAGCCGGCCTCCCGTGACGGAGGTCACCGCCGCGCTTGCGAGGCGGCCGGTAGTTTGCCGCCTGAGAGCACGCTGCTCAGAGCAAACCCGCCGAAAGGCGGTGACGCAGAGCCACGGGGCTACCGCGGACGCCGTTCCGCCATGCTCGCCGGGCCGCCAGCGATCCGACGCAGGTCGACGCTGGCGGCCCGTTCGTTTTGTACCCCGTGGAGGCGTGCTATGCCGTTCGGACACAAGCTGGCGCACCGTCTCGCCCTTCTCAAAGGTCGTCTGCGTCGAGGCGCGCTGCTCGCACTGGCCCTCTCCTTCGTCGCGAGTTGCGAAAAGCCGACCAGCATCAGCGGACCCAACTCGACGGTCACGGAACTCGTCGTTTCTCCCAGCAGCGCCACACTGCAGCCCAACCAAGTCCAGGACTTCACGGCCGTCGGCTTCACCGCCGTCGGCGACACGGCGCCGATCGGTGTGTCCTGGAGCGCGTCGGGCGGCACGGTCGACACCAACTCCGCCGGCGGCCGCCACTACGGGCACTACCACAACGTGAGCTGCGGCCAGTACACCCTCACGGCCACGAGTACGCCGGGCAACCTGTCCGCACGGGCCGACATCACGGTGGCCTGCGCGGCGGCGCCGGTCGCCACGGTGACGGTCAGCCCCGCCTCGGTCAACCTGCAGGCCGGCCAGACCTCGCCGCTCACCGCGACCTTGACGGACGCGAACGGCAACGTCCTGACCGGCCGGACGGTGAGCTGGTCGAGCGACAACGGCTCGGTGGCGACCGTCAGCAGCACCGGGTTGGTGACCGCCGCGGGTGCCGGCACGGCGACCATCACCGCGACGAGTGAGGGGAAGAGCGGGACCGCGAGCGTCACGGTCTCGAGCATCCCGGTCGCATCGGTCACGGTGAGCCCCACGACGGCGAGCCTGACCGTGGGGCAGACGATGCAGCTCACGGCTACGCCCAAGGACGCGAACGGCAATGCGCTGACCGGCCGGCCTGTGACCTGGTCGAGCAACAACGGCTCGGTCGCGACCGTCAGTGCCACCGGGTTAGTGACCGCTGCGGGTGCCGGGTCGGCGACGATCACGGCACTGAGCGAGGGGAAGAGCGGGACGGCGGCCATCACCGTGACTGCGCCGACGGGCCAACTCGCCGTCGGGGACAGCGTGCAGGCGACGACCGCCACCTGGGTGCGGAACATCTCGCAACCACCCGCGGACCCGTCGACCGGGACGCCGCCGAGCGTCATCGGGACGCAGCCGGCTGGTGCGCGGGGCGTGGTCGATTCCGGGCCGGTGCTGAACACGACCCCCGGAGGCGACGGCGCCATCCGCTACCACGTCCTGTTTGCGTCGGCCCCGAGCGGCTGGGTTGTGCAGGATTATCTCGCGAAGATCGTTCCCACAGTGCCGGTGGCCTCGGTGACGGTCGCGCCGACATCCGCGGGCGTGCTCCAAGGGCAGACGGTGCAGCTCACGGCCACGCCCAGGGACGCGAGCGGCAATCCATTGACCGGCCGGACGATCAGCTGGTCGTCGAGTGACAACACGATCGCCACGGTGAACAGCAGCGGGCTAGTCACGGGTGTCGGGCCCGGTGGTCCCGTGACGATTAGCGCGACGAGTGAAGGCCAGAGCGGGACGGCGACCGTCACCGTCACCGTCGCGCCGGTGGCCTCGGTCACGGTGACGCCGAGCTCGGCGACCGTGGCGATCGGGCAGACAGTGCAGCTCACGGCCACGCCCAGGGACGCCAGCGGCAATCCGTTGACCGGCCGCGCGATCAGCTGGTCGTCGAGCGACAACAATGTCGCCACGGTGAACAGCAGCGGTCTGGTCACGGGCGTAGTGGCCGGATCGGTAACCATCACGGCCACGAGCGAGGGCAAGAGCGGCACGGCGAGCATCACCGTGAGCGGCGTGCCGGTCGCCACGGTGACCGTGACCCCGCCCTCGGCGAGCGTACAGGCGGGGCAGACGCAGCAGCTCACGGCGACGCTCAAGGACGCCAACGGCAACGTGTTGACCGGCCGGACAGTGACGTGGTCTAGCGGCAACACAACCGTCGCCAGCGTGAACGGCACGGGGCTCGTGACGGCGAAAGTGGCGGGCTCGGCGACGATCACGGCCTCGAGCGAAGGGCAGACTGGCCCGGCGGCCATCACCGTCACGCCGGTGCCGGTGGCGTCGGTGACGGTGGCGCCGGGGACGGGGAGTGTGGCGGTGGGGAGCACGTTGCAGCTCACCGCGACGCCGAGGGACGCGAACGGTAATCCGTTGACGGGCCGGGTGATCACCTGGCAGTCGAGCAATGGCGCGATCGCCGGCGTGAACGGCAGCGGGCTCGTGAGCGGCGTCGCGGCGGGCGGTCCGGTGACGATTACGGCGACGAGCGAAGGGCAGAGCGGTACGTCGGCGGTGACGGTGACGACGTCCTCCGGCGGCGCGCAGTTCGGGCACGTGTTCGTCGTGACGGAGGAGAACACCGACTACGTGGATGTCACCAGCTCGTCGATGCCGTACCTGACCGGCCTGGCGCAGCAGTACGGGCTGGCGACGCAGTACTACGCCAACACGCACCCATCCATCGGGAACTACTTCGAGCTGGCGACGGGTCAAGTTCTGACGAACGACGATGGCTCGTCGACGATCGAGAACGTGCCGAATATCGTCCGCAGTTTGGTCGCGGCCGGGAAGACCTGGAAGTCGTACGCGGAGAGCATCCCGAACGCGTGTTACCTGGGCGGTGACACAGGGAACTATGCCCGGAAGCACAACATCTTTCCCTTGTTGTCGGACGTCGCCAACGACCCGACCGGACAGGGCTGCAATAACGTCCCGTTCACCCAGTTCGCGTCGGACCTGGCGAACGGGACGCTGCCGACCTTCTCGAACATCGTGCCCGATCTGTGCAACGACGCGCACGACTGCTCGTTGGGTACGGCGGACAGCTGGTTGCAGAGCAACATCGCGCCGCTGATCGCGAGCCCCGTGTTCCAGCAGGATGGCCTCTTGATCATCGTGTTCGACGAGTCTGGCGGGGACAACACGCTGGGCGGTGGGCGGGTTTTCTGGACGGCGATCAGCCCGAGCAAGTCGAAGCGGGGCTACCAGTCCACGACCACGTACCAGCATCCGAGCACGCTGCGGCTGATCCTCAAGGGGCTCGGCGTGACGACGTACCCGGGCGCCGCGGCCTCCGCGCCCGACATGAGCGAGTTCTTCAATCCGTGAGGCGCACACACACTACGGAGCGAGACCAATGACGTTCAAACACAAGCTGTCATCCCGACTGGCCCTGCTGAAGGACCGAGTCGTCTTGGCGTCGCTGGCGGTGCTCGTCACGGCGGCGATCGTCGCATGCGAGCTGCCCGTCCGAGCCGTCGATCCCGGCAGTACGATTGCGGACCTGTTGGTCTCCCCCAAAACTCTTACACTGCGCCAAAACGCGACCGCCGACTTCACGGCCGTCGCGTTCATGAGCACGGGCGACACGGCGACGGTGTCGGTGAGCTGGAGCGTGGCGATCGGCGGCAGTATGATCGACACGAGCAGCAACGGTAAGCGCCACTACGGTCACTACAAAGCCGGGCCGAATCCCGGCCAATACCGGGTCGTCGCGAACGGCACTCCGGGCGCGGTGTCGGACACCGCGATCGTCACGGTGACGCTCGCGCCGGTGTCCGCGGTGAGTGTGGCGCCGACGGCGGTGACGATCCTGGCGGGCGCGACGGCGCAGCTGCAAGCCACGACGACCGACTCCCTCGGCAACGTACTGACGGGTCGCGCTGTGACGTGGGCCAGCAACAACTCGGCCGTGACGGTAAATGGGAACGGGCTCGTGACAGCTGCCGGGTCGGGCTCGGCCACGATCACGGCGACGAGCGAGGGGAAGAGTGGTACGGCGACCGTCACGGTATCGAACGTGCCGGTGGCGTCGGTCACGGTCACGCCCGCCTCCGCCAACCTGCAAACCGGGCAGACCGTGCAGCTCACCGCGACGGCAAGGGATGCGGGCGGCAACACGCTGTCGGGGCGCGCAATGACGTGGACCAGCACCAACGCGTCGGTCGCGACCGTCAACGGGAGCGGCCTGGTCAGCGGCGCAGGGGCCGGCTCCGCCACGATCACGGCGACGAGCGAGGGACAGAGCGGCACGTCGAGCGTTACGGTGACCTTCGTGCCGGTGGCATCGGTCACGGTCGCCCCGGCATCGGCGAGCGTGCAGGTCGGTCAGACCGTGCAGCTCACTGCCACGCCGAGGGACGCGAACGGCAATGCGCTGTCGGGTCGCGCCGTGGCGTGGTCCAGCACCAACACCACGGTGGCGACGGTGAACGGCACGGGTCTCGTGCAGGGCGCGACGGCCGGCTCGGCGACGATCACGGCCACGTCCGAAGGGCAGAGTGGCACGTCGGCCGTCACGGTGACCGTGGCGCCGGTGGCGACGGTGACGGTGTCCCCGGCGGCGGCGGCGATCCAGCCAGGGCAAACCGTGCAGCTGACCGCGACCACCAAAGATGCGAACGGCAACATATTGACGGGGCGTACGGTGACGTGGGTGAGCAACAGCAACGCGGCCGCGACGGTGAGCTCGAGCGGGCTCGTGACCGGAGTGGCGACCGGTACGGCGCTGATCACCGCCACGTCCGAAGGCAAGAGCGGTGGCGCAGCGATCGCGGTCGGCACGCCTCCGCCGCCGGCGGGGTGCGCTCCGACCGGTGGAGGCCGGTGCTACTACGTGGACCCGGCCGGGAGTGACGGCAACCCGGGCGACAGCGCGCGACCGTTCCAGACAGTGCAGCACGCCGCGGACCTCGTGAATCCGGGCGACATGGTCATCGTGCGGAACGGGGTCTACACCGGTGGCAGCGACGTCGTGTCCATCGGACGGGGCGGCTCCGCTGGTAACCTCGTCGTCTTCAGATCACAGAATAAGTGGGGGGCGGTCCTCGACGGGCAGAACAACAGTTCCGCCACGGTGGTCCACATCTCGACCAACTACGTGCGCGTGGAAGGGTTCGAGATGAAAGGGTCGAACCACTATGGCGTCGACCCGAGTACCGGTACGCACGACATCCAGATCGCCGGGAACAACATTCACGACGTGGGCCGCTACTGCGAATCGAGCGGCATCGGGCTCTCGGCCATCGATGCGTACAGCGACAACCTGATCATCGAAGGCAACTGGGTGCACGACATCGGACGGTTCGCCGCCGGCGAGAACGGTTGCCAGCCCGGCAACGACTACTGGATGAACCACGACCATGGCGTGTACAACGGCCAGGGGACGAACGTGATCATCCGGAACAACGTGTTCTACAACATCACGCGGGGCTGGGGGATTCAGCGGTACGGGAGCACCGTGGACCAGTTGTATATCGTGAATAACACGTTCGCGTTCCCGAACCCCAACCGGGACGGCCAGATCATTCTCGCGGCCTCGACGACGAACCTGGTCATCGAGAACAACATCTTCTATCTCCCGGGACAGAACATCGGCATCTCCGGGACGGTGAGCGGAGCACTCATCGATCACAACCTCAGCACGGGGGCGGTGGGCGGAGGTGGGATCGGGTCGAACATCGTGAACACCGACCCGATGTTTGTGAACCCATCGGCACTCGATTTCCGGCTGCAGGCGGGCAGTCCCGCCATCAACGCGGGCATCGCGTTGTCCATCGTGCTGAACGACTTCTTCGGCACGCTGCGCCCGCAGGGCGCCGGCTACGACATCGGAGCCTACGAGTTCAAATGAGCTCCTGAGCGATCGATTCAAGATGGGGAGGTGACGGGCGCCGGCACTCCAGCCGGCGCCCGCGCCGCTTCGGGGACTGTGGTACGGCCGCCAGGTGTATCTCGCCTGCTACAGTTTTGCCTGCCTGGGCGCGCGTTGCACAATTGAACATATGGGGAGCACCTCGGGCAGCCGGTAAAAAACGGCCAGATCGCAACTTACGCCCGCCAGGGACAGCAAAATCCGGCACGCTTCTTGAGTGAGGGTGGTCACCGAGATGGCGTCCGGATGCGGCGGGCGCGCGGGTCACGCAAGCGGGGAAACCGGCGGATGCGGACGTCCAGACAGGGGGAGCACGTCCTATGTGCGGGATCGTAGGCGCCGTCGGTCTCGGCCGCCCGATCGATCTGGCCGCGCTGCAGCGCATGAACGACCTCCAGGCACACCGCGGGCCGGACGGCCAGGGGTTCCTGCTCGGTTGGGTGAGCGGAGGTCAGTTCCATCACGCCGTCGTGCCGCACACCACGCAGTGGGACGGCGACACTCCACTCACCGTGGGGCTGGGGCACCGGCGGCTGGCTATCCTCGACCTTTCCCCGCGCGGCGCGCAGCCGATGACGGCGTGCGCGTCGCCGCAGTGGATCGTTTTCAACGGGGAGATCTACAATCATCGGGACATACGGGCGCAACTGGAAGCGCTCGGCTACGAGTTCACGACCCGGACCGACACGGAAGTCCTGCTGCAGGCCTACCGCCAGTGGGGTGAAGACTGTCTCGCCCGCCTCGACGGCATGTTCGCGTTCGCCATCTGGGACGGCGCGGGGGGCCGGCTGTTTTGCGCCCGCGATCGGCTGGGCATCAAGCCCTTCTACTACGCCAGGCCCGCCGGCGCGTTCGTCTTCGCGTCAGAGATCAAGGCGTTGCTTGCCTTCCCCGGCGTCGACGCCACTCCGGACGACGAGGCCGTCGTCGCGTTCCTGGCTCACGCCAACTGTGACTATGGCGAGCGCACCCTGCTGCGGGCGGTCAAGGCGCTGCCGCCGGCGCACACCCTGACGGTGGACGCCGCCACAGGGCACGTCGCGACCCGGGCGTACTGGCAGCTCATCCCCAGGGCTTCCAACGGCGCCGGCGACCGCGAGCGGCTGGATGGGTTGCGGACGCTGCTCGCGGAGACGACGTGTCGGCATCTCATCAGCGACGTGCGGGTGGGAAGCTGCCTGAGTGGGGGGCTCGACTCCTCGACCATCGTGGGGCTGATCGGCAAGATCTGGCGCGAGCAGCCGGCCGCCGCCAAGGCGCTGGGCGACACCTTCCACACGTTCACCGCCTGCTATGAGGATCGCGCCTTCGACGAACGCGAGTACGCCCTGGCCGTGGCGGGGGCGGTCGGCGCGACGCCGCACCTCGAGTTTCCGTCGCCGGAGGACTTCTGGGAGAGCTTCGAGCGCATCGCCTGGCATCAGGACATGCCGTTCGGCGAGCTCACCTACTATGCCCAGTGGCGCATCATGCGGGCCGCGAAGGAAGCGGGGGTCAAGGTGCTGGTGGACGGCCAGGGCGGCGACGAGGTCTTCGGCGGCTACGCGAAGTTCCGCTACGCGTATCTGGCCTCGCTCCTCAGGTCGGGCCGCCTGGCGCGCTTGGCGAAGGAATTCGGCGCAATGCTCCTGCAGGGCGACCGGTATGTGCTGGACATTCGGAACGGGTATCGCTACCTGCCACGGCAGCTCCGGAGCCTGCTCGGTGTTGACGGGCTGCTGCAGCGGGCCGTCCGCTCCGACTGGACGCGCGCCGTGGCTGGAGAAAGCACCCCGGCGACGCGGTGGTGGCGCTACGCGTCGCAGCACCGCCCCGGGGACCCGCACGTGAGCGTCATGCAGCGCATGCAGCTGGACGACATTTTTGTCGATACCCTGCCGATGCTGCTCCGCATGGAGGACCGGTCCTCCATGGCGTTCTCCATCGAGGCACGCGTGCCTCTCCTGGACCACCACGTGGTGGACTACGGCATTTCCCTGCCTGACGATCTCAAGATTCGCAACGGCTGGAGCAAGTTCGCCGTGCGCCGGGCGATGCGGGGCGTCGTCCCCGATAAGGTGCGGATGCGCAAGACGAAGCTGGGGTTTGCGGTCCCGGGGCAGCGGTGGCTGGCGCGCGATCTACGGCCTCAAGTGACCGCGCTCATCCAGGACACGCTGCGCTGCCAGAAGTACGTGGATCCGCAGGTCTTGCGTCGCTGGTATGCCGCGCCGGGCGCGGCCGTCGCGAGCCGGGAGACCTATCTCGGTCTGTTTCGCGTGTTGTCGTTGGAAATGTGGATGCGGGCCTTCCACATCAGCTAGACGTCCCCGCCGTCAGCGCGATCGCAACGCCTTGGTGAACAGATCGCGGGCGCCCTCCACCCACTCGCCGACGGCGGGCCAGGGATCGGTGCGGTCCCACACTTCGAGCCGGGTGCCGGGCGGCTGACGGCCGAACACCTCACGCAGCCCGTCCGCCACGGAGGGATAGGCGCCGGGGTAGCCGGCGGGACGGCCGGCGAGGATGTGGAGGAGTCGCTTCATGTCGCCCCAGAGCCAGCGCAGCGTGACACCTTCGCGGTAGGCACCCGGCGGCTCCACCGCCTTACCGGTGAGGATCTCCGTCCAGAGGCGTGGGAAATCCCGGCCGGCGGCGACCGACAGCTGCAGCGATCCCCAGAAGCGGCCGTTCACCTCCATGAGCCACGGTGACCCGGCGCCGTCGTCGCGGAACTCGACCATGGCGGGGCCGTGCCACTGCATCTCGCACAGCAGCCGCTCCGCGCGCGTCTGGAGGCGTGGATCCAAGGGCACCGAGCGCCGCAGGGTGCTACCCGAGCCAGAGGGCCGCACGTCGCGCAGCCGCTCGTGCGCGAACCAGGCCACCGGCCGCCCGTGGTCGCACACGGTGAAGACACCCTTGCCCTGCCCGGTGACGAATGCCTGAATCAGGGGCCAGGACTCTCCCTGCCGGCGCGACCGGACCGCCGCCTCAAGCTCCGCCGGGTCCTTCGCGTAAGTGGGGCCCAGATCGGGCAGGAATCCGTGGCCGTTCCAGGCGCTGGTGAAGCGTGGCTTGACGACGCAGGGATATCCGAGCGCCGCCGCTGCCTCGCGGCATTCGCTGAGCGACGCGGGGAATCGAGTGGGCGGGATTTCCACGCCGCACGCCATGGCGTGCCGCAGCGTCTCGGCCTTGTCGAACGCCCGCATCAGCACCGAGTCCGGCGCGCACCCCACGACGATCCCCAACGCCTCCCACTCGTCGCGCTCGGCGTTGCACAGCTGAGTCGTGGCCTCGGTGAGCGGGAGCACGACCTGGATACCGTGCCGGTGGGCCCAGCTGCGCAGAATGGCGAACGCCGCCAGCGTTTCGCTGGAGTAGTGGAAGCGCGTCCGGCAATGGCGGGACCAGCTCGCCAGGGGCCAACGCCGCTTTGCTCCGACGGCGACCCAGTACCCGGCTCGGCCGAGGGAGCGCACGCACGCCAGGGATTCGATCGTGCACCCATCGAGCACGAGGATGCGCTCGGCCATCAGTCGCTCACGCCCACGTGAGTCAGCGGCTTTGCCAGAACCACGCCGTGGCCGGACGCCGCCGGCGGCTCCGGGGCCCGGGTCAACCGGCCGATGAGGCGGGCACCGGCGACGATGGGCATCAGACACAGCCGCCCCGCGCCGGCCCAGTCGCCCACGCCGATCCGGTGGCGGAACTGGTGCCAGTACAGTCGGCCGTTCACGCGAGCGAGCGGGAAGCGATAGCCTCCGTCGCGGTACTCGATCCGCCCCCACCCACGGAGCATCAGCGAGGAGCACACGGCGGCGGGTAGCAAGGGTCGCCAGCAGACGTCGCGATAGATCTCATGCACATAGCTCAGATAGCAGCTCAGTCCCGGGAGGGCGCCGTGTTGTCGCGCCGTCGCGATCACATAGTCCCAGTCCAGCTCGGTTCGGCGCACGGTGGACACGGTGAAGAGGATGTCGCACAAGGCGATTCGGAGGCGACCCGCGACCCGCTGCATGCCCTGAAGCACGAGCTGATCCTCGGGTCGGGGGACGGCGAATTCCATCCCTTCGACTTGGCTGCGCTGGGCATGCCGGATCAGCACCGACGGAAAGGTACCGTACTCGCCCATCATGCCCAGGCGCCCATGCTGCACGTCCAGAGGAGACGGACAGCCCGCGACGCGATACGTGGTCGCACCGGCGAACCGCTCGCCGAGGTCACGTCTCACCGCCGTAGCGGGCAGCGCCGCGACGATGCCGCCGTCCACGCGGGTGGAGCGCGGGAGCACCAGCAGGTCCACGTCGTCGCCGAAGTCGGGATAGTCTTGAAGTGCCTTGGAAAACAGGAACGTGATGCCGTGGGCTTCGCAGGCGAGGCTGACGTGGCGCATCAGCTCGAGCGCGGACCGGATCCGCCGGCGTTCCTGCGCGACGGCCGCACCGAACGCGTCCGGGACGGTGAGGCCCTGGGCCACCAGCCGCTGCGCCGTGCGCACCAATACGCCGTTGGATCGCGCGACGTGAAGCAGCAGGTCCCAATCGAGCTCGTTGAGCCCGGTCCCTGCGGCATCCACCTCCCACAGGAGCCGCAACAGCCACCGGGCGTGCTGGGCGCTGGTCTTCATGATCGTGGGTCGATGTGCAAAAGACGTACGGCGCGGCTTCTGCCGAAACCCCTTGTCCCGCCGCGTGTTACGGTGCCCGATCGTGTGGTAGTTCCGCCCCATGTGGTAATCCTGCCACAGGTTCGGAGCGAACGACTACATCTCATCCTGCAACGCCGAACGGGCGCCGCTGGTCAGGATGAAGACGTCGAAGGCGGGTCCGGTTCGGGACGGCAGGGCGGGCGCCTGGCCACGCCCGGCCGGCCGGGGCAGCTCCACTCCCGTCATCGGGATCTCGATTGTGCCACCAGCGTATGCTCCGCTCACGACCGGCGGACCGAACAGGTCCTGCACGTTCCGAAGCTCGAAATGAGCACCGACCCGCAGCATGCTTGAGACATCCACCGTGACCGTCGGCCGCCGTCCCCAGTTGTAGACGACGATCGTCGCGCGGCCTGGTTCGTACTTGTTCGGCCGCACGAACACGCGCGGCGTCGTGGGCGGCGCCGCGCTCGCGGTCCCGGTGCTCCCCAATCCCGTGGCCGCCTGCCAGCTCGCCAGGTCGTACGCGCCGCTCTGATAGCGCCACGCGCGAGCCGCGGGATCACGCACATAGGTGTTGTGCCGCCACATGTGCGCGGCGAGCGAGCCGCGAGCGGTGAGATCGACGATGTCCGCGGCGCCGACGAACTCGTTGTCCACCACTTCGGCTTTGGCCCATCCGGCCATCAGCAGCGTCACGGCGCCCCCGACCACGTAGTTACCCCGCACCAGGATGTCGCGGTTGTCGCCGCGCGGCATCCCCAGGCGCAGGTTGCGGCCCGTGGTGCCGGGGAAATACAGCAGATTGCTGTCGGCACTCATGTGCTCGGTGAGGACGTCGCCGCCGATGAGCAGGTTGGCGTTCTGCGGTCCATCGCGCGAGATCGCCCCGGTGTTGAAGGCGGTATTGCCGCGCACGTGGACATTACTGAGAAAGGGGTGGTGGCTGCCGGCGTACACGTGGATCCCGTAGGCGAGGTTGTCGAACACGATGTTGTCGACGATCCACTTCTCCCCCCCCTCGCTCGCTGCGTAAACGCCGTGGTCGAAGTTCTCGTGCGTGCCGTTGTTGTACACAATGCTGCCGTACAGCTCCGACGTCCCCTCGTCCTCCCAGAAGCTGATACCCTGCTTCCCGGCGTCGTGGACCACGAGGTTGATGAACTTGCAGTTGGGTCCGTACGTCTCGAGCGCGTCGTTGGCATTGGCCGCCGGGCTCGTTTGCGTGATCTCGAACCCCCAGTAGATCGCGTATGCGCCGTGCACGTGGAGATTGCCGTCGATCGTGGCGCGCTCGCCCGGGTACTGCCGCACGACGATCGGCGCAGCGCTCGTGCCGGTGAGGGTTCCGTCGAACCGGCCGGCATAGGTGCCGCCGCGCAGCCAGATCGTGTCGCCCGGGCGAACCATCCCGCGTCCGCCGCTCAGCGCGGTCGCCAAGTCCCACGGGCGGTGGCGGCTGCCGTCACCGGCCGGCGCGCCGCCGGGCGACGCGTAGTAGCGCGCGGCGGGCGACCGGTCGATCCCGAGGCACAGCAGCGCCGCCATCCCGAGCGCCCGGACCACCTGGGGCGCGCGCACCGCCCCCATCAATGGAATTCAAACGCGCCAATGTCGTAGGCAGCGCCCTGGGGCCGGCTCACGCCCAGAAAGTCGTTGGTCACGTAGGAGAGCGTCACTCCGGCGTCGATGGCCGGGCTGCCGGCCAGCAGCTGGAGGTCGAACGCCGCCGCGTTCGCCAGTTTGGGATCGGTGCTGTCCAGGTTGTGGGACAACGTGACCCCGGAGCCGCTCCCGGTGCTCGCGGTGCCGCCCATGGTGAGGTTGTACTGCACCGTGACGTTGGTCGTGGTCGCGCCGCTGAACAGGACGCCGGCCGTCTGGGGTTGATAGAAGATGTTGTTCGCGATCACCGCGCCCGTGAACGTGGCGTCGACGATGATGTGACCGTCCCGGTGGGGATTGGGGAAGGCGAACGTGTTATTGACGATGTAGGCCTGGGAAATCGGCCCGGGGTAGCACTGTATCGCCCAGCCGCGCGTGATGTTGTAGAACACGTTGTTGCGGATAATGGCGTTGGTCCCGCTCGACAGGTAAATGCCGTGGTCGTGGTTCTGCCAGTAGTCGTTCCCGGGGTTGCAGCCGTGCTCGCCGGTGCTGTCGCGGCCGATGTCGTGGATCAGGTTCTGCTCGACCACCACGTTGTCGTTTATGAAGGTCATGCCGGAGAGTCCAATGCCGCTGGATTCGCAGTACCGCCCGATGTCGTGAATGTGATTGCCGACGATTTGGAAGTCGCTGGCGCTGGATGACGGGCTGACACCGTCGTGCCACACGTTGCGGATCTCGAATCCCTCGACCCGCACGAAGCTGGCGCCGAGGTAGACGCCGTTTTCCGCGCCATTGGGCTGGGTATGACTGGTCTGCCCGCCGTCCAGGACGGCGCCCCACTGGTTGGCGGCCCGGAACACCACATAGTTCCCCGCCGTGCCACCGCGCTCGACGTCCAGGACGCTGCCGCCGCGTGTGTACAGGCCGTTCCGCACCACCACCACGTCCCCGGGGTTCACGAGATCGGCGGCGTGTTGGATCGTCTTGAACGGATGGGCACTGTCGCCGGCGGCGGCATCGTTGCCGGCGGCGGCGTCCACGTAGTAGGTCCCGCCGGAGCCCGGTGACGGAGGTCCCGCGGTCTGCCCGCACGCCCCGAGGCCCATGACGGCGCCGACCATGAGGGTGAAGCGCTTCACGGGAGTTTCTCCTCGGGGATCCGAGCCGGCGACGACTCGCGGGTAGTGTGACGGACGTATCGCCGATACAGCCGCGGGAACGCGCTGCGCGCCAGGCCCTTGAGCTGCCGGCTGAGCAAGGCAGTGCGCCACCCCCGGAACGCCGCCAGCTCGCCGATGCGCGCGGCGGGGGTCCAGGCCTTGGGCATGAACCGGCCCAGGATCCAGCATTCTCCCGCCGACTCGGGCCGGAGCACCGGCTCGGACGTGAAGAGATACGCGAGACCCGCGGCGCCGGCGGACCGGAGCACCAGGGGCGAGCTGTCGCCGCCGGGGACGGAGGCGGTGCGGCACGGCGCGCCGAGCAGCTGAGCGAGTTTGTCCCGGCTGACGCGCCACTCCTCGATCATCCGGTCCCAGGGTTGCTCCCGAAAGATGTCGGGATGGGTGTCCGAGTGGCTGCCCACGACATGGCCACAGCTGTGGAGGTAGCGGATCTCCGCGCCGGTGAGAAAAGTGCGTGAGCCGATGAGACCGGTGACGATGAAGAAATGCCCTTTCCATCCGCGGGCCGCGAGCGCGTCGCCGATCGGGACGGCGCTCTTTCCGCCGTCGTCAAACGTGAGCAGCACGTGCCGGCCGGGCCGGGTGAGATCGAGGTCGGTGACGCGCTCGGGCGGGCACGGGCCGGCGGCGATCGCGTCCAAGTCCCGGGCGAACGCCGCGCGCGTGTGCTTGTACGGCAGCGCCCCCGGGCGCTGGAAACCGGCAGTGGCGGGGTGATCGGTCACCTCGTGGTAGCCGAAGCTGGCGACGGCCAGGGGGGGCGTCATCGCGACAGCGGCACCGACGCGACCTGATGGGGGAGTCGCCGCCTCCCGAGGGCGCGCTGCAGCACGGCCGTGATGAAGCCCAGGCCGTAGCTGCAGTGCAACGTGGGGAACACCAGCAGCAGGGCGGCGGCGCAGCGCGCGCCGTGGCGCCGCGCAGCGAGGCCCGCGCAGGCCAGCGCGACGGCGAGGTAGGCACCCGCGATCGCGGCGAACGCGACGCGCGCCACCGGCAACCACAGGGCCGCCACGCCGGTCACGCCGAGCGCGCCGACGAACAGGCCGGGGACGAGCTGCCGGACGGTCATGATCTGGCCGACCTTCCACGCCGCGAGCGGCTTGAAGTAGCCGTACTGGTAGAACATGCGGGCCACCTGGCCGAGCGAGCCGCGCGCGTAATAATGGGACACGACCTCGGGAATGAGCATGATCCGCCCACCCTGCTTATGCAGGCGCGCGTTCAGCTCGTCGTCCTGATTGCGGACCAGCTCCTCGTCGAACACGCCGATGCGGTCAAAGACCGCGCGGCGATAGCACCCGAACGGCACCGTGTCCACCAGGCGTCGCTCCGCGGCGCCGATGCGGAAGTAGGAGTTCCCGACACCGAACGGATGCGACAGGCCGACCGCCAGGGCCCGCGCGAGCGGCGTCCCGTTCGCGGGCAGCGTCACCAGCACGCCGCCCACGTTGTCGGCCCCCGTCTCCTCGAGGGCGGCGACGAGCTGCGAGATGTAGGAGGGCGAATAGACCGCGTGCGCGCCCATCGGCATGATCACGTCGCCGCGCGCTTCCCGGATCCCGGCGTTCATGGCGCACGGCGTGATCCGCTGAGGGTTGTCCACCAGCCGGATGAAGCTGTGGCGGGCCGCGTACCCGGTCACGATCTGGCGGGTGCCGTCCTCGCTCAGGCCGTCGCACACCAGCACCTCGAGCCGATCCTTGGGATAGTCGCACCCAATGAGCGACTCGAGGCACGGGCCGATGTAGCGCGCCTCGTTGCGGCACGGAATGACCGCCGTGACGAGCGGCCGATCAGGAGACGGCACGGGGTGCCTCGACGGCATGCGCCGTCCTGACCGGCCGCATCACCGACCGGTACACGTCGATGACGCGCTGTGTCAGCAGACGTTCGTCCAGCTCCCGTACCGCCGCCCGCCCCGCCGCCCGGCCCCCGCGCCGCAGCACGCGCTCGAGCGCCGCGGCGATCGTTTCCGGACGCTCGTCGGCGCACAGCTCGCAGCCCGCGACGCCCCGCAGCCGGGTCGCCACATCGCCCACGGGCACCGAGACCACGGGCAGGTCGCAGGCGAGCGCTTCCTTCACCACGTTGGGGGAGCCTTCCAGCATGGACGTGAACACCAGCGCGTCGCAGGCGCTCATATAGTAGGGAATGTCCTCGTGCGGCGCGCCCCAGGCGACCACCAGCTGAGTGGGCAGCGTGCGGCCAAGCAGGTCCAGCGCCTGCCGCGCCAACGCGTAGCGCTTGCGCGGCCAGTCGGGGCTGCCGGCGAACAGGACGAGCGTCTGGTCGAGCGGGAGGCCGAGGTGGCGACGCGCGTCGTCGCGCGGGATCGGGCGGAACACCTCGAAGTCGAGCCCGGAC
This sequence comes from Gemmatimonadales bacterium, assembly GCA_035488835.1. Classification (GTDB taxonomy): domain Bacteria; phylum Gemmatimonadota; class Gemmatimonadetes; order Gemmatimonadales; family GWC2-71-9; genus AG41. Next base: position 16,044 of record DATHKX010000154.1, read on the forward strand.
GGGATCACGTGCGCCGGCACGCCGGGTGGGAGCTGCGCCTTCATGTGCTCCGACACGACGATCACCGCGTCGGCGCGGCGGGCGACCGCGCGCGACACCCGTTGCAGCAGCTTGCCGACGAGCGTGTAGCGTTCCCCGTCGCCGATCTCGCCCAGGAGATCGCAGCCCCGGAACGTGACGACCAGGGGCAGGCGCTTGGGATACGCCAGCAGGCCGCTCTGACCGAACTGCGCGTGCACGAGGTCGTAGTAGTTCCGCGCCAGACGGCGTCGCAACCGCCACCAGGCGGACAGATAGTTCCACGGGTTGCGGCGGCCCCGGAAGTGGAACACGTCCACCAGCACGCCCGCCGCCTGAAGGAACTCGGCCTGGCGCTTGATGAAGTAGGTCGTGCGCGGCTGGCCGGGCGTGGGCCAGTCGCTCGTGACCATGAGGACCCGAATCGGCTGGCTCATCGTCCTCCCGCCGCCACCACGCGGTCCGCGGTCGGCAGCGCGCACACCACCGCGCGGAACTTGCCGTTCGCACCGCGCGAGATCTCGGGGACTTCCTCGAGCACCACCTGCACCGCTCCGATGCGCTCCTGGAGCCGCTGCTCGATGAGGTGACGCGTCCCGACGCTGAATCCCGCCGCGGGCACGTAGCGCACTCGGATGCGGTCCAGCGCCTCCTGGACGATTTGGCCCTGACGCACGGGCAGACCGTACCACACCGGGTTGAACCAGGCGACCCGCCGGCCGTCCCGCGTCAGGAGGAGGTCGTTGGTGCGGCCGTCCACTGCGGCGAGGGCCGGGAGCGTGCGCCCGCAGGCGCACGAGCCATCCGACGCCCCGAGCCGCCCTGAGTCGCCGAGGCGGCAGCGGATGAGCGGAAAGTCGGCGTTCAGGAGCCCCGTGCAGATGAACTCGCCGAACTCCCCGGGCGCCGTGCCCCGCCCGTTCGCGAGCACCTCGATCATACCGACCTCGGGCCACAGATGCAGCGTCCCGGCCTCGCATTCGCTGGCCCACGCGACCGCCTCACTCATGCCGTACGTCTCGCGCACCGGGCACCCGAACGCCGCGGCGATGGTCTCCCGCTCCCACGCGGGCAGCGGTTCCGCGCTCGTGATCGCGACCCGCATGGTCACGTCGGTGCGACCGAGGCGCAGCACTTCATGCGCCAGGGCATACAACGAGGAGGAATAGCCGGCGAGATACACGATCTCGTAGCGCCGCAGGGCATCCAGGTAATGGGGGACCAGGTCGGGAGCGAGATGGTACGTGGACATGTAGAGCTGCCGCAGGGCGGCGTTCCAGACCCAGAACGGCGGCCGCCGGCGGGTGGCGGGAACCACGAGCTGCCCCCCGAGCGCGGCCCAACGGTCGCGGCGCGAGACGCCATGCCAAGCCCGAGTCCGCGCGACCGACAGGGCGTACAGCGACCGCATCGTCCGGTGGGTCCGCCATAGTACGAGCGGCTTACCCGTCGTGCCGCTCGTGTACTCGTTGAACATCCAGCGCGGATTCCGGTCATCCGCGATGAAGGCCGTGGGGTTTTCGCGCACCCGCTCGTTGTCGAGGATGGGCCAGTTCGCGAGGATCTCCCAGGACGCGTGATCACCCCGCCGGCGCCGCTCCGCCCACTGCGCGCGGTAGTACGGCACGCGGGTCGCGGCCCGGTGCAGCACGTACCCCAGCCGCTCCTGCCGCCACGCGTCCCACTGCGCCGCGCTCCAGTGCTCGCGCTCCTGGGCCTCCGCGACGAGACGCGGGGTCTCGCGACCGTAGCGCGACCAGCGCAAGTACCACCCGCGCAGCGTGGCCGCGAGCGAGCGAGCAGGCGACGGGAGCCGATGATACAGCCGGAGGGAGAGGTTGCTCAAGGGGCCCCCAGCACCAGTGCCGCGACGCTCTCCACCGCCTCCGCCGCCTCGCGCCCTACGAGACCGAGGCTGCAGGCCACGACCATGGCCGGCACCAGGCACAGCCGGGAAGCGACCCGCCATTCTCCCGCGCCGGCCGCGGCGGCGAGCTGTCGCCAGTAGAGGCGATTGCGGACCCGGAGGGTTGGGAAGCCATAGCGACCCGCGCGGAACGTCACGGAGCCCCATCCGTCCAGAGTGAGGCCGTGCCGCGCGTCCGACGGGAACAAGGGGCGGTCGTACAGCGCGTTGTGGATCTGGTTAACGTAGCCGAGGTAGCAACCCAAAGCGGGAAGCAGGCCCAGGTCACGGGACACGTTCACCACGTAGCTCCAATCGAGCCGCTGGCCGCGCACGATGGTGACGGTCGCGACCACATCGGCGAGCCTGAAGGACCGCCGGCCCGCCACCCGGGTCATCCCCTGGAGGATGAGCTGATCCTCGGGCGCCGGCGCAAAGAACTCCTCCCCGGCGTGTACGCGGCGGCGGCGGTGGACGAGCCCCGCCGGATACGAGTCATGTTCACCGACCAGCCCGAGACGCCCGTGGTGCACGTCGAGGGCGAGCCCGGACTCGCGCAGCCAGTAGAGCGCCGTCCCGGCGAGACGGTCGCGCAGGTCGCGCGCGCGCAGGACGGCCCCCGTCCCCTCGAGAATGATCGCATCGACCCCCGGCTCGCGCGACAACACCAAGAGATCGAGATCACCCCCCACGTCCGGGAAGTGCTGCCACGCGGTGGGAAACAGATGCTCCACTCCCGCTCGCGCGCACCGCTCGCCGACCAGGCGCATGACCGTGCATGCCTTCCGGGCTCGCTCGCGCTCCCGCTCCACTGCGGTCGTGAAGAACGCCGGCGGCTGCAGCCCCGCCTGGTCGAGCCGTGCGGCCAGGCGGACCAGCACCGTGTTCCGCTCCGCCAGCGCCAGCAGCAGGCGCCAATCGATCGTCGTGCCGGGGGCCGGGGAGCCGCCCTGGTCCAGCAGCAGTCGCAGGGCGAGCGCCGCGTGTCGTTGCTCGGCCGTGTGGATCATGCGGAGAGACGTGCCCCGACCGCCTGCTCGAGCGCGTGCCGCGTGGCGTCCAGGTCGGCGTTGGGCAGGACGACGGCGGACGGGACGAGAGGCGCGATGCGTCGATAGGCGGCGCTCCGACGGGCCAGGTAGGCCACGGAGTACTCGCCTTTGCGGGCGTAGGACTCCTCCGGGCTGACGTCCAGGAACACCGCGATGTCGGGCTCGGGCGTCAGTCGCTCGAGCAGCCGGACCCAGAACCAGCGGCCCTCGTCGGCGACGTCCACCAGCGTGTCGTAGAAGTAGCGATCGGTGACGAGCACCCGACCCCGCACGGTGGCCACGTAGAATCGGATCGCCAGAAAGATCGCCAGGTCCACCGGATAGAGCGCCCGGCGCAGCGGCTTGCTCCACACGATCGCATCCCGAATTCTGCCCACGAGTCCCCGGAGTCCGGCGGCCCGCGGACGCCCCGCCCAGCGCGGCCGGGGAGGCTCGCCGCCGTTGCCGCTGCCCATGAGACGCCGCACCCCGTCGCGAGCCGCGCGCAACAGGGCGTACGGCCCCACGCCGTCCGTCAGGTGCAGCACGGTCACCGGACGGTGCCGCCGCTCGAGCTCGTCCCGGAGCCAGGCGACCAGGGTGGACTTGCCGGCCCCGTCGAGGCCCGAGAACGAGATCACCAGGCCGCGGCGGCTCATGAGTGGGCCAAGGCGTGCGCGCGCCCGTCCGCGACGCCTGCGGCGAGCCGTCGCGTGGCGCCGAGGTGTTCGGCCAGCCGCGCGCCGTTGCGCCACATGTCGAACTTGTCCTCTACGCGCGCCCGCCCCAGACGGGCGAAGGTCTGCCGGAGGTCGCCGTCCTGCAGCAGTCGCTCGATCGCGTCCGCGAGCGCCCGCAAGTCGCGCGACGGCACGAGCAGGCCGCAGCGGCCGTCGTCGAGCGCCTCCGGGATGCCGGCGACGCGAGATGCGATCACCGGCGTGCCGAGCGCCATCGCCTCCCGCAGCACGTTAGGCAGCCCGTCGCCGAGGCGATCCGACGGATGCACGAGCACGGTGGCCTCGCTCATGGCCCGCTGTACGTCGGCAAACTGCAGCCACCCGCGAAACCGCACGCGGTGGGCGATGCCGAGCTCGGCGGCGAGCGCGCGCAAGGCGCCGCCCTCGGGACCATCCCCGACGATCTCGACCTCCACCTCGAGGCCGCGGTCCTGGAGCAGTCGCGCGGCTCGCAGGAGGAATGCGAATCCCTTGTCCTTCGCCAGGCGCCCGACGCCGATGATGCGCCGCGGCGGCCGCCCCTCCGGCTGGTACGGGAGCTGCGCCAGGTCGACGCCGTGGTAGCACACATGGACACGATCGGCGATGCCTGGAGCGGTGCGCGCGTAGTGCTCCGCGAGGTAGCCGCGGTTGAACTCGCAGCAGGTGATGACGGCGTCCGCGTACCGCAGCTTCTCCGCGAGGTACACGGGTCGCAGATAGAGGTCGGTGCCGGCGTGCAACCAGATCGAAAACGGGATCGGCCGGTCGATCAGCCGATGAAACAGATACGCGCAGGTCGCGGCGTAGTTGCCCCAGTAGGCGAGGACGTGATCGTAGCCGCTGCCGTTCCGCGCGGCCCAGGCCCACGCCTTCGGCAGGACGTACAGGCTTTTCGCGAGCGGCGCCGCGCCGTACGGCAGCGCCGCTGTCCCCACCGCCGCGGCCGCCCGGACCACCGTGCCGAGCTCGCGCGTCCGCCACGGGCGTGTGCGCGCGAGACTCTGCAGGAGGCCGAGGTGGTGCACACGGGCCCGCGGCACGACGGCCTCGCCCAGGAGGCCGAGGCTGTAGCGCCACAGCGTCCGGTCGAGCGGATAGATCGGGAAGATGTCCAGCTCGACGCCGGCTGCGGCGAGCGCCTGCATGTCGCGCTCGAAGAAGGTCGAGACGCGCGCCGGATACTTGCTGGTGAAGACGGCCAGCCTCATCGACCTTCGGCTCCCGCGCTCACCACGTGAGGTGGTGCTGGCGCAGCCACAGCTCGAGCGACAACACCATGAACACGCGCTGGTACAGGCCGGCCCGGCTGATACCGCCGCCCCGTGCGCCGTGCCGCGCCGCGCGGAACTGGCGCAGCCACGCCGCGACCTGCGCGATGTCGAGGAGCCCGCGCGTCCGCGCTGCAGGGGAGAGCAACAGATCGTCCAGCGCCGCGTGCACCTGCTCCGGGACCATCACGTCGAGCGGCACGGTGAAGCCGTGCTTGGGATGGGCGACCACGGGGCGGGGGAGCCAACGCGCCGCGAGCTCGCGCAGCACGAGCTTGCCCGTGCGGCCGTCGGTCTTCAGAGCGTGCGGCAGCGAGAGGCCCTGGGCCACGAGCTCCTCGTCCAGCATCGGCACGCGGATCTCGATGCTCGCCCGCATGCTCATCATGTCGACCTTACGGAGCATGTCCGACGGCAGTCCCACCACGAACAAGGTCTCCGTCAGCCGGCGCGACAGCTCCTCCAGATCGGACACGCCGGGCGGCTGGTGGCCGTTGAAATGGCGGTGCACGGCGAGGAGCCCTTCCCGGGCGGCGGGGAGGACCAGCGCCCCCTTCTGCTCTTCGGACAGGTAGTTGGCTAGGCCGGCGAGCAGCACCGCCGAGTCGGCCCGGCCGGCGTGGGCCAGGCGGACCGCCTTGCTGACCTGACGCCCCCAGTCCCGCGTCCACCGCGTCAGCCCGCGTCCGGTTGCCTGCGCCGCCGCAGCGACCCAGCGCGGCAGCTGCATGAGGCGCACCAATCGGTTGGCGCGCCAGAAGCTCGCGTACCCTCCGAACGCCTCGTCGCCCCCGTCCCCCGACAGTGTGCAGATGATGCCGCGGTCCCGAACGGCGCGGGAGATCCAGTACATCGGGAGGAAGCTCGTGTCCGCGAACGGTTGGTCGAAGTGCCGCAGCAGGTCGAGGATCGCGTCGGCCGTGAGCGCCGTATCGCTCAGGTCGATCGTGTGGTGGTTGGTTCCGCAGTGCGCAGACACCGTCAACGCCGTCGTGGTCTCGTCGTGGGTGCGGTCGGGGAAGCGCACGTTGAACGTCGTCGTCGGCTGGCCGGTGGCGCGGCCGTGCGCGGCGACGACCAGCGACGAGTCGATGCCCCCGGACAAGAGCGCCGCGACCGGTACATCGGCCACCGACTGGGCACCGACCGCTGTGAGCAGCGAGCCGGACGCGGCGGTCACGGCGTCGGCGAGCGTACGGCCCCGGTCGGGGTGCGCCGCGATCCGCTCGTACTCGCGCAGGTGATGTCCCTGGCGGCTGACGGTGAGACAGCTCCCCCGGGGCAGGGCCTGAATGTTGGCGAATCCGGTGGCCGGCTCCGGGATGTAGCCCAGACCCAGGAAGTCGTAGCAGGCCTGGCGATCGATTTCCGGCCGGAATCCCGGCAGCGCCAGCAGCGCCTTCATCTCACTCGCAAAGGCCCATTCGCCGTCCTGGACGGTGAAGAACAGGGGCTTGACCCCGAAGCGGTCCCGGGCGAGGAACAGCCGGCCGCGCCGCCGGTCGTAGATTGCGAAGGCGAAGATGCCTCGCAGGCGCGACACCATGCGCTCGCCCTCGTCTTCGTATAGGTGGACGAGCACTTCTGTGTCGGAGGTGCTCCGGAAGCGGTGCCCGCGCGCCTTGAGCTCGGCCGTCAGGGCGCGGTAGTTGTAGATCTCGCCGTTGTAGACGACCAGGACCGCCCCATCCTCGTTGCTCATCGGCTGCGCGCCGGTGGACGAGAGGTCGATGAGCGCGAGACGCCGGTGGACGAGGTCGCACCGCTCGTCCTCCCAGTGGCCCTCGCCGTCAGGCCCGCGATGTGCCAGCAGTGCCGACGCCCGGGCCGCCCAGCCGGGCTCCGGCGCCAGCCGGGAGGGGTGGAACCGGCCGGCTATGCCGCACATCGGGCAGCGGGGGATTCGGTCATAGTGTCGACGGCGGCAAGTGCAAGAGACGTACGCATTGCGTCTTCACTCAAGTTGTTCGGCCACAGACCGTTATGGACGACGGGCAGGCCCCGGCCGGCTCCCTTGTGGCAGTTGCGTTACAAGTTCGCCCCAGCTTCAGGCCGGGCCCGTGTGCTGACCGTCGACGGTATGCGCGCGAGAGCAGGGCGCCGGCGCCGGTCGTGGGGCGGCACGGGCGGCCCTGCCGGCGCGGGCGCCTGGCGCACAGCGAGGGCGTACGTCGCGCTGGCGAGCCCGTACGTGAGGACGAGCCAGAGCAGCTTGGAGGCGATCCAGTTGCCGCTCATGTTGGCCAGCATGACGCCGGCCAGGAGGGCCAGGGCGAGCACGCCATGGGCCCGGCGGCGCGCCTGCCAGGCGCCGCGGGCGCACAGGCCGACACCCAGGAGGAACGGCACGACGCCGAGGGCGCCCGTCGCGGTGAGTACCTCGAGGATCAGGTTGTGGGCGTCCCGACGGCGGCGGATGCGCTCGTTCAAGCGAATGCCGAGCTCGTACTTGTTGTTGACCGGCCCCCACCCGACGAGCGGTCGCTCCGCTGCCATGTGCATGAGGGCCGGATAAATGCGCTCCCGCCCGGCGAGCGCACCGTGCTCCAGCGCCTCCGCGAATCGCGCGCGCATCAGACCGTTGGCGTAGGTCGCGTAGACCAGAACGCCGATGGCCAGCGCCGTCACGGCGGCGTTGCGCACCCGGATCCACGTCGAGTGGGCGCGCCCGATGGCGAACACCACGAGGCCCAGGCCGAGCGCGACCAGCCCTCCGCGGGAGCCGGTATTCACGACGGAGACGCCGAGCAGGCCGAACGCGGGCCACAAGAGCCAGCGGCGGCGTACGAACGGTCGCTCCAATCCGTATTGGAGCGCGAGCAGCGCGATCAGGCCGGCCCCGAGGATCATGGCACTGTTGTTCGCGTTCTGGCCCAGCGCCGTGATGCGTTCGCCGCCGCCCCATTCCGTGCGGGCGGTGCGGGCGATCCCCAGGATCGGGAGCATGGCCCGCGCGACGCAGGCGAGGGCGAAGACGGCCATGGCCTCCCGCCCGATCTTTTCGGTGCGCATGAGGTTGTAGCCGGCCCACAACACGATCACGCCCTGGACGATGAGGAGAAACTGCTTGACCACCTGGTCCCAATAATCGGGCGTGATCAGCTCGGTGGCGACGTGGTCGCGGCCGTTGAGCGCGGCCGACAGCCAATACGCGTAGAGGTACGCCACGAAGCAGAGCAGCGCCGCCGGCTTCCGGGCGTAACACGCCCGCGGGTCGAGCAGCGTGGCGAACAGGAACAGCGACGCGGTGAGCGTCGGAATCTCGATCGGGAACGAGCGATCGGGGAACTCGAACGGGATCGAGCACACCAGGAGATAGAACGCCCACCGCACGACGGGGTTCAGGCGCGGCTCGCCGCTCACCGGATCCTCCGGACGAGTTCGCGCCCCCGCCGCAGCACGGCGGTGCGGGCGTCGGCGGGGAGGCCGATGGCGAGCGCCAGGCCGAACGCGAGCAGCGCGGTCCCGACGACCCCCACGACCCACGGGATCCAGTGCTGAACGAGGATCCGGTCGCCGAGATAGGCGGCCGCGGTAAACAGCACGGCCATGGTGGCGAGCGGCCGCGCGATGCTGCCGAGCGACGCCCGCGACGTCACGCTCAGACAGCGATGCACCAGGTACGGGTAGGCGATCGACTGGGTCAGCCGGCCGGCCAGGATCCCGGCGCACAAGCCGAGCACGCCGAAGCGGAGCGTCAACAGAATGCTCAAGCCGATGGTCAGCACCGCGGCCGCCACGGTCACCAGCACCCGCTGGCGCAGCTGCAGCGCCGAATCGATCACGTAGGCGTCGCTGCGGACAAACGCCGTCTGCGCCATGACGAACACGATGAGCAGGTTCACCCATGTGCCGGCGTAGTTCTGAGAGCCGACCCAGAGGCCGAGGAAGGAGCGGTTCCAGAGCAGGATCGTGACACCGACGGTCGCGGCAAACAGCCACGTGACCGACAGCAGCTCGTTCCGCAGCCCGACGGCCTTCTCGTATTGGCGCAGGCCGATCACGCCGCCGATGCCGGGAATCGCGCCCCCGGCCGCGAGGACGTGAACGTTGACCGCCATGCGGGCGGCGTAGCCGGTGAGCACGTAAGGGGTGACCGCCGCGGGGGAAAGGACCATGCCGAGGATGATCACGTCGCTCGCGAGCAGCAGTTTGGTGATCGCTTCGCCGGCGGAATACCACACGCTCAGGCCGAGCAACCCCCTGATCTCGGTGCGCGTGGGGCGGGCGACGCCGAACCAGGGGACATACTTGCGCACCACCCACCAAAAGCAGAGCCCCATGAGCAGGGCGAACGCGACCTGGGCGCCCGCTGCCCCGATCATGCCGAGCCCGACGTAGATGCCGCCCGCCACAAGCGCCCCGCCCACCAGCTCGAGCCCCGCCTGCAGCCCCATGCGCTTGTATCCGAGATTCATCCCGCGGAGCACGGATTCGGGCAACGACGCGAGGTTGCCGAACAACAGGCTCGCCGTGAGCAGGGCACAGGTCAGCCGGACCACGGGGACCAGCGCCGGCGCCACCTTGGTGATCGTCGGTGCGAGCCAGACGAGTGCGGCGCCGGCGGCGACGACGACCGGGAGGAACAACAGCCAGACGACCAGGGCGCCGCCGACGTAACGGCGCTTGACGGCGTCGTCGTCGCTCGCCTGCAAATTGGAGATTACGAGGCGCAGCGCCTGGGTGGGCCGGCCGTCGCCCGCGGTCATGTAGCCCGCGAGGCGGCCCAGCATCTCCCACACGCCGTACAGTGAGCGACCCAGTCCCCCGACCAGGATGGGCACGACGACCAGTCCGACGGCGACTTTCGCGCCGTAGTCGAGCAGCGACGCGATGACGTTCAGCGAAGCGCGCTGCGTCAGCGTCGCGGGGCGCGGCGCGTCGGCCAGGGGAGTCGCGATCCGCACGGCGTCAGCCACGGGGACGCTCCGCAAGCAGCTCGAGCACCGCATCGCCAAGACGGCCGGGGGTGGTCTCCGTGGTGGCGAGCATGACCGGCGACGGCCCGCCGGCGCGTGCCAGCCCGCCCAACACACGCTCGAAGGCGATCCGGTAGCGCGCCACCAGGTCGCGGATCTCCCCGTCCGCCATCTGGCGGAACACGTCGGCCGGCTTGTGCCGCCCGCGGATGCGCGAGGTGAGCACCGGCTCCGGGGCGTCGAGCAGCACCAGGCGATCGAGCAGGACGGCCCAGACCGCGTACGTGGCGCGCCACCAGGGTTCGGCCCGCCCGTTCTGGAGACGCGGATGACCGAACACGCGCAGCCAGCTGAGCGCGAATACGGGGCCTTCATCGAGCACCACGACACGAGCGCCGGCGACCCGGCGCCGGACGAACAGGCGCAGCGCATTGAGGCGAACGATCTGTTTCAGCTCCTCACGGGGCAGCGAGCGGGTCACGAGGCAGAGGCGGAGCAGCTGGGGGAGCGACCGGACGCCGCTCTCGAGCAGGAGCGCCCGGGGGAGGTTCCAGACGCTGGCGCGCACCACGTCGTGCCGCGCGAGCAATCGCTCCGCGAGGGCACTCTTCCCCACGCCCGCCGGACCCACCAGCTCGACGACAATCGGGCGCGACGCGCCGTTCTGCTTGGTCATGACGCCACTACAGCTCGCGCCACAGGATGGTCTTCAACTCGGCGAGCACGTCGACCAGCGGCCGGCTGGCATCCACGATGTGCACGCGCCGGCCGCTCCAGTCGGTATCCCACACGAGCTGGCAGCGGGCGCGCACGTACTCGGCCGGCTCGTCGGTCTTGCGCCGCACGGCCGTCTCGGGGTCGACGCGCAGCAGGACGAGGACGTCGGGGGCGAGAATGTGCCGGTAATAGCGGGCTTCGACCGCCACGAGCCACCGCCCCAGGCGCGTCCGGGCGAGCGGCACAAACGCGGCGAGCCGCGGCCCCGACAGCGTGGGATTCTCGGGCACGGGATAGCGCTCGCACAGCGCGATCCCGCCCCCCAGCGCGAAGCGCCGCGCGTTGAGGTACAACCGGTAGCGGTCGCGGGCCGTGCAGACGTCCCGCAGGGCGGCGAGGTACGCCGGCACTCGCTCGCGATCCTCGTCCGCCTCCGCGGTCAGGCGCAGCAGCCGCCCGATCCGGAACGCGGCGCCCACGGCGAGGGTGAGCAGCGAGCGGGGCGGGCGGCCCAGATGCGCGGTCAGGACGCCGAACTCGTCGGAGAGCCAGTCGGTGATCTCGCGCGCGCAGGTAGATTTTCCCGCGCCGTCGCCGCCCAGCAGCGCGATGACCGTCCCCCCGTGCGCGAAATGCTTGCCGCGTTTCCGGATGAGCTTGAGCCGGCCGCTCAGCGTGAGGAACCGGTGCATCATGCGGCTGAGCGTCAGCGCCAGCGGCGGCCGACGCGCATGCGGCAGTAGACGACGGTGCAGCTCGCGCCGCACCAGCAGCCGGCGCCAGCGGGGGTAGCGGGGACGCAGCGACGCAAGACACTCGTCGATGAACTGCGCGTCGAGGGTCGGGAGGTGCGTCGCCAGGATGTTCGCCAGCGCGGCGCGGTTCGCTCTGGCGAGCAAGGTGTCGAGCTCGACCTGGATCCCGTTCAGCCAGCGCGGCTGCCGCCGCAGCACCGTGTCGAGGGCGTTGTAGCGCTGCACCATCCGCGCCGCGAACGCGATGAGCTCGAACTCGGGTGCGGGGACCGGGAACACCGCCCCCGGCACCGCCGAGGCCAACAGCGGCTCCTCGATAGGGAGGCGGTAGACGGTGCGCCAAATGCCGCCGACCACGAGCCGGTAGTGCGTGTGCACGTGGATCAGCCGGCCCGTAATCGGGTCGAGACCGAAGTAGCTCTCGATGCCGGCGATCGCGCTGGCGGGCGGCGGGTCGGCGCGGCGGAATCCCAGCGCCCACAGCACGGCCGAGAAACGCGCCTCGGCGGAGCGGTGCACCAGGAGATCGATATCCCCTTCGCCGCTCATCCAGCGCGTGCGCTTCCAATTTCCCTTCCACTGGAGGTAGACGACGCGCTCGTGCTTCAGCGCTTCGCCCAGCCGCTCCACCAGCGACGTGGCGGCGGGCGAACCAGCGTGCTCGGCGGGCCGGGGGACGGCCGCCACTCGAGGGGCGGCGCTCAAGGGTACAGCCGCGTCACTGGTCGGAATATGCACATCTCGTTCTCTGCAGCAGGCGGCGTGCGCGCGGCGAGTATGATCGTATATGGTTTAATGACAACATCTTATACAACAGGAATTGGCCGTGCGAAGGCCGGATGTAGCAGCTGTGCCACATCCTTGGGTAACCGGCCTTACGCCGCGCTTTCGGGTGCGGCGCTCAATGACACGTGCCGCTTCCCGAATCCCCGACTCCCGCGCCGCCCGCTCGGACGAACTGCCAGGAGTACGAGCCGTCGCTCAGGGTGAGCTTGAGCAGCCCGTACACGCCGCTGACCTGCACCTCGCTGTTCGGGATGATGAGCGTGTTGGCCTGGTCCAGGCCCTCGCCGCCCGTGCCGACGATGATCTGGCGGATCCCGTTCACCGGGTCCGCCGCGCCGGCCGGCGTCTGAGGCGCGAACCGTTCGTAGTCGCGCATGTGGGCGTTGACGATCAGCTCGGCACCGGCGGCGTAGAGGTCGTCCCAGAACGGCTTCACCGAGTTCGTCGGTGAGAACGAGGCCGACGTGGTCGAGTAGAAGCGCGGGTGGTGGAACGTTGCGAGCACGCAGCGTTTCGTGGTGGCGGCGAGGTCGGCCTTGAGCCAAACCTCCTGGGCCGAGCCCAGTGCGGCGGGCACGAAGCTGGAATTGCTGTTCAGCACCACGATGTGCCATGCGCCGAGGTCGTAGCTGTAGTAGCCCTTGGTCGGATCGCCGGCGGCGGGGCCGAAGTAGTTGAAGTACGAGACGGCCGTGGCGCTTGAATCGTATTCGTGATTGCCGACCACCGGATACGTGCGGGCCTTGTGGCGGCCCCAGGTCGGGTCGTAACAGTTCTGGAAGTTGGCGGCCGTGCCGTTTGGATAGGCGTTGTCGCCGAGGGCCACGACGGTGCCCTGCATGGTGTCGAGCATCGCCGCCGTGGCCTCGTCGTTGGTGCGGTCGCACCGGGCGATGTTGCCGGCCAGGAGCATGGTAACGCTCGCGGGCGGCTGGCTCACGGTCACGATCGCCTGCCCGGCACCTGCCCCGCCGTCCTTGTCTGTCACCGTGAGGCGCAAGGTGATCGTGCCCGCGGCGGTGTAGGTGTGGCCGGCCGTGATGGCGCCCTGGCTGGTCTTGCTGCCCGTGGTCTGCGGCGTGCCGTCGCCCCAGTCGATCGCGTACGACCAGGGGGCGTCGTTCGCGCCCGGATCGCTGAAACCGGCGTTGAGCGTGACGGGGCTGCCCGCGTTCGCGGCCTGGTTGGCGCCCGCGTTGACCACGGGCGCGGCGTTCGCGACCGTCGCGGTCACGGCGACCGGCGCGCTCGCCGCCCCCTTGGTGTCAGTCACGGTGAGCGTCACGGTATAGCTGCCGTTGTCCGCGTACGTATGGCTCGGCGTGGCGCCGGTGCCGGTAGCGCCGTCGCCGAAGCTCCAGGCGTACGTAAGCGCGTCCCCATCCGGATCCGACGAGCCCGCGCCATTGAAGGCGACCGCCGCACCCTCGGAGCTCGAGTAGGGGCCGCCCGGTGCGGCCGTGGGCGGATGGTTGACCGCGGCCACCGCCACCGGCGTCTGCGCCGATGCGGCGCCACCGTCCTTGTCGGTCACGGTCACGCGCACGGTGTCGGTGCCGCCCGCGGCGTACGTGTGGCTTGCGGTGATCGCGGCCGACTGGGTACTCGTAGTGCCGGTGGTCTGCGGTGACCCGTCGCCCCAGTCGATCGCGTACGCCCAGGGCGCGTCGCTCACTCCCGCGTCGCCGAAGCTGGCGCTCAGCGCGTACGCGCTGCCGGCGGTGCCGGCTTGATTGGCCGGCAGCGTGACCGACGGGACCGCGTTCGCGATCGTCGCCGTGGTCGTGGCCGGCCCGCTCGCCGCCCCGGGCGCGTCGGTCACGGTGAGCGTCACGGTGTAGCTGCCGTTGTCCGCGTACGTGTGGCTTGGCGTGGCGCCCGTGCCGGTGCCGCCGTCGCCGAAGTTCCAGGCATACGTCAGCGCGTCACCGTTCGGATCGGACGAGGCGCTGCCGTTGAAGCCGACGGCGGTCCCTTCGGTGCCCGAGTAGGGGCCTCCAGGAGCGGCGGTGGGCGGGCTGTTCACGGCGGCGCCCGCGTTGTGGCACGCCGTGGTGCCGGAGTCGGTCGCCGTCCCCGACACGGGAATGAACTGCCAGCTGTACGCACTGCTCGAGAGCGTGAGCTTGAGGACGCCGTAGACCCCGCTGATGCGAACCTGGCTGTTGGGCCAGAAAACGGTGTTCGGGGCGTCCATTCCGCCGCCGCCGGCGCCGGCGATGATTTCGCGAATGCCGTTTGCGACGTCCAGGTTGCCGGCGGGGTCGGTCGGGGCGAACCGCTCGTAGTCGTGCATGTGGCCGTTCACGATGACGTCCGCATGGGCCGCGTACAGATCGTTCCAGAACGGCAGCGTCGAGCTCCCGGCCGAGAGAGGGCTCGTCGTGGACGAGTAGAACCGCGGGTGGTGCCACACGGCGAGGATGCACTTCCCGGCCGCCCCGGCGAGGTCCGACTTGAGCCACAGCTCCTGCGCGGAGCCCGCCGCCGTCGGAACGAACGTGTAGTTGCTGTTCAACATGACGACGTGCCAGGACCCGATGTCGAAGCTGTAGTATCCCAGACCACGCGGTCCGGCCGCGGCGCCGAAGTAGTCAAAGGTACCGTTCGCGTTGCCGAGCCCGTAGTCGTGGTTGCCGACCGCGGCGTAGGTGCGATAGAGGTGCCGGCCCCAGCTGGGCGCGTAGCAGTTCGTGTAGTCGGCCGACGCGCCGGTCGGGTAGGCGTTGTCCCCCGCGGTGATGACCGTCCCGGCGATGGTGTCGAGGATGCTCGCCGTCTTGCCGCTGCCGGTGCTGCAGTCGGCGATGTCGCCCGAGATGAGCGCGACCTGAGTGCCCGGTGCCACGACGCGTACCGCGACCGCATCCGAGCCGCTGCGCCCCGCGCTGTTGGTCACCGTAACGCGCACGCTGTCGAGGCCGAGCGCCGCGTAGGTGTGGCTGGCGGTGATCGGCGTGGACGCGCTCGATGCGCTGCCCGTGCTCGACGCGCCGTCGCCCCACAGGATGGAGTACGTCCACGGCGCGTCGGTCGCTCCCGTGTCGCTGAACGCGACCGACAGGTTGACGGCCACGCCCGGGTACGTCGTGAGATCGGGACCGGCGTTCACCACCGGGGTGGGCGGCGGGGGCGGCGGGGGCGGTCCCGCGGGGCCATGGCATGCCGTCGTACCGCTGTCCGAGAACTGCGTTCCCGCGATGGGCACGAACTGCCAGCTGTAGCTCCCCGTGTTGAGGGTGAGCTTCAGCACGCCGTATAATTGCGCGCGCACCTGGCTGTTGGGCGCGATCGTGTAAAACGACCACGTACCCAGCCCGCCGGTGCCGACGACGAACTCGCGGATGCCGCGGACCGTGTCGAGCGCGCCCGCCGGTGTCTGGGGCGCGAAACGCTCGTAGTTGCGGGTATGCGCGTTGAGCACCACCTCCGCGTCGGCGGCGTAGAGATCATCCCACAGCGGCTTGACCGACGCCCGGGTGGTGGACGTGCCCGAATAGAAACGCGGGTAATGCCAGTAGGCGAGCGTGCACTGCGCCGTCGTGGCCGCGAGGTCCGCCTTGAGCCACTGCTCCTGGGCCGAGCCCGCGCTCATGTCGATGTTGCTGTTCAACACCACGATGTGCCAGGTGCCGAGGTCGTAGCTGTAGTAGCCCTTGCTCGGGTCGCCGGCGGCCACCCCGAAGTAGCCGAAGTACCCGGCGGCGCCTGCCGTGCCGTATTCGGCCTCGCCGGGCGCCGGCCGGGTCCGGGCCTTCTGCCGGCCCCAGGTCGGGTCGTAACAGTTGGCGTAGTCGGTGCTCGCCCCGCTCGGGGCCGCGTTGTCGCCGGTGGTGAACACCGTTCCCGGGATCGCGTCGAGCAGCTTGGCCGTCGAGGTATCGTTGTGGTGCGCGCAGGAGGAAATGTCCCCGGCGCCCACGAGCGTCACCGCGCCGGGCTCGGTCGCGAAGCTGGGACCCCGTAGGGTGGTCGGCTCGGTGGACGTCTTGAGTCCCTGGTCGTCGCGGCAGGTCGTCAGGAGCAGGGCAGCGCCCAGCGCCGACGCGAGAAGACGCGCCGCCATGG
The DNA here is from genome assembly GCA_035488835.1 of Gemmatimonadales bacterium. Lineage (GTDB taxonomy): Bacteria > Gemmatimonadota > Gemmatimonadetes > Gemmatimonadales > GWC2-71-9 > AG41. The sequence continues at coordinate 32,234 of DATHKX010000154.1, forward strand.
GGAGCAGGCTGACAGACGGACGGCGGGCGCGGTCGGGCATTGCCATAGTCTGTCGCACGTTGCGTGCGCGCAACGCCCAGGACTAAGCCCTGTCGAAGAAACGGGTTAGCCCAGGACACGCCCCACGAGCCCCGTTGCTTGTTGTAACCCTGCTACAGCAACGCGGTTACGATGTTACGGCCCACTGGGGCTACTGCGAACCTTCCTGTCAGTGGCAGCTACCGCTTCCCGAGTCGGTCCCCGTCTGGCCTGCGACCGGGATGAACTCCCATGAGTATGAGCCGTCGGCCAGGGTCAGCTTGAGGACCCCGTACACTCCGCTGATCTGCACTTCACTGTTGGGAATGATCAGAGTGTTGGGCGCGTCGAGCCCGCCGCCACCCGTGCCCACGATGATCTCCCGAATCCCGTTGGTGGGATCGGCCGCGCCGGCAGGTGTCTGCGGCGCGAACCGCTCGTAGTCCTGCATGTGGGCGTTGATGATGAGCTCGGCGCCGGCGGCATACAGATCGTCCCAGAACGGCTTCACGCTGCCGGTGGGAAAGAAGGTGCTCGAGGTGGTCGAGTAAAACCGCGGGCTGTGGAACATGGCGAGCACGCACTGCTTGGTGGTCGCGGCGAGATCGGATCTGAGCCACGTCTCCTGCGGCGAGCCAGCGGCGGTCGAGACGAACGTGTTGTTACTGTTGAGCACCACGATGTGCCACGCGCCGAGGTCGTAACTGTAGTATCCCTGGCTGGGATCTCCGGCGACGGCGCCGAAGTAGCCGAAATACCCCAGGGCGGTGGCGCTCGAGTCGTAGTCGTGGTTGCCGGTCACCGGATAGGTCCGGGCCTTGTGCCGGCCCCAGCTCGGGTCGTAGCAGTTCTGGTAGTTGGCGGGCGTGCCATTCGGGAAGGCGGCGTCGCCGAGCGCGAAGACGGTGCCGGCAATGCCGTCGAGCAGCGCCGCCGTCGCCTCGTCGTTGACGCGGTCGCAGCGCGCGATGTTGCCGGCGCCCACCAGGGTAACCACCTGGTTGGCGGCGGTCACCGTCGCGGTCCCAGACCCCGACGCCCCCAGTCTGTCCGTCACCGTGACGGTCACGGTATGGGCGCCCCCGGCGGTGTAGGTGTGCGTCGCCGTGATGGGACTCGATTCGCTGCTCGTGCTGCCCGTGGTCTGCGCCGATCCGTCACCCCAATCGATGCCGTACGCCCAGGGGCCGTCGTTGACGCCGTCCGTGAAGGTGGCGTTGAGCGTCACCGGGCTCCCCACCGTGACGGTCTGATCGGGCCCGGCGTTCACGACCGGCGCCGCGTTCGCGATGGTCGCAGTAGTCGTCGCCGGCGCGCTGGACGCGCCGTGCGTGTCGGTCACCGTGAGCGTGACGGTGTAGCTGCCGGCTCCGGTGTACGCGTGGCTCGGCGCAATCCCGGTCCCCGTGCTCCCGTCGCCGAAGGTCCAGGCGTAGCCCAGCGCGTCGCCGTCCGGATCCGTCGAGCCGCTGCCATCGAAGGCGACCGCCACGCCTTCCGTGCCGCTGTAAGGTCCGCCCACCACGGCCGTGGGAGGATGATTCCCCGCCGGCGCTACGCCGTGACAGTGGGTGCTGCCCGAGTCCGTGAAGGTCTTGCCCGGGATGGGCAGGAACTTCCAGGTGTAGCCGTTCGAGTGTAGCGTCACCTTCAGCACGCCGATGGTGTTGTCGTTCAGCACTTCGGAGTTCGGCACCGGCGGGTGGGCCGAGAACAGACCGCCGCCGCCGGTGCCCGCGACGATCTCCCGGATCCCGAAGGCCGTGTCCGCCACGCCGTTCGTCGACTGCGGGGCGAACCGCTCGTAGTCGTGGTCGTGCCCGACGATGACCAGCTCCGCCCCGGCGTTGTACAGGTCCTGCCACAGCGGCGCCACCTCGGGGTGAGCCCCCTCGTTGCCGGAGCTGAAGAGCGGGTGGTGCCAATAGGCGACCGTGCACTGCTTGGTGCTCTTCGCGAGATCGGCCTTCAGCCACACCTCCTGGGCCGAGCCCACGTTCATCGCGATGTTGCTGTTCAGCGCGACGACGTGCCAGTTGCCCAGGTCGTAGCTGTAGTAGCCCTTCCCCGACTGGCCGGCCAACGCGCCGAAGTAATTGAAGTATCCCGCGGCGCCGGCGGTGAGGTAATCGTGGTTGCCGGGGACCGGCTTGGTGCGTGACTTGAAACGGCCCCACGTCGGGTTGTAGCAGTTCTTATAGGCGGTGCTCGACCCGTCGGGGTAGGCGTTGTCACCGTCCGCGAACACCGTGCCGGGGATCGTGTCCATCAGGTTCGCCGTGAGGGAATCCTGGTTCCTCGTGCAGTCGGCGATGTCCCCGGCGCCGACCAACACGTTGGGCGCGACCACCTTCACGGCCACGGTGTCCACGTCCGACGCGCCGCCGCTGTTCGTCACGCTCACGCGTGCGCTGTACGTGCCCAGCGCCGAGTAGACATGGGGAGCGCTGATCGGCGCCGTCTGAGTGGTCGTGCTGCCCGTGGTCGAGGTGTTGTCACCCCAGTTGATCGTGTAGGCCCACGGCGCGTCGGTCGGGTCGGGATCGCCGATGGTCGCCGACAGGTTGACCGTGTCTCCCGGGTTGCTGGTGAGGTCGGGGCCGGCGTTCACGGTCGGCCGTGCGCCGTGGCACGCAGTCGTCCCGTTGTCGGTGAACGTCTTTCCCGCGATCGGCACGAACTGCCAGCTGTAGCTCGCGTCGTCGAGCGAGAGCTTCAGGACGCCGAAGGTGCCGCTGTTCCGCACCTCGCTGTTCGCCCGCACGGTGCCGAACGGCGTGACCAGCGCGCCGCCGGTGCCGGCCACGAACTCCCGGATTCCGCCCACGGGGTCGGCGACGCCGGTCGGCGTCTGGGGCGCGAACCGCTCGTAAAAGCCGTAGTGCGCGTTCACCACCACATCCACCCCCGCGGCGTACAGGGCGTCCCACAGCGGGCGGATGTTGGCGTTGGGGTTGTCTTTGGAGTCGAACAGCGGGTGATGCCAGTAGGCCAGGGTGCAGTGCGCGGGGTGGGCCGCGAGATCAGCGCGCAGCCATTGCACCTGCGGCGACGTGGCCGTGGTCGGGACCAGCGAAGGGCTGCCGCTGTTCAGCACCACGATGTGCCAGGCACCCAGGTCGTAGCTGTAAAAGCCCTGCTTGGGGTCCCCGGCGGCCGCGCCGAAATAGCCGAAGTAGCCGCTCGCGTTGGCCGTCTTGTAGTCGATATCGCCGGCCGCCGGCCGCGTGCGCCCGAGGTGCCTTCCCCAAGTCGTCCCGTAGCAGGTGGTGTACTGGGTGGCGGTGCCCTTGTCGTAGGCGTTGTCGCCGTCGGCGAACACCGCGCCGGGGATGGTGTCGAGCAGGAGTGCCGTCGCGGCGGCGCCCGGCTGGCCGCAGGTGGCGATGTTGCCCGCCCCTACCAACGTGACGGGCGCCGTGGTCGCCGCGACGTCCGCGGTCGGCGTGCGTGGCACTGCCGTGGGGATGCGAAGTCCCTGGTCGTCCCGACACGTGGATACGACCAGGAGAACACCGAAGCTGAGAAGGGCGACGAGGACGCGGTTCATGTCCCGCGGGAAGGCATGAGCCGTGCCTCCCTCAGCAGCTATAAACGGACGTCGACGAGAGACCGGTTTGTAGCAGCCGCCTTACAGATGCGAAACGTGACGTTGCGGCGTCGCAGCGGCCGAGGTCTCGGAAACCAACCGACGGGCTTCCGCGAGCTCAGGAGGGTCCGCAAACCGCCGCCGACCCGCCAGCGTCGCGACGATCACCCACAACGTCCGTCCCACGATGCGCGCATCGTACGCCAGCGAGGCGTGCCGCACGTACACGGCGTCGAGCGCGAGCTTGAGCGGTAACAGCTGCGCCGCGTACGCCGCTTCGGGATCGGTTCCACGAAGGAACGCGTCCCCATGGGTCGAGCTGTAGATGCTTCCCGGGCTGGCGAGCCCCGGCCGCGCCGCCAGCGTCTCTCGTCCTAGGGCGTTGTAATGCCGCGCCACGATGGCGGGATCCTCGGGGCGCGGGCCCACGATCGACATCTCACCGCGCAGCACGTTGAACAATTGCGGCAGCTCGTCGAGCTTCACCGCCCGCAGCCACGCGCCCAGCGGAAAGACGCGCGGATCGCGCGGGCCCGTGATCAAGCTCGAGTCCGACCGGCGGCGCACGTGCATGGTGCGGAGCTTGTACATGATGAACGGCCGTCCCCCGCGTCCGACCCGCTCGGCCCGGTACAAGACCGGCCCGGGACTGGCGCGCCGGATGCCGAGCGCCGCCAGCGCGAGCAGCGGCGCGGTCGCGATGAGGGCGACCCCGGCGAGCACAACGTCAAGCAGGCGTTTGGCCGTCATGGAACGCGCGGCGGATGGTCATGAACACCTCCGCCGCATCGAGACACTGCTGGTTGCCCCAGGCCCGGGCGCGGTGTCGCAGCGCTTCGAGCGAGCGGGGGTGGGGATACGGCCGCACCTCGCTCTCGTAGCACGCCATCGCGGCCAGCTTCTGCTCGAGCGTGGCGGAGATGTCCACCCAAGTGTCGGGCACGAAGCGACGGGGAAACCCCCATTCGGTGCTGCTGGCGGTGTCAAAGGCGTACACCGCTTCGATGGAAGCTTCGGTGGGCCGGGTGGCGACGAGCACGGCCTTGAACAGGATCTCGTGATCGCGGTTGATGTCGCCGCCGTACTGGCAGTAGACGATCTGCGGCTGCACCTCCCGGACGATGCGCTCGAGCGGCGCGATGATCTCGGTGAGGGTGAGGGTATCCAGTCGCTGGTCCGGAAAGCCGAGCGGGCGGAGGTCGACGACGCCGAGGACGTCGGCCGCGCGGCGCATGTGCTGTACCTGGCCGACCCCGGCCGGTCCGTAGCGCAGCGATTCTCCCTCGCAGGCGATCACCGTCGTCACGGTATCGCCCGCCTTCACGTGCAGCGCGACCGTGCCCCCGCACCCCAGGAGCTCGTCATCCGGATGCGCCGCGATCACCAGGACCCGCTTAGGCACGCGCGCGCTGCTCCGGTGCCCGGTGCTGGCGCTCCGCGATCGCCTCGTACAGCCCGGCGCGGTAGCGCGGCTTCGCCCGCTCGACGGCCCACGGGAAGAGGTGCGGAAACAGCCGCGCGCCGCGGGCCAGCCCGAGCGCATTGCGCAGCCGAGGCGAGGCGAGCCGCGCCAATGCCGCGCGCAGTCGGACGGCGGCGCCGTGCGCCGCGGCGGGTGACGGAGCCGCGAGACCCCGGTCGCGCCACTCGGCGGCGTGGGTGCGGAGCCACTCACCGTAATCGGCGAGCGAGCCCGGGGACAACACATCGTCCCGCTCGAAGAACAGCACGGACGCGGTTTGCTTGCGGACGCCGAATGCGCCCCGCGCCACACCGGCCGTTTCGACGATGCGCCGGCAGATCGGGCGGCTGTAGGCGCCCGGCACGTCCCACGACGCCATCGCCGGCGAGCGGCTGAGCGCGCTCACGTCACCGATCTGGCGCACGCCGAGGAACGGCACCGGCAGGTGTAGGAAGCCTGCCCACAGGCGGTACTCGGACAGGGACAGCCCCGATTGGTCGCCCCGCACGACGTCGGCATTCTTCGCGCGCGGTCGCTTGCTCCACATCTGGTCACCGTGGTATCCCGTCACGAGCACGCGCCGCGCGAGGTACGCCTCGGCGCCGCGGAAGTACACGTCCTCGCCCTTCGCGTCTGCGGCGAGGAACGGCACTTCCGGTCCCGCGGGAGCGCCTGGGGCGCGCCAGGCGTCGCGGTCCAGGTGCCGGAGCTGCACGCCCAGGGCCCGGGCGATCGCCTCTCCGCTGTCGGGTGCGCCACGGCTCGACGGCTCGAACGCGATCGCCTCTTCAAGACCATACGGCTGCGCCAGCACGGCTACCGCGGGCGAGTCGTACCCGCTCGAGATGGTGCCGAGCATCTGAAACGGGAAGGCGCGATCGGGCGAGCTCATGTTCTGCGCCAGCCCTGCGAGCGACGCCTCGAGGAAGCCCCGATACGCCGCGAAGTCGCCGAAATCGCGCTCGGGCCCGGGCTTGGATCGCTCGCGCAGGGCGCTGCCGTCCCACACGAGGTTGTGGAAGTACGTGAGGCGCACCGGCCCCGCCGAGGTCGCGACGCTGCGCGTGTAGCGCGCCAGGCCGTCGCTGATCGACTTGAAATCCTCGTAATACGCGGCGTACGTCGGGTCCACGTCGGCGCCGATGGCGACGAGCAGGCAGACGAGCGAGTTCGCCACCCACGCCGTGCCGGCCGTCTCGTGCGAGTGCAGCCGGTCCACGGTGGAACCGGACGAGACGAACGTGATGCTCGCGCCGTGGCGCCGCGCCCCGGAGCCGAACACGACGTCGGTCTCGTCGAATCCCGCGCGGCGGAACTCGCCGTCCCACACCGCCTCGCAGAACCAGTCGGGGGTCGTCTCGACTTCGGGACCGTGGAACACCTCGACGGTCGGGTCGCCGCGGCGGCAGCGCGCCAGCCAGGCGAGCCGCGGCCAGTCGGGGACGGGGGTGAAGCGGAGATGCATGCGTCGTTCCTAAGGCGATCGCTCGAAGCGGAGCGGACCGGGCGCCGCGCCGTGGCGCAGCACGCGATGACGGTTCACCCCCGTGGGGCCGGCATCCCGGCTCGGCAGCACCACGCCGAAGCGTTCGCTGAGGCTCCGGGCGGCCCAGAAGAACAGGAGATACGCGAAATCGAACCGGCGTCCCACCAGCACCGCGGGCGTGTCGGGGGGCTCGACCTTGAGCCACTGCCGCCGCGTGAGGTGATAACCTCGGTACCACCAGAAAGCAATGCGATTCGCGAGCGCGTGCAGGTACACGAAGCCGCCACCGCGGTGGTAGCGTGCCCGCACCTCGGCAAAAAAGCTCCGGCGCAGCGTGCGGTTGCGCGGCCACGTGTAGGTCTGCACCACGGCCTTCTTGCGTCCCGCGAACAGTCCACGCGGAATTCCCGCCTCCTCCAAAATACGGCGCGGGATCGGGCGGTCGTAGTCGCGGGCGTCCAGCCGCCAGGGGGCCATCTCGACCGAGTCGCTCAAGGCCGCGAGATCCTGCACGCGGCGGGCGTACAGCGACGGCACGGCGACGTTCACGAAGCCGCTCTTGAGCCGGATCTCGGACAGCATCAACGCCGCGGTATCGCCGCGCACGATCCCCTCATCCTGGTAGCGCCGCTCCCAGGGGTTGCGGTCCCACACTTCGTCCCCCAGGAATCCCGTGAACAGGACGGCCGGACGGCGCCGCTCGATGTGCCGGGCGAGGGCGTGCAGCACCAGGCTGGGCGGGGCGCACCCGGGGGCGAGGAAGTACAGCTCGTCCTCGGTCACGCGGGAGCCGCGCGGATCGAGCCGGATTGTCGTGAGGCCCAGCCGGTCCGCGATCGGCGTGCCGTCGTCGATGCCGGCGCGCCGGTGGAGCCAGACGGGGATGTGCGTGTTGGAGCGACGGCTGGTGAAGCACGCCTCGATGGACAGGTCCTTCACGAGCACGGCGGCCGCGGCCGAATCGTAGCCGGAGGAGATGGTCGCGAACGCGCCCAGCGGAACGCGGCGGTCGGGGCTCGTGTAGTTGGCGCGCAGCCGCTGCAACGCCCCGGCCACGAGCTCGCGGTAGCGCGCGTACGAGGGGACCGGGATGGCGGACCGCGGCGACGCGAACTCGATCCCGCACTCGCCCGGCAGCGCCACCAGGCTGCGGTCGTACACCTGGGAGAACGCCGGGATCTCCGGGTGCAGCACCGTGAAGTCCCTGCGGTAGCGCTCCGCGCCCTGGCGGATGGCGTAGGTCTCGGCGCGATAGTCGTGATCGGGATCGAGCCGCGCGCCGGTGAAGCCGAGCAGCAACATCAGGCTGTTCGAGACCAGCAGCTCGCGCCGCCGCTCGCCGCAGAACAGGCCGTTGACGAGCGCGCTCGACGGGACGAAGTGGACGGCGTGGTCTACCACGCGAATCCCGCTGCCGAAGAAATGATCGCTCTCGTGGAACCCGCCGGGCTGGAAGTCGCCGTCCCAGGTGCCTTCGACCATCCAATGCTCGCGGCACTCGAGCGCGGATCCGTGGTAGACCAGCACGTCCCCCGTGTCCCGGTTCAGCACGGCCAGCCAGGCGAGCCGCGGCAGTTGCGGCAGCTCGCGATAGCGCAGCCGGGGAGCGGCGGGCCGGGGCCTCACGCGCCGGGCCGGGACGGGGGGGACCGAGGGGCCGGGGGGCGGGGGTGGGGGCGGGGCTTGCGCACCACTTCCGCGGCCCGGCGCAGCACGGCGTGCTGGGATTCGCGCGACAGGCCCATGACGAACGCGACGCCCGACGCCAGGGCGAGCGTAGCGGCGACGCCGGCCGCCCACACCAGCCAGTTGGACACGACCAACCGCTGGCCCAGCGCGCTCGCCGCGCTGAACAGCGCGGCCGTCACCACCAGGCCGCGCGCGAAGCCGAGCGGTAGCGCCGGGCCGTGGTCCTCGACGCAGCGCCGCGCCAGAGCGGGGTAGGTCATCGTCTGCAGCGTGCGGCCGGCGAGCACCCCCACGCACAGGCCCGGGAGCCCGAACGCGCGGGTCAGCGCGATGGCGAGCGTTATCGTCACCACGGTGGCGGCGGCGCTGATCATCACCCGCAGCCACGACTGCAGCGCGGCGTCGATGATGTAGGCGTCGGCGCGAATGAACGCCGTCTGCACCGCGATCAGGACGATCAACAGGTCGACGTCGGGGCCGGCGTAATGCTGCGCGCCCACCCACAGGCCTACGAACGAGCGGTTCCACAGGAGGATGGTGGCGCCGACGGCGGTGGTGAACAGCCAGGTGAGCGCCATGAGCTCGCGCCGCACCAGCTGTGCGCGCTCGTACTGGCGCTGCCCGAGCAGCCCGCCCAGGCCCGGCATGGCCGCGCCCACCACGCTGCCGTGGATGGTCACGGCCGCGCGCGGCGCGTAGGCGGTGAGCACGTACGTCGTCACGGCGGCGGGGGACACCAGCGCCCCGAGGATCAGGACGTCGCTCGCGAGCAGCAGCTTGCTGATCAGGTCGCCGCCCGAGAGCCAGCCGGAGAGGCCCAGCAGGCGGCGGCTGTCGGCGCGGGCGGGGCGGGTCGCGCCGAACCACGACACGTAGCTCCGGGCCAACGCCCAGAAGCAGAACCCGCTCACGACCGCGATCGCGATCTGCGCACCGGCGACACCTACCAGGCCGAGCCCGGCGTACACCGCGCCGGCCGTGAGCGCGCCGCCGACCACGTTCAGAGCGGCCTGCAGCTCCATCCGCTTGTAGCCGAGGTTCATTCCGTGGAGCGCCGATTCCGGCAGCGCCGCGAGACCGGCGAGCAGCGTCGCGCCGAGCGTGAGCGCGGTGGCGAGCCGCAGCGTGGCGTACAGCGCGGGGGCCGCGCCCGTGATCGCCGGCGCCGCCCACACCATGACGGCCGCCGCCGCGACGGCGACCGGCAGAAAGATCAGCCAGACCACGAGCGCCGCGCCCAGCGCGCGGCGGTGATCAGCGTCGCCGTCGGCGGCGGCCTGGCGGTTCGCAATCACCAGCCGCAACGCTTCCGCCGGTCGGCCGCCGAGGGCCGCCAGGTAGCCGCTCAGCCGGCCCAGCATCTCCCACACGCCGAACAGCGCCGTTCCCAGCCAGCCCACCAGGAGCGGCGTGAGCACCAGGCTCACGCCGGTCTTGACGGCCAAGTCCAGGATGAAGGCGACGACGTTGAGCGAGGCGCGGCGCGTCAGCGGCACCGCCGGAGCCGGGCCCGCCGCCATGAGCGGCTCAGCCATGGCCCCACGATTTCCCGGTCCAGCCCTGCTCGGCGAGCTGCGGCCCCGACAGCACCGTGCCGTCGTCCGCCTCCACTTCGAGCAGCGTCACGGCCCCTCCCCCGCGGCAGGCGACGACCTGCCCGCACGCCGTCTCCGCGGGACTGATCATGGGCCCGAGTACCGCGCCGGGAGTGAGACCAGCGGTGGCCGCCGTGCCGGGGGGGAGGAGGGCGGCCTGCCACACCGTCCAGCGGCGGCCGTCGAGCCAGCCGAACGCACCCGGGTAGGGCCTGGTGAGCGCGCGGATGAAATTGTAGACCGCGCAGGCCTCCTGGTCCCAGACGATCAGCCCGTCGGCTGGCCGGCGCCGCGGCAGCACCGCGGCGCTCGACCTGGGCTGCGGCGTGCCGGGGCGCTCGCCGCGCAGCAGGCGCGGCAGCGCGCGCATGATCATGTCACGGTTCGACTCGGCCACGCGCTCGTACAACGTGGCGCACGTGTCGTACGGTGTGATGGGGAACTCGGTCTGGTCGATCAGGTCGCCCGCGTCCACCCCTTCGGCGAGCCAGATGAGCGAGTTGCCGCTGACGCGCTCGCCCTGGATCAAGGCCCAGTTGATGGGGGCGCTGCCGCGATTGTGCGGCAGCAGGGAAGCGTGGGCCCCGATCATCCCGATCCGGGCGGTGCGGAGCGTCTCCGGGTGCAGGATCTGGCTCCAGCCGATCACGAACACGATGTCGAGCTCCATGCGGCGCAACAGCTCGCGCGCGGCGGGATCGTTGATGTTCGCGACCGGGTGGAGCGGCAGGTGGAACTGCCGGCACAGCGCCCCGTAGTCGGCCGCGCCGCTGCGCGTGCGCGCCACTTCGGGCGCGAGCGTGATCGCCGCTTGCAGCGGGGCGCCCGCTTCGAGCAGGCTCTGGAGCGCCGGGACGCCTTCCTGATGGAACCCGATCCAGCCCAGCCTCATCGCCGGTACGCGCGCACCACCTCGAGCACCGCCTCCGTCACATCCGCCACGTCGTCGTCCGAGAGCCCCGGATGGAGCGGCAGGCTCACCATCCGCTCGTAGTTGCCGAGCGCGACCGGGAAGCGGTCCGGCGCGTAGCCGTACTTGTCGCGGTAGTAAGGGTGCAGGTGGATGGGAATGAAGTGGACCGACGTGCCCACGTTGCGTCCGGTCAGCTCGTCGATGAACTGGTCGCGGCCGATGCGGAGCGTGCCGGGCCGCAGCCGCAGCACGTACAGGTGCCACGCGTGCTCCACGTCGGCACGCTCCACCGGCAGCTCGAGGGCCTCCTCGGCACCGAATGCGTCGCCGTACATCCGCACCACGGCGCGGCGCCGCGCCTGGAAGCCGGCGAGCTTCTTGAGCTGCCACAGCCCCAGGGACGCCTGGATGTCCGTCATGTTGTACTTGAAGCCGGGCGCGAGCACCTCGTAGCGCCAGCTACCGCCCTTGTCGTAGCGCCGCCAGGCATCCCGGCTCATGCCGTGCAGGCTGAGCACCCGGGCCCGCTCGAGGAACGCGGGCGCGCCGGTCAGCATCCCGCCCTCGGCGGTGGTCAGGTTCTTCGTGGCGTAGAAGCTGAACGCCACCGGATTGTCGCCCGACCCGATGAGTCGGCCTCGGTAGCGCGCCGGGACGGCGTGCGCGGCGTCTTCGATCATGGCGAGGCCCGTGGCGCGCGCCAGCGCGTGGAGGGCATCCAGGTCCACCGGGTGCCCGGCGTAGTGCACCGGCAGGATGGCCTTGGTGCGCGGGGTGATGGCCGCGGCGACGGCCACCGGGTCGATGTTCAGGGTATCCGGCTCCACGTCCACGAGCACCGGGCGCGCGCCCACGTGCTCGATCACGTTGACCGACGCGGTGAAGGTGAGTGGCGTGGTGACCACCTCGTCGCCGGGCCCGATGCCGAGCGCGGCGAGCGCCGTGTGCAAGCCGGCGGTGCACGAGTTCAGCGCCAGGGCGCCGGGCGCTCCCAGGTAGGCCGCGAATTCGGACTCGAACCGCTTGGTTTTGGGGCCGGTGGTGATCCAGCTGGAGCGCAGCGTGTCGACGACTTCCTGGATCTCCTCCTCGCCGACCAGCGGCGGGGAGAAGGGCAGGAACTCCGTGCGGCGGGCGGGAGCGCGGGTGGCGGACACGGTCGCGCTGCGGCCGGTCAGGCGGTGGCGGACTTGGGGGCGCCGTCCAGGCCGGACGCGCGCGCGTACGCGGGCCGGAGCGGCGCGCGGGGCTCGGGGGTGGCGCGCGGACGCGCGGGGACCAGGAGCGGTCGTTCGCGCGTCTGCCACGGCACGTACTCGGGCACGAGGCGCGAGATGGCGTCGATCAGCTCGTCGCGTGAGCCGTGGGCCAGGATCTCGAGCAGGTGCTCGAGATGACGCTCCACCGCCGGCCCGTCCGCTCCGTTGCGCTGGATGACGCGGATCTTGTCGACGGAGGTGGCGACGGTGTCCTCGGCGCACGCCACGAGCTCCTCGGCGAGTTTCTCGCCGGGGCGGAGCCCGGTGAACGCGATCTGAATGTCGCGGTAGGGCTCGAGGCCCGACAGCCGGATCAGCTGCTCCGCGAGCTCGAGGATACGGACCGGCTTGCCCATCTCGAGGATCGAGATGCGGCGTTCGGCCTCGGGCAGGGCGGCCGCCTCGAGCACCAGCGCGGCCGCCTCGGTGATCGTCATGAAGTAGCGGGTCACGTCAGGGTGCGTCACCTTCACCGGCCCGCCGGCGCCGATCTGCCGCTTGAACAGCGGAACCACACTCCCGTCCGAGCCCAGGACGTTGCCGAACCGGACGGCGCGGAAATCGGTGGCGGCCTGGCACAGCGACGGCAGCTCCAGCACGATACGCTCGCCGATGCGCTTGGTGGCCCCCAGCACGCTGGTCGGGTTCACGGCCTTGTCCGTCGAGATCAGCACGAACTTCTCGACGCCGTGCAGGGCGGCGCATTCAGCGACCCGCAGCGTGCCGAACACGTTGTTCCACACGGCCTCCGTCACGTTGCTCTCGAGCATCGGCACGTGCTTGTAGGCCGCGGCATGGAACACGTAGTTCGGCCGGTACAGCCGGAACATCTCCTCCAGCCGGTCGGGGTTGGTGATGCTGCCGATGAACGGCACCACTTCGACCTCGGGATGCGCCTTGGCGATCTCCAGGTGAGTGAAGTAGAGCGCGTTCTCGGCGCGCTCGAGCAGCACCAGCCGCGCCGGCCCGTAGGAGGCGATCTGGCGCGCCAGCTCCGAGCCGATCGAGCCGGCCCCGCCGGTGACGAGGATCGACTTGCCCGCCAGGTCGCGCTTGATCTGCTCCAGGCTCAAACTCACCGGCTCGCGGCCCAGCAGGTCGTCGATCTCGACATCGCGCAGCTGGCCGATCGTGGCTCGCCCCGCGAGAAGATCGTCGATCGAGGGGATGATCTTGAACTCGATCCCCGTCTCGCGGCACAGGTCGACGATGCGCCCCGTCTGTTCCCTGGCCGCCCCGCGGATGGCGATCACCAGCAGCTCCACCTGGTGACGTCCCACCAGCTCGCGTAGCTGGCCGGTGTGCCCGAGCACCGGGACGCCGTGCAGCGTGCGGCCGTGGGTGTCCCGCTTGTCGTCCACGAAGCCGACCACGTTCATGCCGGCGCGCGGGTCGTGCAGCAGCTGCCGCAGCAGCTGCTCGCCGCCCTCGCCGGCCCCGATGATCAGGGTGCGCCGCCCGTCGTCCAGGCGGGTGCGGGCCAGCTGGCTCTCGCGCAGCGCGCGCGCCGCGAAGCGAATGCCGCCCGAGAAGAAGATCATCGTCACCCAGTCGAGCAGGAACACCGAGCGCGGCATGCCGGTCATCAGGCCGAGCAGCGGCAACGCCGTCGCGAACATCACCGAGCTGAGCGTCACCGCGGCGGACAGATCCACGAGGTCCTTCAGGCCGACGTGCTTCCAGTAGCCGCGATACAGCCCGAACGCCTGGAACGCGAGCAGGCGGATCACGAGCAGGTACCACACGGTGGCACTGAAATGCACGAACTCGTACGGCGGAATGCGGAAGTCGAAGCGCAGCTCGAACGCCGTGAGATAGGCGAGCGGGATGAGCGCGATGTGCACCAAAAGAATGAGGGCGCGACGGTACACCAGCGGTCGCGAGGGCAAGCGCAGCGGCATGCGGGCCTCTCAAGCAGGTCTCGTGCCCGCTCACATCGTCGCAGGTGGCTTGCGGGGCAAAGAGTTACTGGTGTCCGCCGCTCGCGCGCGCGAGCTGCTTTGATACGAACCCGTTACAACTCCGCTGGCGAAGTGCGACACGCCGGCGCGCACCCCCGCAGCGCGCGCCGTGTCAATGGCCGAGACCCTGCGACGCATTGTCGCGCGCGCGCAACGCGACGCGGATGAGGTCGCGGGAGGTGCTCGGGCTTGGAACTGACCCAATTTGTCGCAACCGTGTTACAAATCACCGGCGTAGGGGCGGGGCGCACCCCGCCGCCGGGTCTGATCATTTTGAGCCGGAAGGAGTTGCGTCGGGCGGGCGGCGCGTCGTCGCGGTACCGAGCTTGCGGTGTTGCGTGGCCTGGATGCCGCCCCCCCGTTTGTGAAAAGGAGTACCGCGGAAGGATATGCGCGCCGAGCTGTCGACTGAACCCCGGTCATTCGAGCCTAACCGCATCGCCCGGAGCCCGGCCCCGCCCGGGGCGAGCATCGTGCCGTGGACCCTCCCCGCCGCAGGCCTGCATCCCACGGCCGAGTGGCAGCGCTATCTCGCCGCCGCGCTGCGCTTCAAGTGGGTCGTGCTCGGCGCCACCCTGGGCTGCACGGCGCTCGGCGCGGTCAGCGTCATGCTCAGCCCGCCCACCTATATCGCGCGCGCCACGGTGTGGGTGCAGGTGCCCAACCGGCCCGCGCGGGATGAAGGACCCATCTGGTCGGGCCAGCTGCCCATCTCGTCAGGCTGGACGGACCTGCTGCAGTCGTACGCCGTGCTCGACGACGTGGTACGCGGGCTGCGCCTGTACGTGGCCCCGGCCCAGCCCGGCGATTCCGTTGCGCTGCGCGACTTCCGCATCAAGGACGCGGTCCTGCCCGGCACGTACCGGCTCGACGTGGACTCGGAGGGCCAGCGCTTCACGCTGACGGCGCACGGGCGCGAGGGTGTGGTGCAACAGGGGTCGGTCGGGGACTCGGTGGGCGCCGCGATCGGGTTCGCTTGGGTCCCCCCCGCCGGCACGTTGACGGCGGGCCGCCGGGTGACGTTCACCGTCACGGCACCGTACGAGGCTACCGGGCGCCTCGCCAGGGAGCTGAAGGTCAGCGCGGATCTGGACGGCAACTTCCTCCGCATGGCGTTGGGCGGCACCAATCCCGCGCTCATCACGGCCACCGTGAACGCCGTGGCGGACCGGTTCGTGGAGGTCGCGGCCGGCCTGAAGCGCGAGAAGCTCACCGAGCTGGCGCGGATTCTGGGCACCCAGCTGGCGCAGGCGCAGGTGCGCCTCGGGCAGACCGAGGACTCCTTGCGCGTCTTCCGCGTTCAGGCGGTGACCGCGTACTCCAACCAGGACGGCGCCTCGGTCACGCCCAACATGCAGTACCAGCGGGATCCCATGTTCGCGGGCCTGCTCGACGTGAAGGTGAGCCGCGAGGAGGCCCGGCGCGATCGCGCGACGATCGAGCGGGTGCTGGCGCAGGCCCCGGAGTCCGGGCTGGCACTGGATGCGTTGGGGATGATCGGCGCGGTGCAGCGTTCCACGGAGCTGGCGCAGGCCCTACGTGACCTCACTGCGAAGCAGGCGGACCTGCGCACCTTGCGCGCGCATTATACCGACGCCGGCCCCGCGGTGCGGCGCCTGGCGGCGGAGGTGGCGGCGCTCGAGCGACAGACGATCCCCGCGCTTGCGGGAGCGCTCGCGGCCGAGCTGCGGGTGCGCGAGCAACAACTCGGCGAGCGGGTGGCTGTCGCGTCGGCGGACCTGCGGAAGATCCCGCCCCTCGCGGTGGAGGAGACGCGCCTGCAGCGCGGCGTGACGCTGGCGGAGCAGGTGGTGGTCAACCTGCAGCAGCGCTACGAGGAGTCCCGGCTGGCCGAAGTCAGCAGCCTCTCCGACGTCCGGGTGTTGGACCGCGCGCCGGTGCCGCAGACGCCCGCCGGCAGCTTCGGGCCGATCCTCGTTTTCCTGGCGCTGGTCGGCGGTCTCGGCGTGGGGGTGTTCGGGGCGGTGCTGCTCGACCACGCCGACCGCCACGTGCACCACCCCGACCATGTCACGGAACGCATGGGGCTCGCGATCCTCGGGGCAGTCCCGCACGTGGACTGGCACAACGGCAAGCGCGAGGAGAGCGCGAGCCAGGTGATCGAAGCGCTGCGGGGCGTCCGGATGAGCGTGGCCCACCGGCACGGCGGGGACGGACCGGTGATCGTCACCGTGACGAGCCCAGGCCGGGCGGACGGGAAGTCGTTCGTCGCGTCGAACCTGGCGCTCGCGTTCGCGGACGCCGGGTGCCGCACCATGTTGATCGATGGCGACGTACGGCGCGGTCGCCTGCACCACGTCCTCAACCGCCTCCGCCGCCCCGGCCTCACGGATATCCTCGCGGGCGTCGTGCCGTTGAACCAGGCGATGCAAGCGACGAGCTCGAGTAACCTCAGCTTCATCGGCTGCGGGGCTCGCAGCCATGCGGGGCCCGCCCTCCTCAGCTCCGCGGCCATGGTCCATCTGGTGGGACAGGTGCGGCGTGAATTCGACGCGATCATCGTGGACTCGGCGCCGCTCGGCGCGGGCGCCGACGGCTTCGCCCTGGGGACCGCTACCGGCAGCCTGCTGGTCGTGCTCCGCACGGGCGTGAGCGACCGCGAGCTCGCGGAAGCGAAGCTGGGAATCCTGCAGCACCTCCCGATCAACGTCCTCGGAGCCGTCCTGAACGACGTGCGCCCCGGCGGAGCGTACCGCTACTACTCGTATTACCTCGAGAATTACGGCGTGCGCGACGAGTTGAATGCCGCCGAGCAGCAGGTACTGCAGGACCCCGTCGCCGAGAAACCGGCTTAGCCCAGCGCCCGGGGTGTGTCCCCGTGCGGCCGGATCCGCTGCGTGCCACCGTCCGCGAGCAGTGCCGCGAGCGCCGAACGCGCCCGGCTGATCAGCTCGGCGGGATCGCGCAGCGACGTGCGGAAGTCGGAGTCGACGGCGTAGCCCGCGCGCATGCCGTGCGCTTCGCCGCCGGCCAGCTCAGCGGCGGTCTCCAGGAGGCGCTGCGCCAGTCGCAGCGCGGCCGGCGTGTTGGTGTAGGGCGCGAGCACCGCCAGCTCGCGCCGGCCTACCCGCCCGATCGTGTCCGACCCACGGCCCGCCGACCGGAGGATGCGCCCCAGCGACTCGATCGTGGCATCGACGCCGGCCGGCGCCGCATCGGGCGCGAGCACCACGCAGGCGAGTGCCGCCCCACGCCGGTCCACGTGGCTCGCGAGCTCGCGCGCGCGGCGCTCCAGCCCCTGGATGTTGTACAGGCCCGTCTCCTGGTCCAGCAGCCCCTGCTCGCGCGCCCGGTCGGCGTCGAACTTCGCGTGCAGCTGTCCCTCGAGCCGTAGCAGGAACTCTTCGGTGTCGATGGGATGGCTCCACACGCCGTTCGCGCCCGCCCGCAACGCGTCGCTTACCTGCTGCCGGGTGGCGGGCCCGGCCGTGGTGACGAGAATCGGGGTGCTGGCGGTGATGTCGGGATCGACGCGCAGGGCGCGACACAGCTCCGGGGCATCGCCGTCGGGGAGCGCCGTGTCGAGGATGATGGCGTCGGGCTGCGACCGGCGCGCTTGCTGGAGCGCATCGAGACCGGTGTAGGCCTCGAGTACGACGTACCCGGCGGGGCGGAGCGCGCGTTCCAGCTCCCGGGAGCGCGAGCGCCGATGCGGCGCGTGCGCCAGCAAGACCAGCGTTGGAGGACCGGGGGCGGGGGCGGGAACGGGAGCGACGCGGGCGTGCATGCGGGACCGCTGGGGCAGGACTCGTGCGCCCGAGTGCTCGGCCGCAATTGCTTGACGCCCCGGCGGTTGCGGCCACTGGCCTCGAGGCACGAACAGGTGAAGCGCGGTGATCTGCCAACAAGCTTGTAGCGAAGCTGCCGCGGTTGGCCGGCGCGGTGCGCGCGCCTGGGGGCGCTGATGGTGGCCTCAATCTTGAACTGCAGCGTGTGAAGGAGGTCTACCATTGTGTGTGGCATCGTCGGGTACGTCGGGAAGCGCCAGGCCGCGCCGATCCTGGTGGATGGTCTGCGCCGGCTGGAGTATCGCGGCTACGACTCCGCCGGTGTGGCGATCCAGAACGGCGTCGGAATGTCGATCGTCAAGCTCGTGGGGCGAGTACAGGGTCTCGCGGAGCACTTGCAGCGCGAGCCGGTGCACGGCACGAGCGGGATCGCGCACACCCGCTGGGCCACCCACGGAGTTCCCTCCGAGCGCAACGCGCACCCGCACGGCGACTGCCACGCCCGCGTGGCGCTGGTGCACAACGGCATCGTCGAGAACGCCGACACGCTGCGCGCCGCGCTGGAAGCGTCGGGCCATCGGTTCGTCACGGAGACCGACACCGAGACGCTGGCACATCTGATCGAGGACGCCGCGGGCGCCTCGCTCGAGGACCGCGTGATCGCGGCGCTGGCGCACGTCGAGGGCACCTACGGCCTCGCCGTCATGAGCACCGACGAGCCCGGGAAGATCGTCGTGGCGCGGCGCGGGTCGCCGGTGCTGCTCGGGATCGGCGACGAGGAGCTGTTCGTGGCTTCGGACGCCTCCGCCGTGCTCGAGCACACGCGCTCGGTGGTGTACCTCGACGACGGCGACATCGCGGTGCTCACGGCGGACGGGTACCACGTGGTCGACACCCAGTCGCACGTGCAGCTGCGCGACGTGGACGACATCGCCTGGGACCTCTCCGAGATGGAGCTCGGCGGCTACCCGCACTTCATGCTGAAGGAGATCAGCGAGCAGGCGGAGACGGTGCGCGCCACGCTGCGCGGCCGCCTGTTGCAGGATCGCGGGACCGCGCGGCTGAACGGGCTCAATCTCGCGCCCGCGGCCTGCCGCGACCTGCAGCGCGTGGTGATCCTCGCGTGCGGCACGTCGTGGCATGCGGGACTGGTCGGCCGGCATCTGATCGAGGACCTCGCCGGCCTGCCGGTCCAGGTGGAGTACGCGTCCGAGTACCGCTACCGCCGGCTGCTGGAGCTGCCGGGCACGCTGACGATCGCGATCTCGCAGTCGGGCGAGACGGCGGACACCCTGGAGGCGATGCGCCACGCGCGCGCCGCCGGGTCGCGGGTGGTGGGGGTCGTCAACGTGGTGGGGAGCACGATCGCGCGCGAAGCGGACGGGGGCATTTATCTGCACGCGGGCCCCGAGATCGGCGTGGCGTCGACCAAGGCCTTCACGTGCCAGATCGTGGCGCTGGCGCTGCTGGCGCTCTATCTGGGGCGCGAGCGGGGCTTGAGTGAGGAGCGGGGTCGCGAAGTGGCGGGCCGGCTGATCCAGCTGCCCCAGCTCGTGACCACCGCCCTCGCGCTCGAGCCGCAAGTCAGGAACCTGGCGGAGCAGTTCGCGCGCGCGCCCAACGTCCTGTACCTTGGCCGCGGGGTCAATTTCCCGGTCGCGCTCGAGGGCGCCTTGAAGCTCAAGGAGATCAGCTACATCCACGCCGAGGGGTATCCCGCGGCGGAAATGAAGCACGGCCCGATCGCTCTCATCGACGAGCACATGCCGGTGGTGTTCGTAGCGCCCAAGGACGAGGTATACGGCAAGGTGCTGTCCAACATGCAGGAGGTGAAGGCGCGTCGCGGCCGCATCATCGCCGTCACCACCGAGGGGAACGGCGACGTGTCGGGGCTCGCGGAAGCGCAGCTGCGCGTGCCGGCGACCCTGCCGCTCCTCTCGCCCGTGTTGACCACCATTCCGCTGCAGCTGTTCGCCTATCACGTCGCCGTGCTGCGGGGCTGCGACGTGGACCGGCCGCGCAACCTCGCCAAAAGCGTCACCGTGGAGTGAGTTCCATGCGTTACATCCGTGCATTGCTCGCCGTGCCCGCCCTGCTCGTCGTCCTCCTGCCCGTCATCGGTCGGGCGCAGGGGTCCGGCGACGACACCGCTCGCCGCCTCCTGGCCACGCGCACCGAGCTCGAGGCGCGTCTCAACGTGCTGCGCGACATGGCCCGGACCTCGCGGCCCGACTGGCTCCTGGCCGAGAGCACCGTCGTCCGGATGCGTCTCGATCAGGGCGACTTCCGCGTCGGCGACCGCGTGCTCCTGACCGTGGAGGACCCCGCCCCGGTGCGGGGCGCAGCCGACCGCGCGGGCGTCAAGTCGGAGGAGCAGCAGCTCTCGGACACGTTCACCGTGGGCGCCGGCCAGGAGCTGCTGCTCCCGGTGGTGGGGACGGTGTCGCTCAAGGGGGCGCTGCGCTCGGAGCTCCAGCCCATCGTCGCCCGCGAGATCGCCGGCTTCATTCGGGATCCCGTGGTGCACGCCCGGGCGTTGTTGTCGGTCGGAGTGACCGGAGAAGTGGCGCGGCCCGGGTACTACGCGGTGCCGGGCGATGCGGTGGTGGCGATGCTGCTCACGGCGGCGGGCGGTCCCACGAAGGACGCGCAGATGAACAAACTCAAGCTCGATCGCGCCGGCAAGACGCTGTGGGAGGGGAACGAGTTCCGGCGGGCGATTGCCGAGGGGCGCACCCTGGAGGATCTGCGGGTGCAAGCGGGTGACCAGCTGATCGTGCCGACCAACAAGCACTCGGATCTGTTCAGTCCGATCCGGTTTGTCGCGGTGCTACTCTCCATCCCGGTCACGATCTACACGCTGACCCACCTCAAGTAGCCGCGCCCGAATCGGCGGGCGGCAGCTCCAGGTCGAACCAGAACTGTGTGCCCATGGTGGCGCGCGTCTCGAGGCACAGCTCGGAG
This sequence comes from Gemmatimonadales bacterium, assembly GCA_035488835.1. Lineage (GTDB taxonomy): Bacteria > Gemmatimonadota > Gemmatimonadetes > Gemmatimonadales > GWC2-71-9 > AG41. The sequence continues at coordinate 52,919 of DATHKX010000154.1, forward strand.
CCCATGGCCCGCACCAGGCGCCGCGTCAGCGCCAGCCCGAGGCCGGTGCCCGAGAAGAGGTAGCGACCCGCCTTGGCGATGCGTCGGAACGGGTGAAACAGGCTCGACAGCGCCTCGGGGTTGATGCCCGGGCCGGTGTCGCGCACGGAGAACCGGATCCGCGTCGCCGACTTCTCGATGGCCACGATGTCGACCGACCCCCGCTCCGTGAATTTCAGCGCGTTGGTGGTGAGGTTCAGGAGCACGCGCCGCAGCGCGAGGGCATGGCCCAGCCGCAGGTCGGTGGTGGGGAGCGTGACGCCGACGGTGAGACCCTTCTCGGCCGCGATGGGACGGACGATGTCGCACACGGACTCGAGCAGCTCGCTGACGGACAACGGCGTCGGCCGGTCGTCCGCGAGCTGGTCGCCGCCGCGGGCCAGCTCGATCGTATCGCTCGTGAGCGAGCTCAGGCCGAACGCGGCACTGTAAATCAGCCCGAGCTGGCGCTGCTGCCGCTCGTTCACCGGGCCCGAGCGCTCCTGCATCAGCGTCTCCGCGAGGAACAGGATCGACGTGAGCGGGGAGCGCAGGTCGTGCACGATCTGCACCAGGAAGTCCAACCCATTGGCGCCACCCAGCTGCGCGCCGAACTGCTCGGCGGCATCGTGCTCCAGCGCGTCGCGCACCTCTTCCAGCGCCTTGAGATGGCGCAGCAGGCGGAGCGGGGAAGCGGGCGACGCGTCCGACCAGGAGCGCAGCAGCTCGGATTGCACCAGGGCCAGGAGGCGCTGTGTCACGAGCCGCGGGGGGCGTGGCTCGAGCGACAGCAGGTAGCTCGGGAACCGCCGGTCCACCGCCAGTCCGATCGCGGCGAGCACGCGAGGGATGCCGTCCGGATCGTCCTCGTCGGCGCGGTCGCTCACCCAGCGCTCTTCCGCGCGCCGAATCGCCGCCGTGAGCAGCGGGCACGTCACACCGGCGAGCGGCTGCGGCGCGGGGGTGGGTCGCGGCCGCACCAGCGAAGGGGAAGGGGCCTCCGATGCGTCGGGGTTCACGGTCGGCGTGATGCGCGCCACCGCTACTCCGTGCCCCCGGTCAACAGATCCCGCTGCAGGCCGTGCCGCTCCATCAGCCGGTAGAACGTGGTGCGGTCGACCTGCGCGAGCCGCGCGGCTTTCGAGAGGTTGCCGCCCGCGCGCATCACCACGCGGGTGAGGTAGCGCCGGTCGAAGCGGGCCAGCAGGCGGTCGCGGGCGGCGTAGTAGCTCGCGTCGTCGCTCTCCGGCGTTTCGTCGGCCAGCTTCTCCGGATCGCTCGCCCCCGACTCGAGGAAGGGAATGTCCTCGGGGCGCACCTCGGCGCCGGGCTCCAGCAGCACGACCGCGTGCTCGATCACGTTCTGCAGCTCGCGCACGTTCCCGGGCCACGGGTGAGCCCCGAGCGCCCACAGCGCCCCTTTGGAGAGTCGCGGCAGTGGGGTGTCCGGGTCGCGGTGGCGGGTCCAGTAGTGCGCGAGGAAGCGCTCGGCGAGGAGCGGGATGTCCTCGGGCCGCTCGCGCAGGCTGGGGACGTGAATCGGCACCACGCGCAGGCGATAGTACAGGTCCTCGCGCAGCCCGCCGGATTGCATCGCCTCTTCGGGATTGGTGTTGGTCGCGGCGATGAAGCGCACGTTGACGACCGCGTCGGTCGTCTCGCTGCCCACGCGCCGCACCACGCCGTCCTGGATCACGCGCAGCAGCTTCGCCTGGATGGACTTCGGCATCTCGATCAGCTCGTCGAGGAACAGCGTTCCCCCGTTGGCCGTCTCGAGCAGGCCGGGCTTGTCGCGCACCGCGCCGGTGAACGCGCCCTTGCAGTGGCCGAACATCTCCGACTCGAGCAGCGCCTCGGGCAGGGCGGCGCAATTCACCGCGACGAGCGAGCGACTGGAGCGCCGGCTGTTGTCGTGAATGAACTTGGCGAACAGCTCTTTCCCCGCGCCGCTCTCGCCCGTGAGAAACACCGACGCGTCGGTGGCGGCCACGCGGCGCGCCAGCTCGATCGCCTTGCGGAACAGGGGCGAGTCGCCGAGGACGGAGATCTTGTCGCCGCCACCGGGCTGTTGCGCGCGCTGCTCTTCGAGCAGGCGCGATTCCCGCGCCACCAGCACCGCGTGTGCGGCCCGTCCGACCAGGATCTGCAACTGGGTGCCGGAGAACGGCTTCGGCAGGTAGTCCCAGGCCCCCGCCTGGAGCGCCTCCAGGCTCGAGGCCACCGACGGGTTCCCGGTCATGATGATGACGATCGTGCCCGGGTTGGTGGCGAGCGCCGCCTTGAGCAGCTCGCTGCCCGGCACCTCGCCCATGAACCAATCCACGAGCGCGATGTCGAAATGACGGCGTTTCAGCGTCTCGCGAGCTTCGTTGCCGCGCCCGCACAGGGCGACGTTGTACCCCTCCGCCTCCAGCACGCTGTGACAGCTTTCGCGCAATGTGCGCTCGTCGTCGACGACGACGATCCGGATGCTCGAGCGGGTGGCGGAATCAACGGGAGGCAGCGCCGGCGTGCGTCGTGCCAGCGGGGGGGGGGGCAGCGTGCGGATCATGTGGTCTCGGTGGTGAGTCGCGGGTGCAACACTCGCAATCCGCACGACCTAAGTTGTGGTACTTTTACCGCATTTTCTGCGCCGATTTAGCTCAAATAGGGACCGTTGTCAAGAGATGCTCAACAATGCAGCACCTACGCCACAGTCGGCGGTCATGTCTCCCGTAATCCGTTTTCGAACCGGCGAATCCGCCCAGCCGCTGGATCGCGCGCCGCCGTGGCCAGCGCGGCGCTCGCGTGGGCGAGCAACGTGCCGGGATCGAATTTCGGCGCCGCGGCGTCCGGGACGGCGTCGTAGCCCGCGAGGAAGTCGGCGCGCGCGCCGATGCGGCGTCGCGGCCGGCCGGTGAGGGCGCCGGCGAGCCGTTCCGCGAGCTGGAGCGCCGCATCCGCGCCCGTCTCGGGCGCGATCACGACGAATTCTCGTGGGCCGATCCGTCCCAGCGCATCCGAGGTGCGGCCGGTTTCCCGCAGCACCCGGGCGACCCGCTCGGCCGAGGGGCCGTCAGCGTCCCCGGCGTCCACCGCGAACGCGACGCACGCCAAGGGCGCGCTGCGGCGCCGGGCCTCGGCACCCAGCTCGCGCGCCCGGCGCGCCATGCCGCGCCCGTTGTACAGCTGGGTGGCGTGGTCCACCAGGCCCTCGGCCCAGGCGCGGTCGGCGTCGGCCTTGGCGCGGACCTGCGCGGCGAGCCGCAGCAGCAGCTCCTCGGCATCGAGCCGTTGGCCCCACAACTCGGCGGCGCCGGCCCGCAAGGCAGCCAGCGTCTGCCGCCGCGTGGTGGGCGTCGGCTGGGTGAGGATGATCGGGGTGCTGAGGGTAACCCGGCTGTCGGCGCGGAGCATCCGGCACAGGTTCAGGCCTTCGCCGCCCGGCAGGTCCACGGCGAGGATGAGGGCGTCGGGCTCGGCCAGCTCGACCTGTTGGAGCAGGCCGGGCGCCGTGTACGCCTTCACGACGCTGTAGCCGCCCGGCACGAGCACGCTCTCGAGTGCTCGGGAAAACCATTCTTGGCCATCGGCGATCAGGACCAGCGGGGAACGGGTCGCTGCTCTGGGGCTGGGCATCGACAAGACCTATGGCAGGGTTGACCGGCGCAGCTGCCACCGGAAACGCGTGGACGCGGGTGTGCAGCGAGGGCTCCCCGATGGGGACTGCACATCCTGCGCGGCCGTCATTTTTCAGGGCAAACCGCGTGCGCGGGGGAGGGTGCCGCCAACTCGTTTCGGCAGAACGGGTTGCTCCCCGCGAGCCGGCGCCGGCCGGTGCGCGGTCGCGGGAGAATGCTCACAAGCGTGTAGCTCAGTTGCCGCGCCCGGAGCCACGCCGGCCCGCGCCGCAGGCGGAAGGCCGCGGCCCCAAACTTGAATAAGGCACTCGCGACACCAGGCTCGACCGATGATCTGCGCAAGCTGTGACACACCCATCCCCGCCGCGTGGCCGGCGCCCGAAGGCGCGCTGTGCCCTGAGTGCGGCGCGCTCCTGCCCCCCGCCGGGCTGGCGCGACGGCTGGTCGCGAAGATCACGCAGCTGGCGCGCTTCGGGCTCGCCGATCGCGCCGCGCCGATCCTCAAGCCGTCCGAGCCACCTTCCGCAGCGTGAAGATCGGCAGCTCCGGCGGACAGAACAGCCGCGCCGGGAGCACCACCGTCCCGATGCCGCGCGACACGTACAGCGGCGCCAGCGTGTCGCGATACCACCCCGCGACGAACCGACCGCTGCCGTAGGGCGTGTAGGGCGTATACAGGGGAAGGCGCACCTGGCCGCCGTGAGTATGGCCCGAGATGATGGCGGCGGGGCGCGGGACCACGCCCGGTTGGATCTTGTCCACGTAGCCGGGCGCGTGTAGCACCCAGACGCACGGCTCGCGGCCGTCGAGCCCGTTCGTCGCGGCGACCACGTCGGGACGCCCCATCACCGGATCGTCGATCCCCACCACCGTCAGCGTCGCGCCTCCGATCCGGATCCGCGTAGTCGAGTTGCACAACAGCTCCACTCCCGCCAAACCGTACGCCTTCTCGCCGGTGCGCTGGTCGATCCCGGCGTCGTGCTCCCAGTTGCCCAGCGTGGCGACGGTCGCGACGCTGCCGCGGGCACGGCGTGAGAACGCGACCAGGTCCTCGAGATCGACGCGGCGGTTGCAGATGTCGCCGATCAGCGCCACCAGATGCGGCCGCTCGTGCGCCAGCCGCTCGAGGGTGGCGCGGGCGGCGCGGTGCATCCCGTCGTGCAGATGGACGTCGGTGACGCAGGCGATGGTGAAGCCGTCGAGCTCGTGCGGGAGGTCGGGAATGGGGACGTCGTGGCGCGTGACGGCGATGGCCGCGGGCTCGATGAGAAACCCGTCGCCCAGCGCAGCGGCGGCAACGGCGCCGGCAGTTCCGACGAGAAATCGGCGGCGGGAGAGGGAGAGAGGCATGGGGGAAAAGTAACCCACCCCCTCTCCCCATCTTCCAGCCTCACCCCCCGGGGGTCAGGGGGTGAGGGTGAACCCCTGTATCCAATTCGGCCCGCCCTGTCCCTTGGCGGCGCGGAGCGCCGTGGTGGCCCGGGCCAGCAGGTTCTTCGGCTCGATCGGGGTGTAGCGCGCGTTGCCGACCGCGTCGTAGCCGGCGCGCAGGCCCGGGTCCGGCGTGCCGCTCGCTCTTCCTCCGGTCAACGCCTTGACTCCGCGGGCGAGCCGCTCGGCCAGAAGCACCGCGCCCCCGCCGTCGGTGCCCGGTGCGATCACCGCGAACTCTCCCGGGCCGACGCGCCCGATCGCGTCGGAGCGGCGGCCCGTGCCGCGCAGCACGTCGGCCAGCAGGTCCACCGCGGCGGCATTTTGCCCATCGCCGGTGATCGGCGCGACCGCCACGCAGGCGAGCGGCTGGGCGTGGTGGAACGCCTGCAGCGTGAGCTCCTGGGCGCGCAGCGCGAGGCCGCGCACGGTATAGAACCCGAACGCGTCGGCGAGGCTCGCGTCGCGGCGCGAGCGGTCGCTATCGAGCTTCAGCAGCACGTAGGTGTCGAGCTTGGCGGCGATCTCTTCGACGTGGAACGGATGGCGCAGGAATTCCCACACCCCGGCGCGCAACGCCGCGTGATGCTGAGGCGACGACGGTCGCTGGGCGGAGATCAGCAGCAGCGGTGTGCTCGGGCCCACCTGCGGGTCGTCGCGCAGCGCGCGACTCGCGGCGAACGCGTCCATGTCGGTGAGCGATTCGTCCAGCACCACCAGATCGGGCGGCGCGGCGTGCGCCTGCTCGAGCGCCTGGGCGCCGGTGTGCGCGCGGCGCACCGTGTAGCCCCGACGCTCGGCGAGCTGCAGCAGCTCGAGCCCGGGGCCGTGATTGTAACTCGCGATGAGGAGCTGGGGTGGGCGGGGCGGGCGCAGGGGAGGGGGAGGCATGCTAACAGTTTAGTGTCGCGCGGGCGAAAGACGAGTGATAGATCTCACGCGCCTCGGACGTCAGGTGCGATCGACTGTTTCTCCTCCCTTTCGTCCCCCCTCTCCACGAGGTGGAGAGGGGGACCCTAAAGGACTCCCTCACGGTCGCAGGGGGTGAGGTCCCCCCTCACCCGTTCCCAGTCCGCCGATCCGATGCCCCGAGGAGTTCATGCGCCCATTCCACGATCTGGTGCATGTCGAATGGCTTCTTGAGGACGGTGCAGGGGTTGTGCTCGAGCCAGGACCGCACGTGCTCCGCCTCGGCGTCGCCGCTCATGATGGCGATCCGTCCGGCGAGCGTCGGATGGCGGTGCACCAGTGCCAGGTAGAGCGCCAGCCCCGACATGGTAGGGAGCTGGACGTCGAGCAGCACGGCGTCGGCTGGCTCGGAGGCGAGTAGCTCGTACGCGGTCTCGGCCGAGGCCGCGGCCAGCACACGGTAGCCCTCGCGGACCAGCACGCGCTCCAACACGCGCCGCAACGCGGTCTCGTCCTCCACAACAAGGATGGTGGAGGGCGGTGGTGGAGCTGCCGGTGGATGCGGTGTGCCGCTCATGACGCCGACGCTTGCGCCTGGCGCAGCGGGGCGAATCCCTGGGCGATGCGCTCGAGCGCCTGGCGGGGCTCCAGGGTGAGCCGCATCTCGCCGGCGGTGAGGCCGAGATAGGCCCGGGCGTGCAGCTGCAGCGTTTTGGTCTGGGCGTAGCCGAGGCGCTGGGCGACGTCTTCCACGGTGAAGCCCGGATCTTGAAGCAGCCGGTGGGCGTAGAGCACGCGTGCCGCCGCGAGGAAGTGGCGCGGCGAGGGCAGGCCGAGGCGCGCGAACCAGCGCTCGAAGGTGCGGCGGTCCACGCGGGCGCGCGCCGCTACCTGTTGGACGGTCTGCAGGTCGGCCGGGGCGCGCAGCACTTCTTCCACCACCCAGCGCAGCTCGCTCGGCAATGGCGCGAGCACCGCTGCCAGCTGGTCCAGCAGCTGGCGCGAGGCGGAGCGCGCCTCTTCGTGCGCCAGCACCTCGCGCAGCCGTGCGGGGTGGTCGTCGATCCGGGTGAACACGACGGCGCGGATACCGGTGTGGCCCAGGGCGAGGAGCACCGCCCCAGTGGCGGGCGAGAGCGCCGTGTAGACGATCAGCGGGAGCGATGGAAACAGCATGCGCAACCGCTCGATCTCATGGGCGCTGGCGGTGCCCTCGAGCTGCGGATCGACGGCGGCCAGCTCCACCGGACGGGCGCGGATGATCGCCAGGGCGTCGGCCCAGTCGCGGGCGTATACCACCGGGAAC
>DATHKX010000155.1:0-24670 GCA_035488835.1 Gemmatimonadales bacterium
GGTCTTCGTGTCTGAGATGCTGCTCGGGCGCTTTGTCTCCCAGGGCGCTGACCAGGCGGCTGCAGTCGCCCTCTTCGAGACCTTCCAGTCGGGTGCGGTCCTGGGGGCGCTGATGCCGGGTCTGCTCGCGTTCTTCATCGGCACCGCTCTGTTCGTAACGCCGCTCGCTTCCACGTCGGGCCCGTTCCGCTGGCCGGCACTCTGTTTCGCGCTCGGCGCAATCCTGATCATGGGGGAGATCATCCTGGCGGAAGTTCTCCTTAGCCAGATCGGAAACATTCTCATCCTTGTTGCCGGTATTGCGTTTGCATGGTTGCTGCTCCGGGGTCGAGAGGGAGTGCCGGCGCGCGTAGATTAGGGAATGAATCTTTCTTCAGCGCGCCGCACCTTAAGCGCGATCCGTTAGGCGAACGATCAGCCATCACTTATATTCCTGCCCTATGACCAAAGTCGAGAAGCTCGAACGCGAGATCCGTAGCCTGACGGCCAACGAGCTGGCGACGTTCCGGGAGTGGTTTGCCTCCTTCGACGCTGCCGCGTGGGACGCGCAGCTGGAGGCAGACGCGAAAGCCGGTAAGCTGGACGCCCTGGCGGACGCTGCCCTAGCGGACCATCGTGCGGGTCGCTCTCGGAAGCTTTGAATCACTACGCAGCCCCTAGCTTCTGGCGGTGCTACCGTGAACTGCCAGAGCCCGTTCGTATTCTGGCTGACAAGCAGTTTGAGCTCCTCAAGGCGGACCCCCGACATCCTTCGCTACACTTCAAACGCGTGGGGCGTTTCCACTCGGTGCGTGTCGGCGCACATTATCGCGCCTTAGCGGTGGACGCTCCGGATGGCGTGCTCTGGTTCTGGATTGGCACGCATGCCGATTACGATCGCATCGTCGCCTAACATGCGCTTGAAGCTGCCGGGCGCTCACAAGTAAGGAAGAGTTGCGTTGCCTCGCTGGCTAGCCTCTTTGTCTGCCCCTCCACCGCCTTGCGCCGGCGGGCGTTGCGCCCGCAGCTTAAGCGCGATCCGTTAAAGCTGCGCGTTGTCGGTCGGCTCGAGTCTCCGAACACGGGTCGGGTAGGTTAGATTGGTATTACATCGGAGCGCTGTGCGATGGAGTTTCACGCCCCTGATCCGACCAGGAGAGTGCCGTGTGAAACAGAGTACCCTGTTGACCGTCACGTCCCTTCTCTCGATCCTCTTCCTGAGCCTCCACCTAACGAGTGACTTCATTCACAACGCGGGCGAGTTGAGCCTGCGCGGACTCTTCATTTCGGCGCTCATCTTGGTCGTTTTGCTTTACGGAACACTGGTGCTCGCCGAGCGGCGCTCGGGGCTTGTCATCATGCTCCTCGGCGCGCTTGCTGCGCTGGGCATGCCGGTCATCCATTTGATGACGGCGAGAGGCGTCGCCGGCGCGATCGACCGGCCCTACGCGTTCACCTTCGTCTGGGCTCTCCTCTGCCTCGGCGTCACAGGGCTTTTCTCCCTGTTTCTCTCGGTGCACGGACTGATCCGTCTGCAACGGGGTCAGTAAGGGTAAGACCGGAGGCGCGTGGCTGGGCGGGAAGAGACTCTTGGCCGCTGCGAGGCGACCCGTTGCACTTACGGTGTGAACCCGCGCAGCCTAACTGAGCGTTGAAGCAGACGGGCGCGCCGGCCCGTGGTGGATGTTGCGGCAGCGAGCGGCGCGCCCGCTGCTTAACGCCTATTCGTTAGGCAGATGCGCCGCTCGACTCCGCCGCCTACATTGGCCCGATGCTGCATTTCGTGTGGGATCGTGACAAGGCGGCGGCGAACCTCCAGAGGCACGGGGTCGACTTTCACGAAGCCGCCACGGCCTTCGGTGACCCCCTCTCGATCACAATCTCCGATCCCGAGCACTCAATCGGCGAGGAGCGGTGGCTCCTTGTCGGTCAGAGCGTGGCGGGACGTCTGGTGGTAGTTGCGCATACAGAACGGGGTGACGAGATTCGCATCATCAACGCCCGACCGGCAACGCGCCGTGAGCGCCAGACCTATGAAGAAGACCAATAAGCCCTCCGATTCAGGCGACGATCTCCGTCCCGAGTACGACTTTAGTGGCGGGGTACGCGGCAAGTACGCCCGGCGCTTTCAGGAAGGTACGAACATCGTTGTCCTCGATCCCGACGTCGCTGCGGAGTTCAAGGACTCTCAGGCGGTCAACGACGCCCTACGCAGGCTCCTCAAGACCCGAGCTAAGGGCTAAGAAGCGGCGCACTGCCTAACAAGCGCTCGAAGCTGGCGGGCGCTCACGAGTAGGGAATAATTGTGTTCACTCGCCTTCAGACTCCATCACCCGTTCATCCTCCTTGCGCCATCGGGCGTTGCGCCCGCAGCTTACGCGCGATCCGTTAGGCAGCGGCACGTCACTTCCAGGCATCGGCAAGAGGAGCCAACATGCGTCTCCGTTTTTGTCCCTCTTGGATCGTCGCCGGTCCTGCCCTCCTCTTGCTCATGACGCCGCCGCCGGCGTTCGCACAAACGGACGGCAACGGCGTCGCCTGCATTCCGGTTAGCGAGCGGGCCAGGCGCGAGTTTGGGTGTTTCATCCTAGCAACGCAGATAATCGGCCCACTCGATTCCGCGCATGCCTTCTGGCATCTATCTACTTTCGCGACCCGTTCCGCGGCAGAGGCTGCTGCCGGTCCGCACGGCAAGGTCGTTGAGTCTCTTGGAACGATGTGGTTGCTCACTATTGCCGGTGCGCGCTGGCGACCGTCGCAGGGCACCCACGTCGCGGCCATTGGTCCTCTACCCGTCGCGCGCGGCGTCGCCTACACTGCGCAATACATGGAAGCGGTCCTTCGGCCGGGGATGAAATCCCTGGTCCACCGGCATTCCGGTCCGGAAGCCTGGTACACGCTCGCCGGCGAGACCTGTCTCGAAACGCCGGCAGGCACGCTCGTCGGCCGGGCTGGAGGATCTCCCATAATCGTGTCGCAGGGGCCGCCGATGGAGCTTACGGCGACGGGCACCGAGGTGCGTCGCGCTTTGGTTCTGATCATTCACGACTCTGCGCAACCGGCTACAAGTCCCGCGCCCGATTGGCGTCCGAAAGGCCTCTGCAAGGTTTGATCTCGTGGCGGTCGGGGCCGCGCGTCAGCCGCTGCCTAACAAGCGCTTGAAGCTGGCGGGCGCTCACAAGTAGGGAAGAATTGCGTCGCCTCGCTGGCTAGCCTCTTTGTCTGCCGCTCCAACGCCTTGCGCCCGCGGGCGCTGCGCCCGCAGCTTAAGCGCGATCCGTTAGGCCGCCGGGGGACACTCGGGCCATGACAACAACCGACGAGATCCAGTTCAAGACCCAGGATAAGGCGCAGCTCGCCCCCCCGCCTCGGTGGCCACCAACCGCCTTGGGCGCTGGAGTCTTCCCGCCACCACCGCCACGACGGCAGCCGCCACCGAGGCCCACGCGGGTGTTCGTCCTCCTGTACCTTGTCCGCCGTCCCGGTTTGCTCAGAACCCTTGCTGCTGGCGTCATACTCGGAGCTTTCGTCGCAATCACGCGCCTCGGGCCGCATCCGTTCTCTCTGCGCGGCGTGCCGCCGGTTCTGGCCGCCGGCGCTACGTTTGGGTTGATCGTTGCCACGGCGTTTCGTTGGATGCAGCGGGGCTCGAGCGGGCCTCCCTATCCTCTGCTCGCCCTCGCTGGTGGAATTGGAGGAATCGTGTGGTGGCTCATGCTCCGGCCTCCAAGCGGGCTCGTGGCGGCCGCCGTGCTCGGTGCGCTGCTGGCTCAAGCAGTGGTTGCCTTCGAAGTATGGCTGCGACGAGCGGCAGCCTAACAAGCGCTTGAAGCTGCCGGGCGCGCACAAGTAAGGAGGAATTGCGTTGCCTCGCTGGCTAGCCTTTTTATCTGCGGCTCCACCGCGTTGCGCCCGCGCGCATTGCGCCCGCAGCTTAGGCGCGATCCGTTAGGCAGCGCACATCCTTGCTCAGATCACACGACCACATGCAATCGCACCCTACAAGGTTGATGATCCTCGTGGCGGGCCCATATCGATCGGGCACGGGGGATGACCCGGCCAAGTTGGCAGCGAACGTGGCCGCGATGGAGGCGTTCGCGATGCCGCTCTTCCGGGCTGGGCACGTCCCGCTCGTGGGTGAGTGGCTCGGCCTGCCGCTCGCGACGCTGGCGGGCTCCGTGCGGACGGGCGACGTCGCGTTCGAGGAGGTGTTCCACCCCATTGCCGAGCGGCTCTTGGAACGGTGTGATGCCCTGCTGCGCGTCGGCGGTCCGTCGGAGGGGGCGGATCGGCTGGTCGCGGTGGCGCGGGCTCGGGGTTTGGCGGTCTATCACGCTTTACGGGAGGTGCCCGGGTGCGAAGCCACCGCGGATTGAACTGGGCGCTGCCTAACCAGCGCTTGAAGCTGGCGGCCCGCGGCGGCCGCGTGATAGGGAAGGGTTCTGTCTTAATTGCGGCCGCCGCAGGCCGCACCTTAAGCGCGATCCGTTAGGCGGCGGCCTGGTACCTACTCTCGCTGTGACTGCTTCCGAGCGCTGGTCATGGGGCGCGCGGCGCCTTGGGATGGCCAGCTCCATTGCGATACTCATCGTCGGGTTTCTCTACATTGGTATCATCACGCTCTGGCTCATCACCGAGGCGACGCCACGTGAGCCAATTGGAGACCCATATCTCGCCGTGATGGAAGTCCTCACGATTGTGTCCGCCCTCGCGCTGGTAGGTGTAGTCATCGCCATCTGGTGTTTCGCTGATGCTGCACACCGCCTCCCGGCGCTCACCGCGCTTGCGATCGGCATCCTTGCAGCCGGCGTCACCATGGCTGTGCACTTTGTCCAGCTTACGGCGATACGGCAGTTGTGGCGCGTTGGGCGTCTCGTCGACTACAGATTGGTGTGGCCATCGCCACTGTTCGCGCTAGAGTATTTCGTATGGGACATTCTTGTGGGCTTCACGCTGCTCTGTATGAGCTTCGCGATTGCTGGAGGTTCTAGTGCAGAACCCGCAAGGCGCGCCTTGCTGATCGGGGGAGTGCTGTGCCTTGCGGGTGTGGCCGGTCCGCTTTCCGGCCAGATGTTCCTGCAGAACGTTGCGGTATTGGGTTACGCTGTTGTGTTGCCCATCGCCGGCGCACTCACAGCCCGCATGTTTCGCGCGGCCCTGCCAGCCGCCGCCTAACAAGCGCTTGAAGGTGACGGGCGCACCCAAGTAGGGAATAATTGTGTTGACTCACCTTCGGACTTCATCGGCCGTTCATCCTCCTTGCGCCAGCGGGCGTTGCGCCCGCAGCTTAAGCGCGATCGGTTAGGCGTCAACCAACCATCTCTTCAGTGCGAGGCTTGAATGGCCAACATCCTGGCGGTAGCGGGACCAGGCTCTCGATACCAAGTCTCAGGAGCAACGCCCGCTGGCTTCTGGGCCGGCTTGTGGCACGGGCTTATCTCTCCGATCACGTTTCTCGTCAGCCTCTTCAGTCCCAAGGTCCGGATCTACGAGACGAACAACCGCGGTCTCTGGTACGATTTTGGGTTCGTCATCGGTGTGTCGGGGGCATTCGGTGGCGGTGGCACGAGAGTGGTCTATCGCTAGGCGTCCGTCAGCTGCCGGGCGCTCACAAGTAGGGAGGAATTGCGTTCCCTCGCCTGCGGGCACGATCGGCGGCTCAACCGCCTTGCGCCCGCGCGCATTGCGCCCGCAGCTTAAGCGCGATCCGTTAGACGGCGCCGATTTCTCCTCAACTGACGAATCTCCAATGGCACTCGAGATGCGAGCCCGGTGTGAACGGTGCGGCGCCGCCCTCACGCCGGAAGGTGCCGCCTTTGTCTGCTCCTATGAGTGCACCTTCTGCGCGGCCTGCGCAGCATCGATGGCCCAGGTGTGCCCCAACTGCGGGGGCGAGCTGGTCGCGCGACCGCGACGGATCTCCAAGAGCGGTGAACAGTTCGGGTGATGGTAACAGTCCGTTATCAGCTGACCGGTAACACTGTGGAGCTCAAACATGCGTACCATGCCGACCGCCGTGCAGGGGGCAGGTGTCGCGCTCATCCTCGTGACCGGCGCGATTCACTTCATCGACGCACCCGGCAGCTTCGGTGACGCGACCTACAAGGGGTTGCTCTTCTTGGCAAACGGGATAGCCGCCATCGTCGCCGCCTTCGGCATCCGCCGCGGCGAGCGAGGGTGGGGTTGGGGATTAGGAGTACTGGTGGCGGGCGGAGCGCTGGTGAGCTACGTGATCAGCCGTACGGTGGGCCTGCCGGGCCTAGCGCCCGACATCTGGCTGGAGCCGTTAGGCATCCTATCGCTCATGGTCGAGTCTGCGTTCATCGTGCTTTTCACGCAATCACGCCGGGGAGCCCCGCCCGAGGGATAGATCAAAGCGATCCAGGGCTCCCGCTTCCAGATCGTGAACAAACGGGGGCGCATCAACGCGTGGGTGACAGCCAGTGGCGTGTTCGGTAAGTGCGTTGCGATCCACGATTGAGCGCCGCCTAACATGCGCTTGAAGCTGCCGGGCGCTCACAAGTAGGGAAGAATTGCGCTGCCTCGCCGCCTTGCGCCCGCAGCTTAAGCGCGATCCGTTAGGCGGCTAGAATAGGTAGGAGGGCAACGATGGCGAAGGTTACCGGAGTCGGCGGCGTCTTCTTCAAGAGCAAAGGCGACAGCGCTGCACTGGCAGCGTGGTATCGGAAGCACTTGGGCATGCAGCTGGAAGACTTTGGCGGCGCTATCCTCAAATGGCCGGACGACAAGGCCGAGGATCGAGGCCTTACTGTGTGGCATCTCGCGGATAAAGACAGCCAGTGGTTCAGCCCAAGCAAATCTTCCTTCATGATCAACTACCGGGTCGACAACCTCGGCGAGCTGCTGGAGCAGCTGCGTGCGGGGGGTGTGGAAGTCATCCAAGGACCCGAATCGCACGAGAACGGCAAGTTCGCGTGGATCATGGACCCAGACGAAAACAAGATCGAGCTCTGGGAGCCGAAGGTCTGGGACGACAAGAACAAAGGTGCCTGCGGCGGCAATCCAAGTCCACAAGAGGTGCTAGGAACCTAAGGGCCGTGCTCACCTCCACCAAGCTGATTCTCGGCGGTTTTCTTGGCGTGCTCGCGTGTTTGGCTCTGGTCCTTATCGGTGCCATAGCGGGGAATCGCGGTGCGGTCTCGGGGACGGTTACATTGCTCGGTATTGCGGCGCTGGGGCTGGTTATCGTTCTGATCGCATTTGCTTCTGGTTGCGTCCTCGCCGTTCGCGGCCTGTATCAGCAACCCAACCTCCGCACGTGGAGCAACATCGCCCTGGCGATCGGCGGTCTCGGCGGCCTCGCGCTCGTCCTCGTGATGCTCGCGTCCGTCTTGGCGGCAAGAGGACAGCTCTGATCTCTAGGACCGTATGAACGGGCCCGTCTGGGGCGAGCGGCCGCGACCCGATTGCATGACAGAGAGGCCATGAAGGCATTCGTCGTCGATCGTTATAAACGCGCAGTACGTCTCGGCGAAATGCCGGAACCGGAAGTCCGCGACGATGATGTACTGGTCCAAGTCCACGCAGCCAGTCTAAACCAGCTGGATTCCAAGATTAGGGACGGCGAGTTCAAACTCATTCTGCCCTATCGCTTGCCGCTGATTCTCGGCAACGACGTGGCCGGGGTGGTAGTCCGTGTCGGGTCCAACGTGCGACGGTTCAAGCCGGGCGACGAGGTTTATGCGCGGCCGCATCAGGACCGGATCGGGACGTTCGCGGAATTCATCGCCATGAATGAAGCTGACGTGGCGTTGAAGCCCAAGAATCTCACCATGGAAGAGGCAGCGTCCATCCCTCTGGTGGGTCTGACGGCTTGGCAGGTATTGATTGAACGCGCCAACCTGAAGAAGGGCCAAAAAGTCCTGATCCACGCGGGTTCCGGTGGAGTAGGCACATTCGCCATTCAACTGGCAAAGCACATCGGCGCAACGGTGGCGACTACGACGAGCACAGGGAATGTCGATCTGGTCAAAAGTCTCGGCGCGGATGTCGTCATCGACTACAAGAAAGAGGATTTCGAGAAGCTCCTGAGCGGCTACGACGTCGTCCTGAACAGTCTGGGCAAGGACACGCTCGAAAAGTCCCTCAAGGTGCTGAAGCCCGGTGGAAGGCTCATTTCCATCTCCGGTCCGCCGGATGCAGCGTTCGCCAAGGAGAACGGGTCGAACTGGCTCTTGCAACAAGTCATGCGCCTTTTGAGTTTCGGCATCCGGAAGAAGGCCAAGCACCACGGCGTGAGCTACTCGTTTGTGTTCATGCGAGCGAACGGCGAGCAGTTGAGCAAGATCACATCCCTCATTGAATCTGGCATCATCCGGCCGGTCGTGGATCGGATCTTCCCGTTCGAAGCCACCAAACAGGCTTGGGCTTACCTCGAAACGGGCCGTGCAAAAGGCAAGGTCGTCATCAACGCGATCCGGTAGCCGGCAACATCCATATCGAGTAGATCATGAGCGTACAAGCAAACTACGTCCTTCGTGGAATCGCCCTTGGCATTGGCGCAACTCTGGTCATGGACCTTTGGAATCTGTTCCTGAAGCGTACGTTCGGCATTCCTTCGCTCAGCTATTGTTTACTGGGACGCTGGCTTCGCCACATGCCGGGGGGCACTTTTAGGCATGCGAGTATCACCGGCGCGCCACAGAAACCCTATGAGTGCACCGTCGGCTGGATTGCGCACTACACTATTGGTGTCGGGTTCGCGCTTGTGTTCGTCGTTGTCGCATCACGCGACTGGCTTGCGCGACCGACTTTACTGCCTGCGCTGCTCTACGGCATCGGCACCGTGGTGCTCCCGTTCTTCGTCATGCAGCCGTCGATCGGCCTCGGCATTGCTGCGTCAAGGACACCCAATCCAGCGCAGGCCAGGCTGAAGAGCCTTATGACGCATACCGTATTCGGAGTCGGGCTGTATGTATGTGCACTGGGTGTGAGTTACGTGCTCCGCATGAGGTTTCCATGAGCCCAAAGAAGGCCACGCAGAAATTTTATCATGCTCCATCGGGAAAGAAGTCAAGACCGCCAAGCCCAACAAAGGAGGAACTGGATATGAAGAGCAACCGCATGGGGACGATTGCTATCGTGACGGCACTCGTCAGTACTTTGGGCGGCAGCACCATGTGCGCCCAGGACAAGTACACCGTGAAGGTGCCGGGTGGGCTCGCGTTCGCCGAGTTCAGGGGATACGAGAACTGGCAACTTCTCTCCATCAGTCAGGACGGAGGCCTGCTTGCGGCGATCCTCGCCAATCCCGTGATGATCGCCGCCTACCGGGCCGGCGTTCCTGGCAACGGCAAGCCATTCCCCGACGGCTCCAGGATGGCGAAGATCCACTGGAACCCGACAAAGATGGAGACGTTCCCCGCAGCGACGGTGCCGGGCACGCTGCATGACGTCGACTTCATGGTGAAGGACAGCAAGCGGTTCGCGGACAGCGGCGGGTGGGGATGGGCCGTGTTCAACTATGAGGCCGCGTCTGGGAGGTTCACGCCCGGCACCACGGCCGACGCGCCGCCGCAGGGGAACGACGCCAAGTGTGGATTCGCGTGCCACACGATCGTGAAGTCGAGAGACTACGTCTTCACGGACTACGGGAGCCGCTGAACGAGGAGCAGGATTGTCGAGACGGCCACAGCTTAAGCGCGATCCGTTAGGCAGCGCCATGAGTTCCATTTACGGGCAAGCTCCGCTGTGCCTGGCTTCGCTTCTTCTGGCCGGGCATTCTTCCCAGCTCCGGCAGCAATCATGTCTTCACTACGGCCCTTCGGCCGTGACTCTCGAGGGAACCCTCATCCGGCGACCGTACCCTGGTCCACCGAACTACGAGAGCGTGCGTGAAGGCGATGAACGTGATACCGCTCTCATTCTGAGCATTCCCAAGCCGATTTGCGTCGCCCCCGACAGTGCCTCAGACGAGGGCGACCGGCAGTTGGAATCGGGGGTGCGCGAACTGCAGCTCGCTATTGGTACAGACTCATTGTGGGCGCAACTCCGAGCGGCCCACAGCTCTCGGCTCCGAGTCACGGGTGAGCTGTTTCACGCGATTAGTGGCCACCACCGCACGCGAGTACTCCTGTGGGTCATCCAGATCCGCGCCGCCTAGCAAGCGCTTGAAGCTCGCGGGCCGATCGCTCTGAAGGGAATCGGTTGGCGGGTACGGACTGTCGTCCACTGCACTTGCGCAGCGCGTGGGGTCGCCCGCACCTTAGGTGCAGTCCGTTCTGCGGACCAGGGGAGAGAGTAGGGCGAACCGCCTTCGGGGTTTGAGTGACACGGAGGATGCGATGAGGACAAGAAATATCCTGACGGTTGTGGTGACGCTCGCCTTGCCGGTGGCAGCCCTGGCGCAGGGATCCGGAAAACGCAACGCGAAGCCCGCTCCGAAACCGGCGGAGAGCCGACTGGTTATCATGCCGGCCGGCGACATGAAGTGGACCGATCTCGGCCCCGGCGCCCCAGGAGTCAAGGTTGCGGATCTGTGGGGCAATCATGCGAACGGCGCGTTCGGCGCGCTCTTCAAGTTGCCGGCGGGATTCGCAGCTCCCCTCCACACGCACACCTACGACATGAAGGTCGTGATCATATCGGGGACGTACATCCAGACCCCTGAGGGAAAGCCTGAATTCCGGCTGGGACCCGGCTCTTACTTCCTGCAGCCCGGCGGGAACTACCGCCACACGACGACCTGCGACAAGGCCTCCGATTGCGTGTTCTTTGTAGAAAGCAAGGGAACCTTCGATCTCAAGCCGGTCGATGCGGGAAACGGCCCCACCAAGTAGCGCCGGGCGGCGGCGAGATCATCGCCTCGTTTCCTGACGAGCACGCAATCGACGAGTTCATAGGCTACTCTCACAAGTCGTTTGCCTCGGATTACTGCTCCAGCGATACTTGTTGCCATGGCCGATCGACGATACAACGACAAGGAGATGGCGACGATCTTCCGCGCCGCGACGGAAGGGCCGCAAAGCCCCCTTCGGGACGTGCGCACTGAGGAGGGCCTCACGCTCGCCGATCTGCAGGCCATCGGCGGTGAAGTCGGCATCTCGCCCGACGCGGTGGCGCGGGCGGCTCAAGCCCTGGATATCCGTCAAGGGGCGGCATCGCGGACGTTCCTGGGACTTCCGATCGGTGTGGCGCGCACGGTGAACCTCAATCGCAAGCTCACCGATCAAGAGTGGGAGCAACTGGTGGTCCAGTTACGCGAGGTCTTCAACGCCCGCGGCACCACGCGCTCGGACGGCTCATTGCGGCAGTGGACGAACGGCAACTTGCAGGTGCTGCTCGAACCGACCGAAACGGGCCACAGGCTTCGTTTCCGGACGCTGCACGGCGCGGCACGCGCGTCCATTGGAGCCGGGTTTGCGGCACTTGCGATGACGGCCACGGTCGCGATGACGAGCGCCCTGCGTGGCCACCTGGGCGACGCCGTTCCCGGAATCGCGCTGCTCCTCACGATGGGTGTCGGAATGATTGCTAACGGCGCGCTGCGCTTGCCGCGGTGGGCGCGTCTGCGCGGGCGCCAGATGGACGCTCTTGCGGCACAGATAGCAGGTCCTCCGAATTCCGGTCCTCTGCCTTCGTCGACCCATCCGCAGGATGGCAGCGCCGCCTAGCAAGCGCTGACGTGTCAGCCCGCTCGTGGGTCCGTGCGATGATGCTTGTTGCCGTGGCGTATGTCGTCATCGGCATCGCTTTGCTCCCTCGCTTTTCGCGACGCGCCTAGCATGTCCAAGCTCCTCACACTGCTCGGAGCCAGCGTCGGGGGGGCGATCGGCTGGTGGCTCGGCGCCCCCGTCGGAATGATGACGGCGTTCGTCGTCAGCATGGTTGGGACCGGAGTCGGTATATACGCCGGGCGCCGCATCGCGCAGACGCTGCTTGATTGACAGGGTGCCGCGATCACCGCACCCAGGGTATCCTTACCCCCCAAGGCAAGGCGGACTCTGACCATGTTCCTGGTTTCGTCGTTCGTCGTCCTAGTGGCAGCCGGCGCGCACGCCCCGGCCCGACCGGGTGTCGCCGATTCCTGTTACCACTATCGGCCCGCTGCGGTCTCGCTCACCGGACGCCTGATTCAGCGTACGCTCCCAGGCCCGCCCAACTACCAGAGTATCGCTCGTGGCGACCGTCCCCAGGTGGTGGACCTGCTGATCCTCGACGCTCCGATTTGCACAATCCCTGATTACAAGGACAGTCCCAACACCGACGCGTTTCAGGGTCAGGATACGATCCAGGTGCGGCGAGCGGAATCCACGTGGCGTGAGGTCCGCCGCCTTTCGGGCAAGCGCGTGGTCGTGAAAGGCACCCTGGCGGAATGGGCGCTCGGACCGGACCGGACTCCCGTCGTCATCGATCCAACCGAGGTGCATTCGGTTCCGTAGAGCGCTTGGCACGGGGGCGAGTCGTTGTCGAAACAGCGTCCTGAGGACTCGGTCCAACCCCTACCCGTCGCGCCGCTCGGCGATCGGGTCGCAACGGCGCTGCGCGGATTCGGGCCCCTCGGTATCCTCGCGCTGCTCGTCATTCTCCTCGCCGGCAATTATCCCATCGCGCCCTTCGGCGCCCTGCTGGCGCTCGTGTGGGTCCGCTGGTCGCGCACGCCGTGGCGCGAGATCGGCTACGTCCAGCCCAAGAGCTGGACCCAAGACCTGGCCCTCGGCCTCGCGTTCGGCATCGCATTCAAGCTCTTGATGAAAGCGCTCGTCATGCCGCTGTTCGGTGCCCCTGCGATCAATCAGGCGTACCACTACCTGACCGGCAACCAGGCCGCGCTCCCGGGAGCCGCGTACCTCATGATTGTCGGCGGGGGCTTCGGAGAAGAGACCGTCTTCCGGGGATACCTGTTCGAGCGCCTGGGCAAGCTTTTCGGAAGCAGCGTAGCCGCAAAGACGGCGAGCGTGATCTTGAGCGCCGGGTTGTTTGCACTGTACCACTACCGTGAGCAAGGGCTCGCCGCCGTCGAACAGGCCTCGATCACCGGACTCGTTTTCGGAACGATCTTCGCCGTGACGGGCAGACTTTGGATGGTGATGGCCGTGCACGCGGCGTTCGACCTGACGGCGCTCGCGATCATCTACTGGAATGTCGAATCTGCCGTGGCGCACCTCATCTTCAAGTAGCCCTGGCGGTACAAATGTCTGGAAACTGTCAGGCATGGCAGTAGGGGCGCTCCTCGTACAGTGATTCATCGCGCATCATCTGCCTTGCGCCCCAGGGCCTGGTCCCCGCAGCTTACGCCCGGTGATGAGAACACCATTTCTGGTGGTGATTGCCGCGGCGGCATGCACCACCGCCACGACCCATCAAGCCAGCGTCTCACCCGGTCGGCCGTCCTACACGGCGGCGGACGTGCAGTTCGTGGCGGGGATGATCGGCCATCACGCCCAGGCCGTCCAGATGGCCGGGTGGGCACCCTCGCACGGCGCGAGTCCGGCGGTGCGCGTCCTGTGCGAGCGCATCGTGGTCGCCCAAAACGACGAGATCGCGTTCGCGCAGCGCTGGTTGCGCGAGCACGACCAGCCCGTGCCACCGGCCGACCCACGCGGCCACGTGATGCCGGGAATGGATCACCCGATGCTGATGCCCGGCATGCTGACTCCCGACCAGATGGCCCAGCTGGACGCCGCGCGCGGCCGCGAGTTCGACCGCCTGTTCCTCACGTTCATGATTCAGCACCACCAGGGCGCGCTCACGATGGTCGGACAGCTGCTCGCCGCCCCCGGCGCCGCCGAGAACGGCCCGATCTTCCGGTTCGCCGCTGACGTGAACGCCGACCAGACCACGGAGATCGACCGCATGACCCGTATGCTCGATGCCCTCACAGGGAGCCCTCAGTGAAATCAGCAACGTTGTTCGCGATCGTCGTGTGGTCCGTCGCGGCGTGTACCTCGTCCCAGCGGCACTTGTCCACGGCGGCGCCCAGCCGCGACCCGCGGGTGGGACTCCGCGCCGGGTGGATGGATGCCGCCCAGGCCGCCTGGAACATCCAGCTGGTCTCGACCACGCAGCCCTCCCCGGACTTCATCAACCGCAGCACCCCGGGCGATTTCAATTACATCAACTCCGACCTGTCGTTCACGGGGCCTTACGTCATCCAGGGGAACTTCGCCGGCGTCCAGGTATGGGACATCACGGACCCGAAGAGCCCCCGGTTGCACAAGGCCTTCGTCTGCCCCGGATCGCAGAGCGATGTCTCGGTATACCGCCAGCTGCTGTTCGTCTCCGGCGAGGCCCTGAACGGGCGCACCGATTGCGGCACGCAGGGCGTGCGCGACACGGTGAGTCACGATCGGTTGCGCGGGATCCGGATCTTCGACGTGACCGATATCGCGAATCCCCGCCACATCACCGACGTGCAGACCTGCCGGGGCTCGCACACGCACACCGTGGTGACGTCGCCGGCCGACACGGCGAACGTCTACATCTACGTGTCCGGGTCGGCGCCGGTCCGGTCACCCAACGAGCTCTCGGGATGCTCCAGCGCGCCGCCAGACTCGAATCCGAATTCCGCGCTATTCCGGATCGAAGTGATCCAGGTGCCGTTGGCGCATCCGGAACAGGCGCGGATCGTCAGCTCGCCGCGCATCTTCCAGGACCTCGCGGCGCCGGCCCATCACGGGGAAGCGCCGGAAGACATTGCCGCCGCGGCGAAAATCGCCGCGGAGGCGCGCGCCAAAGGCGGGTTCACCGCTAAATACAACGGTGCGGAAATCGTGCTCGGGCCGGGATTCGTGCATGCGCAGCTCGACAGCATCGTCAAGGCGCGAGGGGGGACCGGCACGCCGACGGGGGCCGACAGCGCCGCGCTGCGGGCGGCCGCCCAAGCCATCGTCGATCGCATCGTCAACCCGCCCACCCGCGGTAGCGGTCCGCCTCCGGGGCCCACCCAGTGCCACGACATCACCGTCTATCCGGCGATCGGCCTCGCGGGCGGCGCCTGCGGCGGCTACGGGCTCCTGCTCGACATCCGCGATGTCGCCAATCCGAAGCGGATCGGCGCCGTGGCGGATTCGAACTTTTCCTTCTGGCATTCGGCGACGTTCAACAACGACGGCACGAAGATCCTGTTCACCGATGAATGGGGCGGCGGCCTGCAGCCGCGCTGCCGTGTGACGGACAAGCCCGAGTGGGGGGCGGACGCGATCTTCACGCGGTCGGGCAACACGATGACGTTCCAGAGCTACTACAAGCTGCCGGCGCCGCAAACCCCGAACGAGAACTGCGTCGCCCATAACGGCACGCTGATCCCGATCCCCGGCCGCGACATCATGGCCCAGGCGTGGTATCAGGGCGGCATCTCGCTGTTCGATTGGACCGATCCGGCGCACCCGCGGGAGATCGCCTTTTTCGACCGCGGCCCGATGGACTCGACCAAGCTGGTCGGCGGCGGGTCGTGGTCCGCGTACTGGTACAACGGCTACATCGTCAGCTCCGAGATTTCGCGCGGACTCGACATCTTCGAGCTCCAGCCCAGCGCGTTCATCTCCCAGGATGAGATCGACGCCGCGAAACTGATCCATTTCGACTACCTCAACGCCCAGGATCAGCAGCAGCTGGTGTGGCCCGCGAGCTTCGTGGTGGCACGGGCGTATCTGGACCAGCTGACGCGCTCGAATGGTCTGGCGCCCGACAAGCTGTCCGCCGCCCGTACGGCGCTCGCCGGTGCTGAGCGACTGTCGGGGCAGGGGCGCCGGGATGCGCTGACGCAGCTCGCGACGCAGCTGAAGGGTGACGCGCAGGGGGCCGCCGATCCGGCGAAGGTGGCATTGCTCGCCGGCACGGTTACGGATCTGGCAGGCGCGGCACTCTGAAGGCCCTCGCCCTTGTGATGCTCTTGTCCGCACCGGGCTCGGTGACGAGCCAGCCGGCGTGCGGACAGGGGCGTGGCTGGATGTTCGGTCCGTTTGAAAAGCCCAAGGACGTGAACCCGGCCATCACGCCCAGTCCCGCGTCTCAGTTCCGCTCTGCCATGGGCGACTCCATCGTTCGGTGGGAGGAACACGCCACCTTCAATCCGGCGGCCGTGGTGAAGGACGGGAGCGTGTACGTGCTGTACCGCGCCGAAGATGCGAGCGGTGAGCAGATGATCGGCGGTCACACGTCGCGTATCGGGCTGGCGGAGAGCCAGGACGGACTGCACTTCACCCGCAAAAGCGCGCCGGTGCTCTATCCTGACAGAGACGCGCAGCGGGAGTACGAATGGCCCGGCGGAGTGGAGGATCCGCGCATCGTCGAGGCGGAGGACGGTAGCTATGTCCTCACGTACACGCAGTGGAACCGTCGCATCCCTCGCCTCGCCATCGCGACGTCCCGGGATCTGGTCACCTGGACGAAGCACGGCCCCGCATTCGCCCGCAGTGGCCACGGGAAGCACCGCAACCTGGAATCCAAATCCGGGGCTATCGTTGCGCGGACCGACGGGAACCGCGTGATCGCCACCAGGCTGAACGGGAAGTACTGGATGTATTTCAACGTCCCCGACATCCTCATCGCGACGTCGGACGACCTCGTCGACTGGACGCCGCTGGAAGACTCGGACGGCAGGCTGATCAAGGTCCTCTCGCCGCGCGCGGGCTATTTCGACTCCTGGCTGGTGGAGGCAGGCCCGCCGGCCCTCGTCACCGAGCACGGCATACTGGTGCTGTACAACGCGGGCAACAGCGGCCAGTACGGTGATCCGCAGCTTCCGGACCGGGTCTACACGGGCGGGCAGGCGCTGTACGATCTCCGCAATCCGCTGAAGCTGCTTGCCCGCTCGGACGCGCCGTTCATCAAGCCCACGGAAGCCTACGAGCGGACCGGACAGTACACCCAGGGTACGACTTTCGTGGAAGGGCTCGTGCCCTTCAACGGACGCTGGTATCTGTACTACGGCACGGCGGACTCGCGGGTCGGCATTGCGGTCTGGGACCCGAAGCAGCGATGACGCCGCGGCTCGCCGACACGGTCGCGGGCGCATAGTTTAGGCGCTGTCCAGTGGTACCCGCTCCTGCGAAGGGAAGGAGGCCCGACGATGGCGATCCGCATAGGTGACGAAGCCCCCGATTTCACTGCTGAGACGACCGAGGGCACGATCCATTTTCACGAGTGGATCGGCGACAAGTGGGCGATCCTGTTCTCGCACCCCAAGGACTTCACGCCCGTGTGCACGACGGAGTTGGGCTACATGGCGGGGCTCAAGCCGGAGTTCGATCGGCGCAACGCCAAGGTCGTCGGCTTGAGCGTCGACCCGGTGAGTGACCATGCGCGTTGGCTCAACGACATCAAGGAGACCCAAGGGCACGCGGTGAACTACCCGCTGATCGGCGACGCCGATCTGACCGTGGCGAAGCTGTACGACATGATCCACCCGAATGCGACCGGCGGTAAGCGCACGGCGGTGGAGAACGCGACGGTACGTTCCGTGTTCCTGATCGGCCCGGACAAGAAGGTCAAGGCGATGATCGCCTATCCCATGAGCACGGGGCGCAACTTCGACGAGGTGCTGCGGCTCCTCGACTCGGTGCAACTCACCGCGAAGCACACGGTGGCGACGCCGGTGAACTGGAAGCCGGGCCAGGACGTGATCATCCCGACGTCCGTCTCGGACGACGACGCGCGCAAGAAGTACCCCCAGGGCTTCAAGACACACAAGCCCTATCTGCGTACCGTGCAACAGCCCAAGTAGGGAGGAGTGCGCCGATGACGCTCGTGAAGGTCGCCCCCCCGCTCGACCAGGACATCGACCTCTCCAGGACCTACGATGCGGTGATCGTGGGTTCCGGTGCGGCCGGCGGCATGGCGGCCCACGTCCTCACCACCCACGGCCTGCAGGTGCTCATGCTCGAGGCCGGGAAGAAGCTTCCCATCGAGCAGGAGCTGCGCTCGATGCAGTGGCCGTACGATCACCCGCGCCGGGGCGAAGCCCCACCGGGATCACACCACCTCTCGTTCAACGAATACACGATCCGCAAGCCGCCCTACGCCAAGGGCGCCGCGTTCAAGCACGTGTACTCGTACGTCGGGGGATGGACGGGATCGGACTACGTCAAGAACAT
The DNA here is from genome assembly GCA_035488835.1 of Gemmatimonadales bacterium. Lineage (GTDB taxonomy): Bacteria > Gemmatimonadota > Gemmatimonadetes > Gemmatimonadales > GWC2-71-9 > AG41. Next base: position 18,036 of record DATHKX010000155.1, read on the forward strand.
CCTGGTGGACGAGAAGGATCACCCCTACACCGGGACCAACTACGCCTGGGTGCGGGCCCGTTGCCTGGGGGGCAAGACCAATATCTGGGGCCGCCTGGCCCTCCGCCTCTCCGACTATGACTTCAAGGCCAAGTCGCACGACGGGTACGGCGAAGACTGGCCCATCTCGTACGCGGACGTGGAGCCGTATTACGACAAAGTCGACCTGTACCTCGGCATCTCAGGCGTGAAGGAGAACCTGCCGCACCTGCCGGACAGCCAGTTCCAGCGTCCCTCGAAGCTCAACTTCGGCGAGGTGAAGCTGCGCGAGAGCCTGAAGAAGGGGGGGCAGGTCCTGACGCCGTATCGCGCCGGCGTCACCACCGACGGGCTGAAGCACAACAAGTATCGCAGCAAGTGCTACGGGCGGGGCGCCTGCGAGCGGCGGGGCGGGTGCGATATCCACGCCGTGTTCGATTCGCCCACCGGTCTCATCTACCCGGCGATGGACACGGGCCGCCTCACCGTGCGGCCCAACTCGATCGCGTACGAGATTCTGGTCGACAAGAACACCGGTCGGGCACGGGGCGTCGCCTTCCTCGACAGCACCACGCGTAAGAGCTACGAGGCCAAGGCCAAGGTCGTGGTCGTGGGCGCCTCCACGCTCGAATCCGCCCGCCTGCTGCTGCTGTCACGCTCCCCCCAGCATCCCAACGGCCTCGGCAACTCGAGCGGGCACGTCGGTCACAACTTTTGCGAGCACGTGATGGGACCGGGGGTGACCGGCCTGATCAAGGAGCTCGTGGGCAAGCCGCACACGCTCGATGACGGCCGGCCCGGGGGGTTCTACATCCCCCGCTTCCGGAACCTGAAGGATCGCCAGCCCGGGTTCATCCGAGGCTATGGCTACGAGGGGAACAGCGGCCATACCATGTTCCCGGCGCACGTGATGGACACGCCGGGATTCGGCGGCGCGTTCAAGCGGAGCGTGCGCGATCACGCCGGGGCCTTCATCAGTATGGGCGCCTTCGGCGAGGTCCTGGCTCGCTACGAGAGCTACGTCGACCTCGATCCCGATACGAAGGACAAGTGGGGGATCCCGGTCCTACGCTTCCACTACCAGTTCTCGGACAACGAGCGCAAGATGGCCGAGGACATGGTCGCGACGGGTCGCGAGATGCTCGAGGCTGCGGGGATCGAGCTTGTGGGGACGGACGAGAAAGTGCTTACGGAGGGGTGGTCGATCCACGAGCTGGGCACGGCGCGGATGGGCAACGACCCCAAGACCTCGGTGCTGAACCAGTTTCAGCAGTCGCACGACGTCCGGAACCTGTTCGTGGTGGACGGCTCAAGCCACGTCAGCGCGTCGTGTCAGAATCCCACGTGGACCATCATGGCGCTGGCGTGGCGGTCGTGTGAGCACCTGGCGGACGAATTCAGGAAGGGGAATCTATGACGGACGCAGCACAGCTCTCGCGCCGCGAGATGATCGCGGCCACCGCGGCGGCCCTGGTGACTCCGCTCTTGCCGGGTGGAGCGGCCAGCACGCCGGTCGCGGTTGGCGTCCCCGGCAAGTTCCTGACGGCGGCGGAGTTCGGGATGCTGGATGCGCTCACCGAGCTGATCATGCCCGCGGACGAGCATTCGCCGGGCGCCCGCGCCGCCGCGGTGGCGGCCTTCATCGACGGCCGCCTGGCAGAGTCGCTCGAGCCCGACTGGCAGGCAAAATGGCGCTCCGGCCTCCAGACAGTGGATGGGTTGTCTCGTGAGCTCAACGCGAAGCCGTTCCTCGAGGCCACGTCGGACCAGCGAGTCGCGGTCCTCACCCGAATGGCGGCCGGCGAGCAAGACCCCAAAACGGCGCCCGAGCGCTTCTTCGGGGAGCTCAAAGGGTGGACCGTGCGGGCATACTATACCTCCAAGATAGGCATCCACCTCGACCAGGAATACAAGGGAAACGTGTACCAGCGCGGGGAATTCGCCGGATACGATGCGAAGTGAGGCCGGGGGACCATGAGACGCGGACTACTCGTTCCAGTTCAACCCGACAAGGAGGATGCGATGCGCTCATGTCTCCTCGCGCTCGGAGTGACGCTGCTCGGCGCGCAGGTGCTCGGGGCACAGACCAAGCTGTCCGGTGCCGGAACATGCGCCAAGCCCGACGTCACGCATACGATCGCGATCGGCGATCGCCCCAATCATGCGTTCACGATCAGCCAAACCACCTGCCGATGGACCAAGCCGTTTGCGATCGCGGGGCTCCGGTCCAAGGGGGGGCAGGGCGTCCAATCCGACGAGCTGAGCGACAGCACGTCGCAGTTCCACGGCTACTACCTGGACACCATGTCCGGGGGCGACCGGGCGTATTATCGCTACGTGGGGACGACCGCGTTGAAAGACGGGGCTCCTCAGAGCGCGACGTGGAACTGGCTGTTCGTGGGTGGGACGGGGAAGCTGCAAGGCCTTAGGGGAAGCGGGTCGTGCCGGGCGAAGACGATCGCTAATGGCGTCAGCGCATGGGAGTGCACCGGCTCGTATCAGCTTCCGAAGTAAGCCTCAGCGGGGCTACGCCCTAGAACTCGAGCGTTTTCAGAAACGCGCAGTTCTGTCGCGCGCTGTCGAGCGGATGCTCGACGCCCTCCTGCTCGACGTAGCAGGGCTTGCGATCGATGTCGGGGATGCTCGCCAGGAGGCGCCGGAAGTCGAGCGTTCCGGTGCCGAGCTCCGTGTCTTTCGAGCGGTCCTTCACGACGTCCTTGAGATGAAAGCTCCAATAGCGGTCGCGGTACCGCTCCAGGTAGGCGAACGGGTCGCCGCCCCCCATGACCATGTTGCCGACGTCGAGCTGGTGGCGGACCACGGTCGGGTCGGTGCGCTCGACGAACACGTCGTAGGGCACCTTACCGTCGATCGGCGTCATGTGGTCCGCCTCGTTGTGGAAGGCGAGCCAGATGCCGGCGCGCCGGGCCGCGGCGCCGGCGGCGTTGAAGCGGTCGGCCCATTCCCGCCAATCGTCCAGCGAGCGGGCCGTGTCCGCCGTGAAGCTCGGCACAATGAGGTATTCATGGCCGAGCCGGTGGGCGATGGCGAGGCTCCGCTCCCACCCGACGAGCACGACGGCGGGTGAGACGTGCGCCGACGGCGCGCGCAGCCCTTCATGATCGAGGGCCGCCCGGACCTGCTCGGTCGTGCGGCCGAAGTTACCGAAGGACCAGAGCAGCTCGACGTCGCTGTATCCCATGGCCCGCACCGCGGCGAGGGTACGCTCGGGGTCCCGGCCCATCGCGTCCCGCACCGAGTAGAGCTCGAGCCCGATCCGGTTCAGGCGGCGAGGGGAGGGCACAAGGCGGGACACCAACGGTCCGGTCGCGAGCGAGGCGCCGAGGGCGTGGACGAACGTTCTCCGCTGCACGCCTCAAGCTGTGGCGACATTGGCGGAGTGGCAAGGCTAGCCCGTGTTCCGCAGCCCCTGGGCAATGCCGTTGACGGTGGATGCGAGGCCGGCACTGACCGGTTCCGGCGCCGCGCCGCTGGTGACGGCCTCACGCTTGCGCTGCAGCAAGGTCACCTGGAGCAGCGACAGCGGATCCACGTACGGGTTCCGCAGCCCGATCGCCGTCTGGAGCATGGGATTGTCGCGCATCAGGTATTCACTCTCCCGGATACTCAGCAGCGCGGCGATCGTGCGGCGGAACTCGTCTTCCAGGTGGTCGAACAGCGCGAGGTCGCCGCCCCCCCCCAGCTCCCGCACGTACATCCGGGCGATGGCGAGGTCGGCTTTGGCACAGACCATCTCCACCTTGGCCAGGAGATCGTCGAAGAACGGCCACGCGTGGGCCATGCGGCGCAACACCGCGAGCCCGCCGGGCTCGCGACCGACGGCCTCCAGCGCCGTGCCCACGCCCAACCATCCCGGGAGCATGAGTCGCGTCTGGGTCCACCCGAACACCCAGGGGATCGCCCGGATGCCCTCCATGGTTTCTTCACCCGGCGCGCGGTAGGCCGGCCGCGACCCGAAGCGCACGTCGGCGAGCTCCCGGACAGGGGTCGTCTCGAGGAACAGCCTGAACAGATCCCCGCTGCCGTAGACCAGCGTGCGGTAACGGGGCAACGCCTCCGCCGCGAGGCGATCCATGACTTCGCGGAACCGCGCTTCCTCGCCGGGCTCGAGGCCGGTGCGCCAGTCCTCGAACCGATGCAGCATGACGCCGCTCAGCATCAGCTCGAGGCTGCGCTCGGCCACGGACAGGAGGCCGAAGTTCTGGGAGACGATCTCACCCTGCTCCGTGATCTTGATCCCCCCGTGCACCGTGCCCGGAGGAAGCGCCGTGAGCGCCCGCGCCACCGGTGAGCCTCCGCCGCGTCCCACGCTGCCGCCGCGGCCGTGGAACAGCGTCCAGGACACGCCGGCGTCGGCGCAGGCCCGCGCCACGTCCTCCTGCACACGGTAGAGCGCCCACGCCGACGGGAGGAGTCCCGCGTCTTTGGCTGAGTCGGAGTAGCCCAGCATCACTTCTTGGTGCCGCCCGCGGGCGGCGAGGTGTCGCTGCCAGATCGGGTCGCCGAGCAGCGAACGCACGACGAGCGGCGCCTGCTCGAGATCCTCCAGGGTCTCGAACAGCGGCACGATGTCGAGGCGGTCCTCGAGCCCTCCTTCACGCGCCAGCAGCAGCACGCGCAGCAGGTCGTCGGCGGACCGCGTGCGCGAGACAATGTAGGTCGAGGCCGCGGCCATCCCGATCTCGTCCTGGATCGCCCGCATCGCCCGAAACACCGCCAGCGTCCCATCGGTCGGCCCCGCCAGGGTGACGTGCGGCGTGTGCAGTGGGCGCCGGCCGGCCAGCTCCCGCCGGATGGCCTCGCCGTCCAGACGCCCGAGTCCGACGGCCGCCGCGAGGTCGTCGAGCGCCCGGGTGTGGACGGCGGCGTCCTCCCGCACATCCAGGCGGAAGCCGTGGAAGCCGTGGGCGCGTACCTGGGCGAGGAGCGGCTCCACCAGGGCACGCCGCGCGTGCGCCGCGCCGACGGCATCCAGACTGTCCGCCACCAGCGTCAGATCTCGCTCCAACTCCACGGGCGAGGCGTACCCGGGGGGATCGGCTTCGACCCGGGCCCGCATGAAGCTGACTTTCAGGCGGAGGGGCTCGTCGGCGTTGCGGCGGCGATTCTGCTCCCACACGCTCGGCAGCTCCTGGCGGTCCCGCTCGAGCGAGGCTCGCAGCTCGGGCGAGACCGCAGCGAGCCGCTCGGATACGGAGAGCCGTCCCGTGAGGTCCGCCAGAGCCCGCGCGTAGTAGGCGAGCACCGCGCGGCGGGCGCTGCGCGCGGCGGCGAGCGTGATCTCCGCAGTGACGAACGGGTTGCCGTCCCGGTCGCCCCCGACCCAGCTGCCCATGCTCAGCGGGGTCACCGCGGCCAGCCCGCCGCCGAACTCGTCCTCGAACGCCTGGACCAGCCGCTCGCGCACGCGCGACGCGGCCTCCAGGAGGCGGTCCTCGAGATACCAGAGGGCGTTCGACACCTCGTCCGTCACGGACGGGCGGTCGCGCCGCACTTCCTCCGTGAGCCAGAGGAGCTCCACCTCGCCCTCGAGACGCCCCTCGATGGCGCGGCGCTGGGGCTCCGGCGCGCCGTCCCGCGCCAGGAGGCCCTCCGCCAGCCGGGCCTGGAGGTCGAGGATCGTGCGCCGGGCGGACTCGGTGGGATGCGCGGTGAGGACCGGTCGGACGTCGAGCGTGAGCAGGGCGCGCGTGACCTCGTCGGCTCCCTGGCCGGCCTCACGCAGGCGGTGCAGCGACCAGCGCACCGATCCGCGCTGCGCCGCGGCCAGGTCGTCTTGGCGCGACCGTCGGACCCGATGCGCTTGCTCCGCGGCATTGATGAGGATGAAGAACACCGTGAAGGCACGGGCCGTGAGACGCGCCGTCTCCGGCGGCAGGGATCGGGTCCGCGCGAGCAGCGTGTCCAGGTCCGGTGCCCCGGGGACGCCGAGCCGTCGGGCCCGGCAGGCCCGGCGCAACTCCTCGACGGCGCGGAATGTGTCCTCACCCGCCAGCCGGCCGACGACCCGGCCCAGCGTCGCCGCAAGCCAACGGACGTCCTGGCGGAGCTGCGCGTCCTGGGGCCGCGCTACAGGAGGCGGAAGCGGAACGGTCGCAGCGACGTGGGAGGTCGTCATGGCGTGATTGTGTCGCATGATCGCGGGGACCGCGCACCGGCGCAAGGCGCCGCGAGCCTCGCATCCGTGCGAGCCGTAGATTCCCCGCTGGTTGCTCGACACCGTCCCCAGAGGAGCTTTGCGCGCCATCACCCAGTTGTCGCTCGTGGTCCTGCTGCTCCTACACGCCTGCGGCGATCCGACGGTGCCCCGCGTCACGGGACCGCGGCTCGCACTGGTCGGCCAGTGGTCGTCCGTTCGCCCGGCGCCGCTCGTTCAGATACACCTCCACTTGCTGCTGAACGGCAAGGTGTTGAGCTGGGGCCGCGTCGGTGATCCTCGAGTGTGGGACCCGGCCACGGGTGCTTTCACCGTGGTGCCGGCGCCGTCGCTGCTGTTCTGTGCCGGTCACGACTTTCTCCCCGACGGCCGGCTGCTCGTAACCGGTGGCCACATCAGCGACTTGCACGGCCTCGCCAACACCAACGTGTTCGATCCC
>DATHKX010000156.1:0-15612 GCA_035488835.1 Gemmatimonadales bacterium
ACGAACGGCGTCGTCGCGGTCAGCGCGTCGAGGGCGTCCCGCACGGCGAAGGCGCGACGGAACGGCGGGACGACCGCGAAACGCGCGCGGCAGACGGGCGGGAGCGGACGACCGCTCTCGTCCACCGGCGGCATTCCAACGATGAGCGCGCGCCGAGCGTGTCGCTCGAGAAAGTCGCCCAGCAAGGCCGGATTCCAGCTCAACACGATGCGGTGAGCGTCGCGGGCTTCGCCGAGGACGGTGTCGAGCGCCGCGGCGCCGTCACTCTCCACCAGGGCTTCGGGCCACGCAACGACAACGCTCGCGACTCGGTCGAGCTTGAGCGCGGCGCGCGGCAGCAGGGCGGCCAGGTCCTTGGCCGCCCCGGCGAGGATGTCGACGGGACATTCCTTGAGGACGCGGCTGGTGCGGGCGAGGCCGGTGACGGCATGGATGGGGCGGTCGCTCGGTGCCGCGGCGACCCAGTCCACCGCGCCCGCGTCGTCCGCACAGATGATGAGCACGGCTGGACTCGCCCCAGGGCGCCGCCCCGGGGTCGGGGGGCCAAGCAGGTCCCAGAGATCCCGCGCCTGCTCCACCGCCGGCGGCCGTACCAACACCACCGGCCGGCCGCGCTCCAGCGCGGCCTTCGCGTCTGCTTCCGTCACACGATCCTCGGTTGTCAAAGGGCGATCCGTCGGGAGGGATGGTAGCGCGCGGCGGAGCGAAAGGCAACGACGGGGTAGCGTGGGAACTCGGGTTGCGTCCCCTTACCCATTCGGGCTATCCTGTCGGCCATGACTCCGGGGTCCGGCCTCTCACCCAACCTGCACCACCTCGAGACCTCTGCGACGATTGCCATCTCGCAGGAGGCGAAGCGGCGCAAGGCGGCCGGCGAGGATGTGATCGACCTGGGAGCCGGGGAGCCGGACTTCCCGACGCCGGCCCTCCCGTCGGACGCGGGTGTTCGCGCCATTCGTGAGGGCAAGACCCACTACGCGGCGAACGAAGGGATTCTCGAGCTGCGCGCCGCCGCGGCAAAGCACCTGTCGCTGCTCTCCGGCGGCCGCCCCGTGAACGCCGACAACATCGTGGTGTCGAACGGGTCGAAGCAGTCGCTGTTCAACGTGTGCTTCACCCTGTTCGGCCCGGGTGATGTGGTGGCGATTCCGGCACCGGCGTGGGTGTCGTATCCGCAGATCGTGTACCTGTCCCGCGCCCGCCCCGTGCTCGTCCCTGGGGAACCCGAGTGGAGCCTCAAGGTGAGCGTACGGGATCTCGATCGCGTGGTCCCCGGCGCGCGGGGTCTGGTGCTCTGCTCGCCGTGCAATCCCACGGGGGCGGTGTACACGCAGGCCGAGATCAAGGCGATCGCGCACTGGGCGCGCGACCGCAAGGTGTGGATCGTGGCGGATGAGATCTACCGCCGCATCCACTACGGGACGGGCCCAGCTCCCTCCTTCCTCGATCTGCCGGACGACTTGCTCGAGCGCGTCGTGGTGATCTACGGCGTGAGCAAGGCCTACGCGATGACCGGATGGCGGATCGGTCTCGCCCTCGCGCCCGGCCCGGTGGCGAAAGCGATGGCGGCACTGCAGTCGCACACCACGACCGGGGCGAATCATCCCGCCCAGTTCGCCGCAGCCGTGGCGCTGGGCGACGACCAGGTGGAACGGGACGTGGCTCGCATGGTAGCCGAGTTCCGCAAGCGACGCGACGTCGTGGTCGCGCGCTTCCGCCAGGAGCTCCCCGGCGTCGAGTTTGTGGAGCCGCTCGGCGCGTTCTACTTCTTCTTCCGGGTGGACTCCTTCGGCAAGATCAGCGGGACGGAGTTCTGCACCCGGCTCGTGACCACCACGGGCGTGGCGCTCGTGCCGGGCGCGGCGTTCGGCGACGATCGCTACGTGCGGTTGTCGTACGCGGCGTCGTTGGACAACATCCAGAAGGCGCTCGATCGGATCATCGAATTCGCGAAGAAGATCGCGGACTAGAGCTTCGCCGCTCGCTGACTGAGCACCTCCACCCCGCTCTCCGTCATCACACAGTCGTCCTCTATCCGCACCCCGAACTTCCCGAGCTGATAAATCCCGGGCTCGATGGTGAACACCATGCCGGGCTCGAGACGCGTCTTGTTGCCTTCGACGAGGTACTCGGGCTCGTGGCCATCCATGCCGAGCCCGTGGCCGAGGCGGTGCGTGAAGCAGGGGCCGTAGCCCGCGGCGGTGATCACCGTGCGCGCGGTGCGGTCCATGTCCTCGCACGGCGTGCCCGGGCGCCCCAGGGCCATCGCGGCGGTCTGCGCGTCGTGCACCACGTTGAACACCTTCCGGAACTCGTCCGACGGGCTATCGCCGAACCAGATGGTACGCGTGATGTCGGAGGTGTAGCCGCCCACTCGGCAGCCGCAATCGATCAGGACGACCATCTCGCGCTCCAGCTTGGGGCCCCCGGGGCCGCCGTGCGGCAGCGCGCTGGACGGGCCGAACTGCACCAGCCCGTCCCCCGGCGCGCCGCGCTGCTGCATTTCTCGCGACAGGGCTTGGGCGACGTCGACTTCGGTGGCGCCGACCGCGAGCTGGGCAAAGGTCGCGGCGATGGCGTCCAGGGTGATCGCGATCGCGCGGCGCAGCAGCCCCACTTCTTCGGGCGACTTGATGACGCGCAGTCGCTCCGTCACCGGCGCGGCGTCCACGAACTTCCAGCCCGGAAGCGCAGCCCCGAGCCGCCGGAACGTCTGGTACGCCGTGGACGACTCGAGCGCGATGGCGCCTCTCCCCGAGCCCGGCCTGAGCCGGCGGACAGTCTCGCGCACCAGAGCGTGGGGATCCTCCTGCTCCTCCCAGCCGTGCAGATCGGTGATGACGCTGTGGCGCTTGATGCGCTCGACCTCGAACGACGGGCAGACGATCGCCGGCGCGCCCGCGACCGGCAGCAGCAGCGCGATCAGCCGCTCGCTCCGCCCGGGGTTGTAGCCGGTGAGGTACTCGTAGTTGGTGCTGGGCGTCGCGATGAGGAGGTCGAGCCCGCGCGCCTTGAGCTCGCTCCGGGCCCGCTCGAGACGGCGGGCGAACACCTCCGGTGGAAGGGAAGGATCCTGGGAGGGGCCAACGCGGAACGGGGAACGCGGAACGCGGAACAGATCGTCCGGGCCCCCGTTCCGCGTTCCGACTTCCGCCTTCCGCGTTGCCAACGGTGCCGCAACCGCCCCGGCTGTCACGAGAAACTCCCGCCGCTGCATCGTCCTAGCTCCTCCCGAGAGTGCGGCCTATATTACCCGCCCTCCGCGGAAGCTGGAAGGCGGTTCCCGATGCAGTTCGAAGCACGGATCGAGCCACTCACGGGCAAGCTGCCCAAGGTCAGCTATCGCTGGGACCCGGAGACCGACATCCTCTCAGTCGCCTGTAAGGGCACGGGGAAAGCGACGGGGCTCAACGGGACGGTGGACCTGGAGGGCGGCGACGGCTCGTTCGTCGTGATCGACGTCGCCGGCGGCTGCATCCACGGCGTGGACGTCGTCACCTGGCCGGACGACATCCGCACGCGCGACAACCTCTCCATCCCGGAGCCCGCCAAGGACGGACGCGTCGTGTTCCCGGGCAAGAAGTCGCAGCCGGGGGTGGCGGCGGTCGAGGTGGACACCGCACTCACCGTGGAGAAGAACGAAACCGAGTCGGTGCTCCACATCCGCGTGGGGCGGCAGCGGGTCGCCAGCGTCGTGCGCGTGGCCGACCTGCTGCTCGTCGAGGTGGACAAGAACTCCCGCCTGGCGGGCCTGTGGTTCCTCGACGTGCCGCCGTTCCCGAACGTCGAGGCCACCGCCTGACGTAGATTCCTCGTTCATGAGCGACCAGCTGCCCCGCCTCGGTGGGCTTTCCGAGCCCGAGAAGTACGAGCGTCTGGTGGAGCGGGTCCCGGGCGTGTGGTGGAGCAACGCCGGCCCCTTCGCCGGACTGCACGATCTGAACGCGTTGCGGGTCGAATACTTCCGACGGGTGTTCGGCGGGTTCGGCGGGAAGCGTGTCCTCGATGTGGGGTGCGGCGGCGGCATCCTCGCCGAGACGCTCGCCGCGGAGGGTGCGACGGTGACCGGCGTCGACCCGTCTGAGAAATCACTTGCGGCGGCGCGGCAGCACGCGCGGCGCTCGGGACTCCCAATCGACTACCGTCGCGGCACCGCCGAGGACTTGGGCGGCGCCGGCCTCGAAGGGACCTTCGACCTCGTCTTCGCGGTGGACGTGCTGGAGCACGTCGACGATCTGGAGCGGACCATCGCAGGCATTGCCCGCGTGCTTGCGCCCGGCGGCGGGCTCGGCTTTCTCACGCATAACCGCACGATCGCGGGATTCCTTCAGGTCGTGTGGGACGAGGAGTACGTGCAACACACCATGCCCGAAGGGTTCCATGACTTCGCCCGCTTCATCACTCCGGCGGAGCTGACCGACTCGCTCGCCCGCCATGACATGGTGGTACAGGAGATGAAAGGCGTCGCGCGCGCCGGCGACGGAACTGGGCGAAGGGTGCTCACCGACGATCTGAGCGTTACCTACCTCGGCTGGGCGCTCCGGACACGCTGACCGTGCCGCGCTCCTGGGTCGACGCGATCCTCGCGGCGGGGGTGGTGCCGGCTTCCTACGTCCCCGACGCGAGCGTCGGCCGCACCGATCTCGAGGAGTTCACCGGCGCCGAGCCGGTGGAGGACCCGGAGCTCCGGGTGCACTCGCTGGCCGGGGCGCAACCGCTCGCGCCCGCCGCCGTCGGTTTTCTCGACGGCATCGAGCAGTGGAGGGTGGTGGGGTACGCCGGGGTCACGCCCATCGTGCGGGCGTACGTCGCCGCCGCGATCCGCCTCCGCGGGGCCGATCGGCGCCCCCGCACGGTTGCCGAGGATGCGGACGAGCTCGCCATCACCCGGCTCGACCGCTTGCCCGCCGCCGTGCGCGGGGCGCTCGAGGGAGCGGGGGTCCGTGTCGTCCAGATCTCCGCGGACGACGCCGGTCAGCCTGCCCGCGCCCTGCCGGCCGTGCGGATCGAAGTGCAGAAGGCCCGCGCCGCGCTCGAGCGGCGGCTGGCGGAGCGGCGGCTCGAGGCCCTTGGCTCCGACGAGTGGCTCGTCGTGGACGGGGTGCTGTCCGATTCTGCCGCGCTGTCCGCGCACCCGCGCGCCCTGGGCGTCGTCAAGAGTCACGGTGCTCAGTACTTCGCGGGGCCGGAGCTCGAGCGTGCGCTGACGCTGCCCGCGGTCCACCGCACCAGCGTATTCCGGCCGAAGCGCCGCGGCGCGCGCCGCGAGATCCACTCCTGGTATCTCCGGCTGTGGCCCTGGGAGGGGAACGACCTCTTGTACGGGCTGCTGCGGGTGGAGGCGCGCGCCCATCCCGACACGGGCGCGCTCGCACCTCGAATCTCCGCGTGGCTCGTGGATGAGCGCGCCCCGCTCGCGACCCCCGACCGCCGGTGGGATCGGTTACTTTACCCTATCCATGACGTGGAGACCTACTTGAGAGCACGCGCGCCGCGCGACCTCATCCCGCATCCCGCCTCCCGCCTCCCGAGGACCGGATCGTGATCGACCGACGCGATCCTCCCCCCATCGGACGTGTCGTCGCCACCGAGCAGAAGCCTGCGACGCCGCACCAATTCCACTTCTGGACCGCGAACGAGACGACCATCGGGATCGGAGCGATCGTCAGGGTGGAAGAAGAACCGGGAAACCCTAAAGGTCGCGGGAAAGGGGAAACGGGAAAGGTGGTGTACGGAGTCGTGACCGACGGGTTCGCCTACTCGGACCTGGCGACCCCGCTGCACGACGTCGTGGGTGCCGAAGGCGATCCCGCGCGGGCCGCCGAGAGCCCGACGGTCCGGCAGGAGATCCGCCTGTGGACCGCAGCGGTGCTGCGTCAGAAGCCCGAGGAGCCGCTGCAGCCGGTCCCCCTCGGGCAGGTGCACGTCGCGAGCGACGTCGACGTCGCGCAGGCGCTCCGTATGGACACCTATCTCGGCGGGGCAGAGCCCACGGCGATTCCTGTGGGTCTCTACACGTCGGGTGCGCTCGAGGCGCCGGTCTACCTGGACGCCGATTTCCTGCTCGGACCGGAAGCGGCGCATTTGAACATCTCCGGCGTGTCGGGGCTCGCCACCAAGACGAGCGCGGCGGAATTCCTGCTCGGGTCCATCTTCCAACACTTTCCGGCCCACAAGGGGCGGATCGCCGCGGTGTGCTTCAACGTGAAGGGCCCGGACCTGTGTTTCCTCGATCAGCCCGGCGCGCTCGAGGACGAAGACCGCCGTCGCTACGAGCGACTTGCCGTCCGGGCGCAGCCGTTCGAACGGGTGCGTTATTACGCCCCCTTCAAGGCCGACGGCGTGAACCTGAACACGCTGCGCACGCACCCCGACCTGGTGGGCGACGTGGAGCCGCTCGTTTGGGGTCTGCGCGAGGTGCTCGACTACGCGGAGGTGCTGCTCAACCGCGATGACATCGACGCGAAAGCCGACGCCTTCATCGATTTCCTGTCGGATCGCGTGGTGGACAAGGACTTCGACGACGGGTTCGGCGGGGCGCATCGCGTAGTCACCTTCGCCGATTTGGAGCGCCTGTTCCGGTCGATCTTCGACGGCCTCGAGCTCGGGGGAGGACGCGGCGACACCTGGCGGACGCACCACATCGCGACCATCCGCAAGGTGCGCAACCGCCTCTCGAACATCTCGACCCGCGCCAAGGGCCTGGTGACCGATGACGGCCCGTCGAACGATCTGCCGTGGGGGCGGTTCGAGGACCGGGCCGTCTACGTGGTGGACGTGGCCAACGTCGATCCGCTCGGCCAGGATCTCGTGTTCGCGCGCGTCGTGTCGAAGCTGCGCGAGCATCTCGAGCGCCGCGACCTGGGCGTCGAGGCCGTCGTCGTGTTCGTGGACGAGCTGAACAAGTACGCGCCTGCCGACGGGCCCGAGACCTACGTGAAAAAAATGCTGCTCGATATCTCGGAGCGCGGGCGTTACCTTGGCTTGGTGCTGTTCGGCGCCGAGCAGTTCCGTTCCCAGGTGCACCGGCGCGTCGTGGGGAACGCGGGCACCATCGTGTTTGGTCGCATGGACTCGGACGAGCTCGCGACGCCCGGCTACCAGGTCCTCTCGCCCGCTACCAAGATCAAGCTCGCCACGCTGCCGATCGGCGAGCTGATGGTGCGTCACCCGCACTTCACGCAGCCCATCTTCGTGCGGTTCCCGCGGCCGGCGGTGCTGCGCGGCCGGGATGGCGTCGAGCGGTTCCCGCCCGCGGCGGATTTGCCGTTCGAGGACGCGGTGGTGCGGCAGCTCGTGAAGCTCGACCGGCGGGTGCGGCCGAACCTGGTGAAGGATCTGATCGCCGACCGGCGGGAAGAGGACGTGCGCCGCGCTCTCGCGCACACCCGCCAGATCCGGCCCCAGGACGCATGGGCGCACTTCCGGAAGCAGCTGGGCGGCCGCGTCGCCGCTGCTCCGGCCGCCGCGCGTGAGAGTGTGGCGCCGCTCAATCCGATCTCCGACGACCCTTACTGAAACGACAGGAGTCCTGGAATGCTCCCTGCCCGTTCACTCGCTCTCGCCGCGACGGTGCTCCTCACGGTCGGCGGCTGCCGCGGTGGTGCGAGCGGACCCAAGGTCACCCTGCGCTACCACCCGCCGGCGGGTGCAGCGTACCACTACACCCTCGATCAACAGAATGCCATGCGGATCGAAGGCGGACCGATGAGCGCCATGCCGGAGCAGACCTTCAGGATGCGCATGTACTACACCCAGGTGGTGAAGGGCCCCACCCAGGGTGGGGTGGCCGTCACGGTGACGTTCGACTCGACCTCGCTCGACGCCCCCGGGATGGGGCCGGGGGCCATGCGGCCGGCGCTCGATCGCATGCGCGGGATGAAGAGCGACATCGTGTTCGACGACCGCATGCAGGTGCTGAGCGCCGCGTTCACCGGACTCACCGGCACCCCGTCTCCGGTGACGGAGCAGTTGGGCAGCAGCATGAAATCCATGGCCTACCCGCTCCCCGAGGGACCGGTGGGGGTCGGCGACTCGTGGGTGGCGGAGCACGAGCTCCCGCTCGGCCGCCAGGCGCTGAGCACGAGCCGGCCGCTCAAGTCCCGCACCAAGATCACCGTCAAGGAGATCCAGATAGCCGGTGCGGACACGTCCGTGCTGCTCGGCATCGAGACGAGCTTTCCTGATGACCCGATCACCCTGACGCAGCAGGGCGAGGGAGGGGCACCGGCGACCGGCACGCTGCGGGTCACCGGCAATCTCTCGGGAGAGCAGTTGTACTCGCTCACGCGGAGCGCCCAGGTGCGCGCCATGATGGGCGGCACCATCAAGATGAAGAGCGCGGCTAAGGGTCAGCCGGAGATGACGATGGCCATGACGCAGCAGACGTCGCTCCAGCTCACCGAGGCCAAGTGACGCGGTGAAGCTCGCGCACCTCGCCGACCTGCACCTCGGCTTCCGCCAGTACGACCGGCAGACGCCGCGGGGAGGGAATCAGCGCGAGGCCGACGTCGCGGAAGCGTTCCGCCGCGCGGTTGAGGACCTGCTGGTCCAACGGCCGGACCTGATCATCTTCGCGGGGGATGTCTTCCACTCGGTCCGCCCCACCAACGCCGCGATCCTGTTCTGCTTTCAGCAGCTTCAGCGGCTTCGCGTGGGGCTGCCCGACTCGCCGATCGTGGTAATCGCAGGAAACCATTCCACACCCCGGTCCACCGAAACGGGGACGATCCTCCGCCTGTACGAGGCCCTGGGCGTCGAAATTGCCGTCGAGCATGCGCGCCGCATCGTCTTCTCCAAGCTCGACTGTTCCGTGCTAGCGGTTCCGCATCAGGCGCTGGTCGGGAGCGAGCCGCCCGGGCTGCGGCCGGAGCGCGGCACGCGGTTGAACGTTCTGGTCACGCACGGACAGGTCCCCGGCCTGGGGGAGGATCGCGGCACGATGGAGTACGGGGGCGCGCTGGTGACGCGAGAGATTCTCGCGCCCGCGCAGTGGGATTACGTCGCGCTCGGGCATTATCACGTCGCCCACCAGGTCGAGCCCAACGTTTGGTATGCGGGCAGTCTCGAGTACATCAGTCCCAATCCTTGGGGGCAGTTGCAAGACGAGCAGGACCGCGGGCGCGCCGGGAAGGGGTACCTCCTCGTAGAGCTCCCGGGCTCCCGGGTGACCTTCCGGCCGATCGCCTCGGTGCGGCGTCACGTCGAGCTCCCGCCGATCGAGGGCAAGGGCCTCACGCCGAAGGAGCTGGACGAACAGATCGCCGCTGCCGTCGCCGACGCGAAGCCGGCGATCGACGATCAGATCGTGCGGCAGCTGGTGTTCGACGTGTCGCGGGCCACTGCCCGTGACCTGGACCATGCCGCGATCCGCGCCTACAAGGCCCGTGCGCTCCACTTCCAGCTCGATCTCCGCCGGCCCGAAGTCCACCGCACCGAAGCATCGGGGGCGCCGGGGCGTCGGCAGACGCTGCCCGAGACGGTCCAGGAGTTTCTCGAACACCGGCCGCTCGACGCCGACCTGGACCGCGCGGAGTTCGTGCGGCTCGGGGTCGAGTACGTGGCGCACGTCGGCCACGACGGTGACGGGGGGGGGGCCTGATGCAGCTGCTGCGGCTCCGCCTCGTGAACTTCCGGCAGCACGCCGATACCGAGCTCGAGTTTGGTCCCGGGATCACGGGGATCATCGGGCCGAACGGCTCCGGCAAGACGACCATCCTCGAGGCGATCGCGTGGGCGCTGTACGGCGTGCAGGCGGTGCGCGGGGACAAGGACTCGATCCGCCGGCTCGGCGCGAAGGGCCGGGCCGGCGTCGAGGTGGACCTCGAGTTCCGGCTCGGCGCCCACGAGTACCGCGTGACGCGCGGGCTCTCCACCGCGGCGCTGCACCAGGACGGCCAGGTGATCGCGAATTCCCTCAAAGCGGTCACCGAGAAGCTCGAGCGCACGCTGGGAATGACGCACGACGAGTTCTTCAACACCTACTTCACGGGCCAAAAGGAGTTGGCGGTGATGGCGGCGCTCGGCAAGACCGAGCGGGCGGCGTTCCTGTCGCGCGTGCTCGGTTACGAGCGCCTGCGCGAGGCGCAGGAGCGGGTGCGCGAAGTCCGCAACGCCGTGGCGGCGGAGGTGCGCGGTCTCGAGGCCGGCCTCCCGGACGGCGCGGCGCTCGCCGCGGCGCGGCGGGCCGCCGAACAACGCCTGGCGGGGGCTCGGACGTCGGCGAAGGGAGTGGAGGCCGCGCGCCGCGCCGCGGAGGACGCGCTGGGTCGCGAGGAGCCGCGCTGGAACGACTGGATGACCCGCCGCGAGCGCACACTGTCGCTCGACGGCGAGCGGCGTATGGCGGAGCAGGCGGTGGTATCGTCGCGCCAGGAATTCCAGCGGCTCGACAAGGAGCTCGCGGACGCGCTCGCCGCCCGCGAGCAGCTGCGCCTGCTGGGCGCCGAGCTCGCGCCGGTGGCCCAGCTCAAGCTGGAGGTCGCGACGCTCGAGCGGCTGCAGCGTGAGACCGACGCGCGCCGGACGGAGGAGGCGCAGCTCGCGGAGCTGGCCCGCAACATCCGCATGCTGCAGCGTCGTGTCACTGAGCTGGGCGACGTGCCGGAGGCCCTCGCCCGCGCGGATGCGGCGGCGCGCGGGCTGCACGAGCGGCTGGAGCTGGTCGAGCGCACCGCGGAGGAGGAGCGGACGGTGTGGGTGCGGGAGCGGCAGTATGCCGAGACGAAGCGCACCGAGCTCCTGAAACAGTACGAAGAGGTGAAAGAGCAGCGCGACCAGATCGTGAAGCTCGGCCCGGAGGGGACGTGTCCCACCTGTAAGCGGCCGCTCGGGCCGGAATACGCGAGCGTGCTCGCGCTGCTCGATGCTCAGCTCGAGGTGATCACCGGGGACGGGAAGTATTTCCGGCAGCGGCTCGAGCAGCTCGCGCAACTGCCCCCCAAGCTGCTGGATGCGGAGGCCGAGCGAGACCGCGTGCTCGAGGAAAACCGCGGCGCCAGTGCCCGGGCGGGGGAGCTGCGGGCGCAGGTCGAGGAGCGCGATCGCGCCAGCGCGGAGCTCGCGGGCGCGCGGCGGCGGGCGGGCGACCTCGAGCGCCAGCTCACCGCGCGGCCCGGCGGCTACGACGCGGCGCGACACGACGCGGTGCGGGCCGACCTCGCGAAGCTTGAGCCGGTGGCGCTCGAAGCCGCCGCGCTGGAGGAGCGCGCGCGGCGCGCGGAGCGCCTCGTGCAGGAGGCGGAGCAGGCCGAGCAGCAGCTGTCGACCGGCGAGCGCCGGGTGCGGGAGCTCACCGAGGCCGTCCGCGCCGAAGGCTTCTCGGACGCCGGGTACCGGCAGGCCAAGGATCGCTACGATCGGGCCGTCGGTGCCCTGCGTGAGGCCGAGCTCGCGGTCGTCGAGGCGCGTGGCGAGCTGAACCGCGCCGAAGACGACCTGGCGGAGGCGAAGCGACGGGAAGCCGAGCGGGCGCAGCGCGAGCGACAGATCGCCGCACTCAAGGCGCGCCAGCGCCTCCACAACGAGCTGGACCGCGCATTCTCGGACCTGCGGGGCGAGCTGAACGCGCGTATGCGCCCCGAGATCGCCGAGCTCGCCTCCGGCTTCCTCGCCGACCTCACCGACGGCCGCTACGACGAGCTCGACCTGACGGAAGACTATACGCTCACGATCCTCGAGGGCGGGGTACCGAAGCCGGTCATCTCGGGCGGCGAGGAGGACATCGCGAGCCTCGTGCTGCGGCTGGCGATTTCGCAGATGATCGCCGAGCGGGCGGGCCAGCCGCTGTCGCTGCTCGTGCTCGACGAGATCTTCGGCTCGCTCGATGAGGCCCGGCGCCTGCACGTGGTCGGCCTGCTGCGCCGGCTGGCCGACCGCTTCCCTCAGGTCATCCTCATCACGCACATTGAGCAGGTGCGAGAGGGGCTCGATCGGGTGATCCGCGTGGACTTCGACCCGGCACGCGGTGCCAGCGTCGTCCGGGACGACACCGCCACACTGGGAGCCGCCGATGCGGGCGTGGCTGCCTGAGCGTCAGGTCTACGGGCCAGAGCCCGCCGGCGAGCGCGATACCGATGGGCTGAACCGCGTCTTCGCGGACGCGTTCACCGACCGGTACCGCCGCGACGGGCTCGTGGGCGTGCGCGTGCCACACTTGAATCCTCAGGTGTGGCGCTACGCCCTGCTCGACGCCGGCCCGGGCGCAATGCTGTGGCGCGACGAGGCCGGGCACGTCGTCGCTTTCAACATCGCCCACCGCTCGGGCGCCGAGGGGTGGATGGGACCCCTCGCGGTGCGGCCCGATCGCCAGGGCGCGGGGGTGGGGAAGACTATCGTCCGGACGGCGCTCGACTGGCTGCTCGAGCAGAACGTGGCGACGCTGGGCCTCGAGACGATGCCTCGCACCGTGGAGAACATCGGATTCTACGCGCGGCTCGGCTTCTTCCCCGGCCATCTCACCGTGACGCTCACCAACGATATCGTCACGCGCGGGCATCGGGCCCCGGTAGTGTTGTCGCAGCGCAAGGACGCGGCCGGCGGCCAGGCGGTCGAGGCGGCCCGCCACCTCGTCGCCGCGCTCGCTCCAGGCTACGACTTCACTCGCGAGATCCTGCTCACCGCGGAGCTCGGCCTCGGCGACACGTCGCTCATCGACGGCGACGACGGACTGGACGCGCTGGTGCTGTGGCACTCGGCACCGCTCGCCGAGGGCCGGCCGAAGGACGAGGTGCGCGTCCTCAAGCTCGCCGCCCGCGACCCGGACAGCTTCGAGGCCGCGATCGCGGCCACCGAAGCCGCCGCGGCCCGCGCTGGGATCCGGCGCGTCGCTGTGCGATGCCAGACCCGCTTCGACGACGCCTTCCGCCGGCTGGTGGCCCGCGGCTATCGCGTGCGCTGGACCGATCTCCGGATGACCTACGAGGGGTATCCGGAGGCCCATCCGGGCCGCGGGGTGCTGTTCTCCAACTGGGAGATATGAGCCGGGGCTGTCGGTGACGCTCGGCCTCGCGATCTTCGCGGCTACCTACCTCCTCATCGCCGTTCAGCGGCTTCCGTTCCTGCGCCTCAATCGCCCGGCGGCGAGCCTGCTCGGCGCGGTCGCAATGGTGGTGCTCGGCGTCCTGCCGCTGCGGGAGGCCTACGCGGCGATCGACTTCGACGTGCTGGTGTTCCTGCTCGGCCTCATGCTGATCGTCGGCTATCTCGAGGTGGGGAAGTTCTTCGAGTGGGCAGCCGAGTGGATCCTGCGGCGCGCCCGGACGCCCGAGCGGCTGTTGCTGGGGGTCGTGGTGGGAGGCGGACTCCTCTCCGCGCTGTTCGTGAACGACACCATCTGCCTCGTCGTCACGCCGGTGCTGCTTGCCGCGCTCGGGCCGCTGCGCGTCAAGCCCAACCCCTACCTCATCGGCCTGGCGATGGGCGCCAACGTGGGCTCCGTCGTGTCCGTCACCGGCAATCCGCAGAACATGCTGGTGGGGATCTGGAGCGGCACCTCGTTCGGGGCGTTCCTCGCCCACATGCTGCCGGTGGGCGGCGGCGGTCTCGCGATCACTTACGGGTACCTCCGGTGGGCGTATCGCGCCGAGCTGCGCGAGCCGTTCCGCGAGCGGCTCGAGACCGTACCGGTGGCACTCGACCGTCCGCTGGTCCTGAGGGCGCTCGTGCTGTTCGGCGTCGCCGTGATCGCGTGGCTGGGGGGCGGTTCACTGCCGCTCGTCGCGATCACCGCGGGTGCGGTGATGGTGGCGATCGCCCAGCGGGATCCGGCCTATGCGATCGACCGCGTCGAATGGTCGCTGCTGCTCTTCTTCGCCTCCTTGTTCGTCGTCATGCGCGGCTTCGAGCAGACCGGAGCGGTGGCCTGGATCGATGATCACGCGCTGCGCCTGGTGGAGGGTGGCTCGCCTTGGCGCGCGGCCCTGGCCGTGAGCGGCGTGATGACGACGCTCTCGAACCTGATCTCGAACGTCCCCGCCGTCATCCTGTGGCGCAACACCGTGCCGACACTCCCCAACCCCGAGCTGATGTGGCGCGTGCTCGCGATGAGCTCCACCTTCGCCGGGAACCTGCTTCTCATCGGCTCGATGGCGAACCTCATCGTGGCCGAGCGTGCCCAAACCCGTGGGGTGCGCATCGGGTTCGGGGAGTACGCGCGGATCGGCGTGCCGGTGACGCTGCTGACGCTCGCGTGGGGAGTCGTCGTGCTCGTGCTGGCGGGCTGACGGCGCGCCGGTCTAGCTCAGACAGCCGATGCGGACCGTGGCGATCACCATGTCGTCGAACCAGACGCTGCCCGAGGCGGGGTCGGTGATGTAGTTCTGCGGCCAGAAGGCATTCAGCTTCAGATCCGTGGTGGTCCGGAACTGGATGTCGGGCGGGCCTGATGCGGTGGGTGAGTAATTACACTGCGAGCCATCGGCGCCAGCCGGACAGAAGTGGTCCTGCACCCAGTACCCGGTCCCTGCGGTATCGGGGAAGCGCTGGATGGGCGAGTCGTTCATCCATACTTCGAGCACCGCGCCGGCGTCCGACGCCATGTCGGCGTTGAGTTTGGCGTGAACCTCGACGCACGCCCACGTGTTGTCGGAGGGGGTGAAGGCGGTGCGGCTGATGAGCGCGTTCCCCCAGTAGGATCCGCCGCAGCCCGAGCAGGTATGCATCGTCATCCAGTAGTTGTAGAAATCCAAGACCGGATTGGGACCGCCGCTACCCCACACCGGCTCCACGGCAAAGGAGACCCGGTCGTTTCCGAGAGGTCTGATTCCCGCTTGCGGGTTCGGCCAGTTGCTGGGCGGGTTGTAGCCGCCGAACCACACGCCTGTGTGGTGCCAGGGCGCGCCTGCCTGGTACTTGGCGTACCAGCGCACGTACAGCTCGTCCTGACCGGGGTCCAAGCGCTTGTACAGATCGGTGGCTTGTGTGGCCCCGTTCCCGCCGTCGGCGGTGAACTTCATCGACGCCGTCCCGCAACTCCCTGAAGGCTTGTCGGTGACCAGCGCCATGCCGCCTGCGTTCTTGTAGTCCTGGTAGCGCGACGTCACCGCCGACACTGAGCCCTCCTCGAAGTTCTCGGCCCAGACCACCGCCGGATCGCTGGCGATGCCCTGATCACAGGGGTAGCGGTCAGCGAGGCGCTGTTCTCCCGCAGGTGGCGCCGGTGGTGTGGTCGAGACCCGGCACGCTGCCGGCAAGAGCAGAGCGCCCCACATGAGT
Source organism: Gemmatimonadales bacterium (assembly GCA_035488835.1). GTDB lineage: Bacteria > Gemmatimonadota > Gemmatimonadetes > Gemmatimonadales > GWC2-71-9 > AG41. The sequence goes on from DATHKX010000156.1 coordinate 15,214, forward strand.
CCGCGATGGACGACACGGCGACAGCGCGAATGGAGGAGCACGGAGCACAATCACTACGCGGTATCCACACTCCTGCCGGTGACGCCGCTCACCCCGCTCCCGGGCGCGTGTCTAGGGTGCTCGTGCTCGCTCCTGAGTTCGTCGCCTGGGCGCCACACCGTTGCACGCCTGCCCGCTGCCCACACGCCCCACTCCCGCTGTGTGCTGACTCAAATCCGCGCGGCGTGGGCGCGACGGATTCGGAACGAAATTTGCCCCCCGGTCGAGCTGGCTTTTCAACCGTCACGGAGGGGTCAGCCATGCCATCACCCGCGCGCATCGTCGCTCTCGCATTCCTGGCCGGATTGGCGGGGTGCGAGAGCCTGTCGAACCCGGCGCAGCAGACGCCGGATCCGGCCA
>DATHKX010000157.1:0-7889 GCA_035488835.1 Gemmatimonadales bacterium
CCTCGGCGCCGTGGCCGGCATCCCGCAGATGGCGGTGGAGCGTCTACGGCTCGCCCCGGACTCGCCCCTCGTCGGGAAGACGCTCGCCGCCACCGGTCTGCGTACCCAGACCGGCGCGTTGGTTCTGGCGGTCGGTCGAGGCACAGACGAGATCGGGACGCCGGGTCCCCATTTCCGCCTCGCCGCCGACGATGTTCTCGTCGTCGTCGGTCAGCCGCCTCAACTGCGAGCGGCGGCCCGGTTGGTGGCGGGTGAACGCGCTTCGCCGGCGGCACCATAGAGGCTGATCGATGTTGCGCCGGCGCACCCCCAAATACACACCGAAAACGTAAGGAAATTGGGCACTATCTCGCGAGTGAGCTATCACTTTCTGTTGTAAGGTGATAGCATGTAATCGCTTAGACTAGCACAAGCCCCAACAAATCGACATAACAGCTTGTGACGTAATGTGTTGCGTTTTGAACACAGCCCGGTTTTGCCACCCCTGACTAGATTCCCGCCATGCCAATCCCCCCCCTCTACGGTCATGAGGGGACCCGACACCGGCTGGCAGGCGCGATCGCCTCCGGCCGGTTGCCACAAGCGCTCCTGCTTGAGGGCCCGCCCGGCGTCGGGAAGCAACGCCTCGCGCTTTGGCTGGCGCAGGCGCTGGTATGCGAGGGGACGGGAAACGGGAAAGGGGAAACGGGAAAGGGAGAACCGTGCGGGAAGTGCCAGCACTGCAAGCTCGTGCTGAGCCTGTCACACCCGGACGTGCATTGGTTCGTGCCGCTCGAGCCCTCCAAGAAGGGCGGCGATGCGGACAAGCAGGTGGAGCTGGTCGAGGAGGCGTTGGGGGAGGAGATGGCGGCGCGGCGCCAGCAACCGCTGTACGAGCCACCCTTGGGGTTGGCGAGCCATGGAATCGCCGCGGTCCGGCTGTTGCTTCGACGCCTGGTGCTGACGCCGGCGATGGGTCGGCGCAAAGTGTTCCTGATCGGTGATGCAGAGCGGCTGGTGCCCCAGACGGGAGCCGACGCAGCCGCCAACGCGTTACTGAAGGCGTTGGAGGAGCCGCCAGCGGACACGGTGTTCATCCTGACCACCGCGGCGCCTGATTCGCTGCTCCCGACGATTCTGTCTCGCGTAGTGCGGGTCCGGGTGGCACAACTGGCCGACAGCGTCGTGGCAGCGTTCGCACAGCAGGAGCTCGGCGTGACAGGGCAACGCGAGTTGGCACAACGAGTTGCACTGGCGGACGGGCGGATAGGCAGGCTCCTTGCAGATGGGGACGGCAGGGCGAAGGGCGCGGACGGCGCGGACCGATTCCTCGCCGCCGTGGAAGCAGGTCCGGTGCGCAGGTATGGGTTGGCGCTGGCACTGCAGCCCTTCCAGGCACGAGGCGGATTCACGGACATGCTGGACGGCCTGCTCGAGCGACTGCGCGAGCAAGCGCGTGCCGGCGGCGAGACCGACAAGGTGGTCGAGGCAATCGCACGAGTCCTCGAAGCGCGCGGCCTCGCACAGGGAAATGTGAACCCCCAGCTCGTTGCGGCCGTATTGGCCGACGACCTAGCGGAGCCGGCATGAAGCTGTCGCATGTGGACGAAGCGGGCCGGGCGCGGATGGTGGACGTGGGCGACAAGCCCGTCACGGTGCGCACGGCGGTGGCGGAAGGCGCGATCCGGATGTCGCGTGAGGCGTTCCGGCTCGTCGCCGATCAGCAGGTGGCAAAGGGCGACGTGCTGGCGGTGAGCGAGGTGGCGGGAACGCTGGCGGCGAAGCGAACGGCCGAGCTGATTCCGCTGTGCCACCCACTGGGCCTGGACCACGTGGAAGTCGACGCGACGCTGGACGATGCGCTGCCGGGAGTGCGGGTAAGGGCCGCCGCGAAGGCGGTGGGACGGACGGGCGTGGAAATGGAGGCGCTCACGGCGGTGTCGGTCGCCTTGCTCACGGTTTACGACATGGTGAAGGCGGCGGACCGGGCGATGGAGATCGAGAAGGTCCGACTGCTCGAGAAGACGGGTGGCACGCGGGGGGACTGGCGGCGCGACTCGGCTGATTGACGGCGAATTGATGGGGCGGTGCCAGTATGGGGACCGCCTGGTCTTACAAGAGAGGGCTATGCACACGACAACCCAGAAACTGATGCTGCAGGGAGGGCTCATTCTCCTTGGCGCTCTGGTTGTGAGCAGCATCGGCGGTTGGGCTCGACGCGCCACTGCCGACGACCAGCCGGCGCCGCTCACGGCACCCGCGCTGATCGGGGAGCTGCGCTCCCTCGAGCAGGCACTCGAAGCGACCCGGGGAGAACTCGCGGTCGCCCGGCTGCAGCTCGAGCGCGCCAACGCGATCATCGATTACTCCACGCACTATGTGATCGCGGCCGACCTGGCAGCGGCGATCTACGACGTCGCCCTCGCGGAGGGGGTGGACCCGGGGCTGGCCTTTCGCCTCGTGAAGGTGGAGTCGGGATTCAACCCGAAGGCCAAGAGCAAGGTGGGGGCGATCGGGTACACGCAGGTCCTGCCGAGCACGGCCCGGCTGTACGAGCCCGGTCTGACCACGGCGCAGCTGTACGATCGCAGCACCAACTTGCGGCTTGGCTTCCGCTACCTCCGGGATCTCCTGGAGCGCTATGAAGGGAATGCCGACGCGAAGCTGCGCCTCGCGCTGCTTGCCTACAACCGCGGCCCGGGCAGGGTCCAGGAGCTGCTGGACGCCGGCAAGGACCCGCAGAACGGCTATGCGGCGGCACTCATGAAGGGGTATAGGCGAAAGAGCTAAAGAGCTAAAGACGTAGCACGACAACGTTACACGAAAGGCGTGGGGCTCCGGTGCCTCACGCCTTTTGTGCTACGGTTCTGTGCTACGTCTTTATTGTTTTTGCGGAATCTTCAGGATGTCCCCCGGCCGGATCAGGGATCCCATGGTCAGTCCGTTGTAGTTGAGCAGCGCGGTCAGTGACACGCGGTACCGGCGCGCGATCTCACTCGCCGTCTCACCCGACTGCACGCGGTGGCTCCCGGCGCTTACGCCGGTGCTGGACACGCGCCGGTAGCGCGGTTCGGGGGGCACCGACCAGGCCGAGGCGGGCACGACGCGCCCGCTCATCGGGATGATGAGCCGCTGGCCCACGCGCAGCGCGTGCGCCTTGATGCGGGGGTTCGCACCCTCGATCATGGTGACGCTCACGCGGTAGCGCTTCGCGATGTCCGATAGCGTCTGCCCGCGCGAAACGTAGTGGTCCACGAACGTGATCCGCTCGGTGACGGGCAGGCTGTCGTAGCGCTCCGCCGCGACTGTCCCACGGCCGCGCGGCACGCGCACGACCACGCTCCGGCCCGGCGGCGTGACGCCCCGGACGTACTGCGGGTTGAGCTCGAGCAGCGCCGCCACCGACGTGTCGGCGAGGCGGGCAACGACGTCGAGGCCGGTCGCATCGGCGACGGTAATCTCGTCGAACGCGAGGGGCGGAAACGGCTCGACCTCGAAACCGTAGCGCCCGGGCTGCTTGGCGATCAGCGACGCGGCGATCAGCTTGGGTACGTAGTCGCGCGTCTCGCGCCGCAGGTAGCGGCGGTCGGAGAGCTGAAAGAAGGTGTGATCGTCCACCGAGTCGGGCTCGCCCGGCAGCCGATCGATGCCCCGCTCGATCCGTCCCACGCCGGCGTTGTATGCCGCGGCCGCCAGATACACGCTCCCGAGGCGCTCCCGCAGGTCCGCGAGGTAGTTCACCGCCGCTTCCGTGGCCCGGAACGGGTCGCGGCGCTCGTCCACCCAGGGATCGACGGTGAGGCCGTACAGGCGCGCCGTGCTCGCCATGAACTGCCACATCCCGACGGCTTTCGCCCGACTCACCGCGGTATTCGAAAAGCCGCTCTCGATCAGGCAGAGGTAGAGGAGGTCTTCCGGGAGCCGCTTGGCGCGCAGCCGCTCGCGGATCATCCCCTGGTAGCGGCCCAGCCGCGCGAGCCAGATCTCGAACCGGTCGCGCGAGTCTACCTGGAAGAACTCGAGGTACTCGAGCACGCGCCGGTTCGTGGCGAAGCTCGTGACGTCGATGTCGAAGGTCGGCTCGGCCGACGGTGCCGCGCCGATCACGGCCCGGCCCTCGGCGCCGAACAACCGCTCCGCCTCCCGCTCCACCTCTTCGCCCTTGATCGACGACGCCGCGGGCGGCCGACCTTCCAGACTGTCGGCCCGCGCGTGCGGACGATGGAGGCTGTCGAGCACTTGCTGGTCCGCGGCGGAATCCTGCTCGGCCCGGGCCACGAGTACGCCGACCGAGTCCGCGCCACTCGAGGAGGGAGAGAGGGAGAGCGCCGTCGAATCATGCGCAGCGGGCGCCAGCGCGGCCGATCCGGCGCCGCGGGCACCGCCGCCACACGCCGCGCTCAGCGTGGCGCCCAGCGCCGCGCTCAGCAACGCGAGCAGACGAATCCGGCCGGTTCTGGTCATCGCGTTGCGAAGAAATTCCCGAGTATGCGGTTCGTCGCGTTCAGCACCGCAAGCGCCGCGCCGCGTGGTGGATCGGTCTCGGCGAGATACGCCCCCACCAGGCGTGAGGCGCGCGCCTCCTGCCGAGCCGAGAGCGAAACGATCACCACGACGGCATCGAACGCCCGGACCGCCTTGACGCCCAACAGCTCGAACCCCAGCTTCGGCTGCACCACACGCTCCAATGCCCGAACCGTCGCCTCCGCGCAGCAGCGCAGCTCGCCCGCCTGCGAGATCACTCCGTCGGACTCACCCGTGAACTGCCGTCCGTCGCCCCACGACAACACGACCTTCGCGCTGCAGCGCCCGCTCGGCAGGCGTTGGAACGCGAAGTCCTGGAAGCGAAGCCGCTCGGTCTCGCTCACGCCAGTCGCTCGGCCAAGAGCTGCGAGAGAGCCGTGTCGGGGATGCGCTCCGCTTGAATGAACAGGGACGATTTCGAGCTGGCCTCCAACGGGTACAAGGTCCAAAACGACCGCCCGGCACGCGCAGAGGCCGACCGGAACGACAACACTAGCTGCCATGCCTCGGCGTTGGCCGGGCGCTCGGCGAGGGCGTCCACGTGCCAAACTTGGTCACCGTGGGCGATGACTCTCCATGGCATGCGTCACCACCTTGCAAACAAGGGCCCGCCAATATGCTGGCTAACCCCAAGTCCTGTCAATAGTTGAGGGCCGTCAGTCCCCTCGGGTGGCGAGCGCCTTGAAGCGCTTGGCGAGCTGCTGCGTGGTGGGCCCGGGCTTGCCGCTCCCAATCGCCCGGCCGTCCAGCTTGGTGACGGCCACGACCTCGGCGGCCGTGCCGGTGAGGAACATCTCGTCCGCCGTGTACAGGTCGTAGCGGTTCAGCGGCAGCTCTTCGACTGCGTAGGTCGCCTCGCGCGCAACCTCGATCACGGCGTCGCGCGTCACGCCGCGCAGAATCCCGGCGTAGGCGGGCGGTGTCTTGAGGGTGCCGTTGGTGACCGCGAACAGGTTCATGCCGCTCGCCTCGGCGACGTAGCCCTGCGGATCGAGCATGATCACCTCGTCCACCCCGGCCGCGATGCCCTCGACCTTCGCCAGGATGTGCGAGAGGTAGTTGAGCGACTTGATGCGCGGCGACAGGCTCTCCCGGTGGCTGATCGGCGTTGCGGCGGTGAGGGCGGTGAGCCCTTTCTCGTAGCGCTCCGGCGACCAGAGCTGGATCGTGTCCACGATGCAAATGACCGACGGCGTGGCGCACTTGCGCGGGTCGAGCCCCAGATCCCCCACACCGCGCGTCACCACCAGGCGGATGTACGCGTCCTCGAGCCCGCTTTTCGCGACGGCCTCCTCCACCAGTCGGTGCACCGCCGGCTTCGCGAGCGGGATCTCGAGCCATATGCCCTTCGCCGAGGCGTACAGGCGCTCGATGTGCTGCGCCAATCGAAACACGCGCCGGTTATAGACGCGGATGCCCTCGAAGACCCCGTCGCCGTACAGCAGTCCGTGGTCGAATACCGATACCTTGGCGTCGGTGCGGTCGTGGTATGTCCCGTCGATCCAGACAATGGGCGGCATAGATCCCTTAGCGTGAGTTGGCGACGATCTTGTCCAGCACGGAGCGGGCGAAGTCCTTGTCCCAGGTGACGGCGGTGCGCTTCGCTACCACCTGCACGTGGGTCGCATTGGTGCCTTCTGCCTTGAGCGTGACGCTCACCTCGCGATCGCCGGCCGTGCCTTCGATCTCCCGCTTCTCCCCATCCTCCCCCTGCTCGACCTGCGATTTCATTTGGCGGACCTTGAGCTGATCAAATGCCTGGTTAGTGGCGGCGGCACGCTCGACCGTGGCGGGGACCACCGACTCGACCCCGCGCTGGGTAAAGTAGAGGCCGCCCCCCGCACCAGCACCGGCGGCAGCGACCACGCAGCCAGCGAGCAACAGCGCCGCAGCGCTAGCAGCCGCCCAGGACCGGGTGGTATTCGTCCGTCGCATGGGTAGGAAGCCTCCGAAGGCGGCTAGTAGCCTGCCCCACCGTATCTTGCGCGAATATACCTGCCTCAGCGACCCCCCGGCTACCGTGCCTCAGGGTGGTGCGTGTTACCCAGATCACAGATTCTGGGGCCCAGAACCGCAATCTCTAGACCATGGAACAGATACTCGGCTGGGCTCGCCTGTGGTTCGCGGCGAAGCGCGAGGACGAAGGCGAGGCGGCCCTGCGCAACGGTGCATGGTATCCGGTCTTGAGCAGTGGCGTGAACCGGGCGGTGCTGGAGGTGTCGGGCCAGCGGGTCACCGTGCCGCAGGACCTCGTGGAAGTGCGCGAAAAACGCCCGGACCGCTTCACCGTCGTGTACCGCACCTACGACGACCCGAATCCCGCTCGCGGCACGCGTGCGGACGCCGGGCGCCGCTACGGCGTGTGTCCCAAGTGCGCCACCCGCATCCCGTTCCGAGGCGGGATCATTCCCTCGCGCGCCACATGTCATAAGTGCAAGCACGAAGGGATCGTGGCGTGGTGGGAGACGGGGTAAGGCGAAGGGCATGACCCGGCTGGGGATCGAACCCAGGACCTACGGATTAAAAGTCCGTTGCTCTACCAACTGAGCTACCGGGTCGGACGCCCCGAAACCTCGCCCGGGGACGCGACTTAGACAAGCTGCGTTACGCCGGAGGACGTCCCGCGCTCTTTAGGAAGCATGCTGCGCCCTGCCACCGCTCGATCTCGCCTCAGAGGCGCCGCGGCCACCGACCGTACCCTGGTGGAGCGGATGAGCCAAGGAGACGAGGCCGCGTTCCGCGATCTCCTGGCACGCTACCGCAGCACCATGTACGCCACCGCGTACGCCGCCCTGGTCGATCCGGAGCAGGTCGACGCCACGGTGGCCGACGCGTTCGCCGAAGCCCGCCGCACGGCGGCCGGCTTTCTTGATTCGCTCGGTACCGTGTCCGGCTGGCTGACCTACCTCACCCGGCTCTGCATCGCCGCCCGACTCCCCATCGGCCGACCAACGACCTAGCAACCAGCGCCCCCGGCTTCCCCCGCTCCCCGTAGCCCTCCTCATTCTCGACGTAGATTGGGGACTAGGGTCTCGAGGAGGATGATGAACAACATCGCCCGGCCCCGCCGACTCGTGCTCGCGTTGTATGTCGCGAGCGCCGCCCTCGTGACCGTGCAGCAAGCCATTCTGGGCCACTCCAACAACCTGAGCATCTTTCGCTCGGCGAGTCTCAACCTGTTGGCCGGCCGGGACCTGTACGCCGCCCACCCGGAGCAGCACTTCGACTTCTACAAGTACAGCCCGACCTTCGCGCTGCTGTTCGCCCCGCTTGCCTACCTGCCGTTCGCGCTCGCCTTTCTGTGCTGGAGCCTGCTCAACGGGCTCCTGCTGTGGTACGCGCTGGACCGGCTTCTCCCGGAACGGGAGGCGACTGTCGCCCTCGCG
>DATHKX010000158.1:0-59172 GCA_035488835.1 Gemmatimonadales bacterium
CCGGGTCTCGACCCTCAACTTCGGGAGCTTCTCGGAGATCGGTTTCGGGTTCGCGCTGTCGCCGGGCGTCGTCACGCGCGCCCTGGTCTTCGCCGTGGTCATGGGTGTGATCGGCGGATTCCTCCCGGCGGTCCGGGCCGCACGTCTCAACATCGTCAACGCGCTGCGGGCGTCGTAGCCGGCGGTGAATCGCGCCTTGCCGCGCCCCCTCCGGTGAAGGTGACCGCGCTCGCCGCGCACACCCCCGAAGCGGTGCGCGCGGCGCTCGCGGCCCGCGGCTGGGACACGCAGCCCGCCTGGTTCGCCGCAACCGGCATGCAGGCGCTCGTCGTGCTCCTGGATGAAATCACCGAAGCGGAGCGCGAAGCCTTGGTGCGTTGGGGCGCGAAGGCCGGCGCCGACGTGCTCACCGGGGAGGGTTGGGCGCTGGTGGGTGCGCCCGCCAGCCGGCTCGCGCCGCTCGCGCGCCCCGACCGCCTGCCGCCCGGGCTCGAGCGCCTGGCGCCGGAGCTGGGCCGCTTCCTCGCGAGCTACGCCGACCCGCCGCGCCACTGGGAAGTCGGCGGGGGACGCGCCCTCAGCCTCGATCACCCCGTTCTGATCGGTATCGTGAATGTGACGCCGGACTCCTTCTCCGACGGCGGGCGCTTCGCGACGGTGGACCGCGCGGTGGCCCAGGCGGAGCGGCTGGTGGCCGACGGGTGCGAGCTGCTGGACGTGGGGGGAGAGTCCACGCGGCCGGGCGCCGCGCCGGTGATGGCGGAGGAAGAGATCGGGCGGGTCGCGCCCGTGATCGAGCAGCTGGTGCGCCGGGGCCTGGGCCCCGTTTCGGTGGACACTCGCAAGGCCGCGGTGGCGCGCGCCGCACTCGCCGCGGGCGCCGCCGTGGTGAACGACGTGTCGGGGCTGGCATTCGATGGGGCGCTCGCGGGCGTCGTGGGCGCCGCCCAGGCCGGGATGATCCTGATGCACATGCGTGGCACGCCGGATACCATGGACTCGCTCGCCGTGTACCGGCACGTGGCGGCGGAGGTGGCGGCGGAGCTCGGCGCGGCGGCGGCGCGGGCGGAAGCAGGGGGCGTCGCGCGGGAGCGGGTCGTGGTGGACCCGGGCTTCGGGTTCGCGAAGACCCCCGAGCAGAACTTCCGGCTGCTCGATGAGCTGGCAACCGTCGTAGCCTTGGGCTATCCTGTAGCGGTGGGACCGTCCCGCAAGCGGTTCCTCGGGGCCGCCACAGGGCGACCGGTCGAGGATCGCGACCGCGCGACGGCCGTGGCGTGCGCTCTCGCGTGGGAACGCGGCGCCCGCCTGTTCCGGGTGCACGACGCGGCGCTCGCGCGCGAGGCGCTGCAGGTGGCTGGGGCGACCACGAGCTCAAATTGAACCTCGAAGCCTACCAGTTCCTCATCCCCCGGTTCTGGCCGGACGTGGTCGAGATCATTCTCGTCGCGTTCGTGATCTATCGTTTCCTCTTGTTCCTCGTGGGGACGCGGGCGATGTCGATCGTCGTCGGCGTGATGATTCTGTCGGTCGCCTACTTCGGGGCGCTGCTCGCCAAGTTCACCATGATCAGCGCGCTGCTCTCCTACGTGTTCACCTTCGGCGCGTTCGCGGCCGTGGTCGTGTTCCAACCGGAGCTGCGGAACGCGTTGGCGCGCCTCGGCCAGTCCCGCTTGATGCGGCGCTTCTCACAGAGCGAGCGCCAGTCGGTGGCCGAGGAGATCGCGGAGGCCATGGACCGGCTGTCGCGCGCCGGCACGGGCGCCATCATCGCCGTGGAAGGCGACATCGGTCTCGAGGAGTTCATCTCGTCGGGGGTGCCGATGGAGGCCAAGGTCTCCGCCGATCTCCTGACGACGATCTTCACGCCCTACTCCCCCCTGCACGACGGCGCCGTGCTGGTCCGCGGCGATCGCATCATCGGCGCCGGCTGCGTGCTGCCCCTCACCCAGTTCAAGGTCGCCGACAAGTCGCTCGGCACGCGCCACCGCGCGGCGCTCGGTCTCTCCGAAGAGACCGATGCCACCGTGCTGGTGGTGTCGGAAGAGACCTCGACCATCTCCATCGCGAGCCACGGGCTGTTGCACCGGCATCTCACCGCGCCTCAGGTGCGCGATCTCCTGTCCGGCGCGATCTCGCACCTCGAAGGCGGGGAACGAGTTACCGCACCAGCGAGCTGACCCCCCCGATTGTTTCAGGCTGGGCCCAGGGCTATTTTTTGCGGTTATGAATTTTGGCGCCCTGCCCGAGCGGCTGGCCCACGTACGGGCCGAGATCGCTCGGCGGCAGGCGACGGCAGGTCGGACCGACCCGGTCACGATCGTCGCCGTCACCAAGGGTTTCGGGCTGGACGCGGTGGAGGCGGCGCTCGCCGCCGGCCTCGCCGACGTAGGGGAGAACCGGGTGCAGGAGGCGCTGGAGAAGCTGGACACGCCCACCGGCCGGCGGGCGACGTGGCATCTGGTGGGCCACCTGCAGCGCAACAAGGCGAAGCACGTGGCCGGGCGCTTCGCGCTGATCCACTCGGTAGATTCGGCCGAGCTCGCGGAGGAGCTGGACAAGCGCGCGGGGGGGGCAACGCACGGCGCGAAGCAGCGCGTCCTGCTGCAGGTGAACGTGGCGGGGGAGGCGCAGAAGAGCGGCTGCGCGCCGGCCGAAGCCCCGGGGTTGGCGCGCCGGGTCGCGGCGCAACCGCACCTCGCGCTCGAGGGATTGATGACGATCGCGCCGTTCACCGACGACCAGGACGTGCAGCGCCAGACGTTCCGTGGACTGCGCGTGCTGCGGGACACCTTGCAGGAGGAGGGCTTATGGCTGCCGACGCTCTCGATGGGGATGTCCGCGGACTACGGCGTAGCGGTCGAGGAGGGGGCAACGGCGATCCGCTTGGGTACCGTCCTGTTCGGGCCGCGGGAACGGGCGGCGACGTGAGCACCGACGCCTTCCACCTCACGCCGCACGACGTCCGCAAGCAGGAGTTCCGCCGCAGCCTGCGCGGCTACGAGCCGCTCGGCGTCGAGGACTTCCGCGTGCGCGTCGCCGACGAGCTCGAGCGGATCCTGCGCGAGAAGTCGGTGCTCGAGGAGCGACTGGCGGCGCTCGGGGAGCAGCTGGGTGTGTACCGGGAGCGTGAACGCGCGATGAACGAGGCGCTGGTCGCGGCGCAGCAGCTCCGCGAGGAGACGCGCGCGGCGGCTCAGCGCGAGGCCCAGGTCATCGTGCGCGAGGCGGAGGCCGAGGCGCGGCGTGTGGTCGACGGGGCGCGGGCCGCCCAGGGGGAGGTTGAGCGGAAGAGCGCGGACGTCGAGCGCCAGTTCCAGGCCTATGTGGCGGGATTCCGCGCCTTGCTCGAGCGCCAGCTCGCGGAGCTGCGCGCACTGGACAGCCAGCGGGGCGGATGATCGACGAGGCGGTCCGCGCCGTGCGGGCGCGGACGAGAGTGGTGCCCGACGTCGCGATCATCCTGGGCACGGGGCTCGGGGGGCTCGCGGACGAGGTGGCGGTGGAGACGCGGATCCCCTATGGGGAGATCCCGGGGTTTCCCCTCTCCACCGTCGAGAGCCATGCCGGGGAGCTGCTCGTCGGGACCCTGGCCGGCCGGAGCGTGGTGGCGATGCGGGGGCGGTTTCACGTCTATGAGGGTTACACGCCGCAGCAAATCGGATTGCCCGTGCGGGTGCTCGAGCGGCTCGGCGCGCGGACGCTGCTGGTCTCCAACGCGTGCGGCGGCATGCATCCCCTGTGGAGTCCCGGCGATCTCATGCTGATCGCGGATCACATCAACCTCCTGGGGTCGAACCCTCTCGTGGGGCCGAACGACGACCGCCTCGGCCCCCGGTTCCCGGACCTGTCGGAGGCGTACGACGCCGGCCTCCGCGCGCTGGCGCGCGGCGTGGCGCTGGAGCGGGGCATCACGCTGCGCGAGGGGGTCTACGTCGCCGTCACCGGACCGAATCTCGAGACGCGCGCGGAGTACCGCATGCTCCGCGCCATCGGGGCCGACGTCGTCGGGATGAGCACCGTGCCGGAGGTCATCACCGCGGTGCACATGGGGATGAAGGTGCTCGGAGTGTCGATCATCACCGACCAGTGCCTCCCGGACGCGCTCGCGCCGACGTCGGTCGAGCAGATCATCGCCGTGGCGCGGGCCGCGGAGCCCGCGCTCACCGCATTGGTGGGCGGCGTGCTGGAGCGCCTCAACTGATGGCCTACCCGCTCTTCGATCCCAAGCTCTCGGCCGACGCGCTGGAGAAGCAGCTCCTCGCGGCGTGGAAGCACGAGCGCTTGTTCCAGAAGACGCAGGACGCCGCCCGCTACGGTCCGCCGTTCGTGTTCTACGAGGGGCCGCCGACGGCCAACGGGCGCCCGGGCATCCATCACGTGTTCGCGCGCACCATCAAGGACCTGGTGTGCCGCTATCACACGATGCTGGGGCAGGGCGTGACCCGCATCGCCGGGTGGGACACCCACGGCCTGCCGGTCGAGATCGAAGTCGAGCGGATGCTCGGCATCTCGGGCAAGAAGCAGATCGAGGCGTACGGCGTCGACAAGTTCAACCGCCTGTGCCGCGAGAACGTCTTCAAGTACAAGGCCGACTGGGAAACCCTGTCGGAGCGGATCGCCTACTGGCTGGACTACGAGCACCCCTACATCACCTACACCAACGACTATATCGAGACGGTGTGGTGGCTGCTCAAGCGGCTGTACGACAAGGCGCTCTTGTACCGGGGTCACAAGGTGCTGCCGTACTGCCCGCGCTGCGGCACGGCTCTGTCGTCGCACGAGCTGGCGCTCGGTTACGAGGAAGTCCAGACGAACTCCGTGTTCGTCACATTCCCGCTCGCGAGCGATCCCAACCGCCAGCTGGTCATCTGGACCACCACGCCCTGGACGCTGCTCGCGAACGTCGCGGTGGCCGTGCACCCGGAGCTCGAGTACGGGGAGTACGAGGTGAACGGCGTGCGCTACATCGTGGCCGCCGATCGCGCGGCGCACGTGCACGTGGGCGGCAAGCCGCTGGCCGCGGCGCAACGGGTCGCGGGCTACCGCGGCCGCGAGCTCGTGGGGCAGAAATACGTTCGGCCGCTCGAGGTCGTACCGCTGCCCCCGGAGGGCCAGCGGGCCATCGTCGTGGCCGGCGCCTTCGTGTCCGCTGAAGAGGGAACCGGCCTCGTCCATATGGCCCCGGCGTTCGGCGCCGACGACTATGCGGTGGCGCAGCAGTACGGCCTCGCGTTCGTCAACCCGGTGGCCCCCGACGGCACTTTTCAGGACACGCGCTGGCCGGAGATCAACGGCAAGCTGGTGACCGACAAGGAAACGAACCGGTTGATCATCGAGCGGTTGAAGCACGAGGGGCGCTGGCTCGAGACGCTGCCGTACACGCACACCTACCCGTTTTGCTGGCGGTGCGACTCGGCGCTCCTGTACTACGCCCGCACGTCGTGGTTCGTGCGCACCACCGCGGCGAAAGCGCGCATGCTCGAGGTGAACGCGCAGGTCGCCTGGCACCCGCCCGAGGTGGGGAGCGGACGGTTCGGCGCGTGGCTCGAGAACAATGTGGACTGGGCGCTGTCGCGCGACCGGTACTGGGGCACACCGCTCAACGTGTGGGAGTGCGATGCCGAGGCGGAGCACCGCGAAGTCATCGGCTCTTACGCCGAGCTCGCGGAGCGCTGGGGGAAGCGGCTGCCCAAGGACTTCGACCCCCACAAACCGGCGATCGATCAGTACACCTGGCGCTGCCGGGCGTGCGGCGGCACGATGCGGCGCGTGCCCGAGGTGATCGACGCCTGGTTCGACTCGGGCGCCATGCCGTATGCCCAGTGGCACTACCCGTTCGAGCACCAGGCCGACTTCAAGGCGCACTTCCCGGCCGATTTCATCTGCGAAGGCGTCGATCAGACGCGTGGCTGGTTCTACTCGCTCCTGGCGATCGGGGTCACGGCGTTCGAGGCGATGGTGTACAAGAACGTGATCGTCAACGAGCTCGTGCTCGACGCGCAGGGCCAGAAGATGTCGAAGAGCCGCGGCAACGTGGTGAACCCCTGGGAGGTGATCGAGGAATACGGGGCGGACGCGGTGCGGCTGTACCTGCTCGGCCAGAGCCAGGTGTGGCTGCCGAAGCGCTTCGATCGCCGCCAGATCCCGGACGTGACGGGCGGGTTTCTCAACGCGCTTCGCAGCACCTACGAGTTCTTCCGGCGCTACGCGGAGGACTGGAAGCCGCCCACGGATGCCGCGGCGACGCCGTTCGAAAAGCGGCCGCCGGCGGACCGCTGGCTGCTCGCGCGGCTCGACGAAGTGGTGGGAGAGGTGCGCCGGGCGTGGTCGGACTACGACGTGACCGCCGGCGTCCGGGGCATCATGGACTTCGTCGGCGAGGACCTGTCCCGCTGGTACATCCGGCGGAACCGTCCGCGCTTCTGGGCGCCCGACCGGGCCACCGACGCGGTGGCGCTGGAGACGCTGCACGAGGTGCTCGTGACGTCGGCGCGGCTGCTCGCGCCCGCGGCGCCGTTCGTATCCGACTGGATCCACCGGGCGCTCGCGGGCGCATCGGTGCACCTGGCGCCGTTCCCGACCGACCTGGGCCGGCGGGCGCCGGAGCTGCTCCAGGCGATGGCCGCGGTGCGGAAGCTCGCCTCCCTGGCGCGCGCCGCCCGGGAGACCAGGCAGCTCCCCGTGCGCCAGCCCGTGGCCAAGGTTCAGGTGGTGGTCCCGACGGCGGTACGGGGCCCGGCCTTGGCAGACCTGTTAGATATCCTGGCCGCCGAAGTGAACGCCAAGGCGATCGAGGTGGCGGGATCGGACCACGACCTGGTGCGGCTGAAGGGGAAGGCGGAATACCGGAGCCTGGGCAAGCGCTACGGGAAGGACACGCCCCGCGCCGCCGCGGCCGTGTCGCAGCTCACGGCGGCCGAGCTGCAGGCGCTCGAACGTGGTGACCCCGTTCGGTCGGGGGAGTTCGAGTTCCGGCCGGAGGACGTCCTGGTGACGCGCGAGGTGGTGAGCGACTGGGCGGTGCAGGCCGACGGCCCGTACGTGGCCGCGGTCGACCCCCGGCTGACCGACGACCTGATCCAAGAGGGCCTGGCGCGCGAGCTGGTGAATCGCGTCCAGCGCCTCCGCAAGGAGGCGGGGTACGAATACACTACGCGCATCGAGCTCAGCGTGGCGGGCGCGGAGGAGATCGTCGCAGCCGTGTCC
Source organism: Gemmatimonadales bacterium (assembly GCA_035488835.1). Taxonomy (GTDB): domain Bacteria; phylum Gemmatimonadota; class Gemmatimonadetes; order Gemmatimonadales; family GWC2-71-9; genus AG41. The sequence continues at coordinate 7,210 of DATHKX010000158.1, forward strand.
GCGTTCCAGGGGTTCGTCGAGGGCGAGACGCTGGCACGCAAGCTCGTGCTCGGTACGGTGCTGGATGAAGCGGATCTGACGCGGGAAGTTGACATCGAGGCTCGCCGGGTGACCATTGCACTGCGGCGACACGACGGACGAAAGGGCGGTACGCGATAAAATGCCGACGAAATCGAAGACGAAGGCCAAATCCAAGGCGACCAAGGGCACGCTCAACAAGAAGCAGCTGGCCCACCTCGAGAAGCGTCTCCACGAGGAGCGCGCCCGGGTGATGAAGGAGCTCGGCTACTACGATGAGTCCTTCAACTCGAGCCTGCAGGCGTCCGACGGCGACCTCTCGAGCTACTCGTTCCACATGGCCGATCAGGGCACCGACGCCATGGAGCGCGAGAAGGCGTTCCTGTTCGCTTCGCAAGAAGGGCGCTACCTCTGGCACGTGAACCAGGCGCTGCGGCGGCTGTTCCAGGCGCCGGACAAATTCGGCAAGTGCGAGCAGTGCGGCGACGAGATCGGCTTCGAGCGGCTCGACGCGCTGCCGCACGCCCGGCTGTGCATCAAGTGCAAAGCGAAGGAAGAAGATGGCAAGCGCCGCTGACCGACGGCTGTTCTGGACGACTGCGGGCGCGGTCGTCGCGGCCGATCTGGTCACCAAGCTTCTGGCCGAGTCCCTGCTGGCGCGCCACCTGCCGGTCCGGGTAATCGGCGACTACGTGCAGCTGCGCCTGGTCTACAACAAGTGCGCGGCGTTTGGGCTGTGCCTCGGCGGAGAGGCGTACTCGCGCTGGATCTTCTTCGGGCTCGCGATCGTGGCGCTGTTCGTGCTGCGCTCCATGGTGATCTCGGCGCGGCCGGGCGACCGGTTCCGGCTGCTCGCCCTGGCGCTCGTGTGCGCCGGCGCGGTCGGCAATGTCATCGACCGGATTCGCAGTGCCCAAGGCGTCGTGGACTTCGTGGACGTGGGGATCGGCGCCACGCGGTGGCCGACCTTCAACGTCGCCGACTCCGCGATCACGGTCGGGGCGATCGCGCTCGCGGTCTCCCTCTGGCTGGAGGGCCGGGCCCAGGAGCGAGCGAAGGAGGCCGGGGCGGCTCAGCACTGATGGCCGCCGTGACCTTCTGCGTTGTCGCCCCCGAGACCGAGCGCCTCGACCGGTTCCTCGCCGACCAGCTCGCACTGTCCCGCACCGTCGCCGCCCGCATCATCGCCGACAAACGCGTCACGCGTGACGGCCGCCCGCTGCGCGCCTCGGTCCAGCTCGAGCGCGGCGCCGTGGTGACCGTCGAGCTGCCGCCCGAGGAACCGCCACCCAAGAGCTACGCCCCCGCTCACCGGGACCTCACCTTCGCGTACGAAGACGAGCACCTCGCGGTGCTGGACAAGCCGGCGGGTCTGGTCGTGCACCCGGGACCCGGTCACTGGGACGACACGCTGGTCAACGTGCTGGTGGAGCGGGGCACGCCCCTCGCACAGGGTGCCGCCGAAGGGCGACCCGGGATCGTGCACCGCCTCGACCGCGACACCTCGGGCTTGCTGCTCGTCGCGAAATCCGACCTCGCGCACCGCCGCCTCGCGCGCATGATCGAGCGGCGCCAGGTAGAGCGCGTGTACGCCGCGCTCGCGTGGGGCCATTTTGCGAAGAGCCCCGTGGATATCGAGGCGCCGATCACCCGCCATCCCACGGATCGCAAGCGCATGACGGTGCTGGCGGGCGGCCGCCACGCGGTCACCCACGTGCGTGTGACCGCGCGGTTCGCGCAAACCGAGCTGTTGCGCGTGACGCTCGGCACCGGGCGCACGCACCAGATCCGTGTGCATCTCGCGCACGTGGGGCACCCGGTCGTGGGGGACCGGGAGTATGCCTTCGGCGGCAGCCGGCGCGTCACGCCGTCGCACCGGCAGGCGGCCGAGCGGCTCGAAGCGCTCGCGCCGCGGCAGCTGCTCCACGCGGCCCGGCTCGCGTTCGCGCATCCGGTGAGCGGCGCGCGGCTCGACCTGCGGTCCGAATGGCCTGCCGATCTCGTTCCGGCACTGCGAGAAGCGGCGGCCGATCCGAATTTGCTTGCTCAACGCAACCCCTTGCAGTATCTTGGCTTCTTCGCTTCGGATGAGTGACGCGGGAGTCGTCCGACTGCTCCTGTTTCGGGTGGGTGGCCTCGTTTGCGCCGCCGAGGCGGAGCGGGTCCGCGAGATCCTGCCGCGGCTCGCGCCGACCCGGATTCCCGGAGCGCCGCCCGTGGTGGCGGGGGTCGTGAACGTGCGGGGTACGCTCGTCACCGTGGTGGAAGGGTGGCGGGCGCTGCGGCAACCCGAGCCCTCCGCCGACGGTGGAGTGGGGGGGTCCGGGACTACCGTGCTCCTCGAGGTGGGCGGGGGGAAGAAGGTCCTCGGCTTCACGGTCGACGAAGTGGTGGACCTCGTTTCGGTGGGTGGGGAGACGCTGGACCGCCGGCAGGCGCTGCCGGGCATCGATCCGACGCTGGTGCGGGCCGTCGGGCGCCGCGCCGGTCAACTCTTCGTGGTTCTCGATACCGACGCGCTGCTAACCCCCATTCTGTCTTCCTAGGGAGGATGTGTGAGCCACACTGTCCTCGTCTGCGACGACGCCATCTTCATGCGGACGATGATCAGCGACATCCTGGCGCAGGCCGGCTTCGAGGTGGTGGGCGAAGCGGAAACGGGCTCCCAGGCGGTCGAGAAGTACCGGCAGCTCAAGCCCGATCTCGTCACGATGGACATCGTGATGCCCGACATGGGCGGGATCGACGCCGTGCGCGAGATTGTGAAGAACGATCCCGACGCGAAGATCCTCATGTGCAGCGCCATGGGCCAGCAAGCCCTCGTGGTCGAGGCGATCCAGGCCGGCGCGAAGGATTTCGTCGTGAAGCCGTTCCAGCCGTCGCGCGTCCTCGAGGCCGTGCAGCGCGTCCTCGGCTGATTCCATGGACCTCTCGCAGTACGCCGAGCTGTTCCTGGCCGAGAGCCGGGAGCACCTGAGCGCCTGCAACCAGCTGCTGCTCGAGTGGGAGCGCAGCCCCGCGAACCTCGCGCCCGTCGGCGGGCTCTTCCGCGCCGTGCACACCGTCAAGGGGATGGCGGCGACCATGGGCTACGCCCGTGTCACCGACCTCGCCCACCGCGCCGAGAATCTGCTCGACCTGTTGCGCCGCGGAGGACGACCCGCCACCGACGAGCTGCTGCAGCTCTTGTTCCGGTCGCGGGACGCGCTCGAGCAGGCGGTAGAGCTCTCCGTGGTCGGCCGGGAAGACGAGATCGACGTCGCGGAAGTGGTGGCCGATCTGGAGGGCGCTGCGGCGCAGCTCGGAAGGGCTGGGGAGGTTGGGGGAGGGATCGGCGCGCGCCCGACCCCGGTGCCCGCGCCCGCTGCCGTCATCGAACCGCCGGCCGCGGCGGGGCGGCTGGTGCAGGTGACGCTGCGTGCCGAAGCGCCGCTCAAGGGCGGGCGCGCGCTGCTCGTGCTCAAGAAGGCACAGGGCGTCGGTTCGGTGCACGCGGTGACGCCGCCCGAGTCGGCGTTCGAGGCCGATGAGTTCGACGGGCGCTTCAGCTTCCGCATCGGAGGGGCGGCCGGGGCTGCCGAGATCGAGCGGGTGGTGCGGGCCGCGGGCGACGTGGAGCACGTCACGGTGGGTGGAGAAGAGCGGCGTGCCGCCCCTGGGGCCGGCGCGCCTCCGTCGGCCGCGGCGGAGACCAAGAGCCGGCATATCCGGGTGGACCTCGGGCGGCTCGACGGCCTGATGGATCTGATCGGCGAGCTGGTCACCGTGCGCGGCCGGCTGAACGAGCTCGCGGCCTACGCCCGGGACCCGGCGATCGACGACGTCGCGATCCAGGTCTCCCGCCTGTCGCGCGAGCTGCAAGCCGAAATCATCCAGGCGCGGATGACGCCGGTGTGGCAGGTGTTCGACCGCTTCCCCCGCCTGGTGCGGGATCTGGCCCGCGAGCTGGGCAAGCAGGTTGCGTTCCGGGTCGAGGGGAAGGAGATCGAGCTCGACCGCGCGATCCTGGACGAGCTGGGGGACCCGCTGCTGCACCTGTTGCGGAACGCGGTGGATCACGGCGTCGAGCCGCTGGCCGAGCGGCGCCGTCGCGGCAAGAAAGCCGAAGGGGAGATCGTGCTCGCCGCGGTGCGCGAGCGGGCCAGCGTGGCGATCAGCGTGAGCGACGACGGGCGCGGCATCGACCGCAAGCAGATTCTCGAGCGCGCCAAGCGGGACGGCGTCGTGGACCCGCATGCCGAGGCGCTCACCGACGATCAGCTGCTGCGCGTGCTCGCCCGGCCGGGGTTCTCGACCGCCGACGCGGTGACGAGCGTGTCCGGGCGTGGGGTGGGGATCGACGTGGCCGTGACGCGCATCCGCGCCCTGGGCGGCTCGATCGAAATCCGCTCCGAGGAGGGGAAGGGCACGACCTTCGTGATGCGGCTGCCGGTGACGCTCGCGATCGTGCGCGCGCTGATCGCGGGCGTGGGTGCGGAGCGCTACGCGCTACCGCTCACCTACGTGTCGGAAACGGTGGAGTTCGGCGTTCAGGCCACGACCATCGTGGAGGGCCGCGAAGCGATCGTGCTGCGCGACCGCGTGGTGCCGCTCGTGCATCTGCGACGGCTGCTGGGCGTGAGCGGCGACGCGCCGACGCGGTGTCCCATCATCGTGCTCGAGATGGGGGAGCGGCGCAGCGGCATCGTGGTGGACGGGATGCTGGGCCAGCAGGAGATCGTCGTGAAGGGGTTCGACGCACCGCACGGGACGCTGCCGGTGTTCAGCGGGGCGACGATCATGGGCGACGGGGTTCCCGCGTTGATTCTCGATGCGGGCGGGCTCCTGTAGGAGGAGGCGGCATGGAAGACGTGCGGGATCTGAAAGAGCTGCAGATCGACGCGTTGCGCGAGGTGGCGAACATCGGCGCGGGCCACGCCGCCACCGCTTTGTCGCAGCTGACGAACCGCCGGATCATGATCAGCGTGCCCCAGATCAACATCGTGCGTCTGGAGGAAGTGCCGGACCTGCTGGGCAACCCGCAGGACGTGGTCGCCGCCGTGCTGATGCACATGCTGGGAGACCTGACCGGGCGGACGCTGCTCTTGTTCCCGGAGTCGGTGGCGCGGCGGGTATGCGACATGCTGCTGCGCCGGCCGGTCGGGACGACCGCGGTGTTCGACGCGCTCGAGCAGTCGTGCCTCAAGGAAGCCGGCAACATCCTCGCGGGGGCGTACCTGAACGCGCTCTCCGACTTCATGGGGATGCTGCTGCTGCCGTCGGTGCCCAGTCTCGTGGTGGATCTCTCGGCGGCGGTGCTCACCACCACCTATTTGAACTTCGGGCACGAGCGCGACTTCGTGTTCTGCGTCGAGACCGAGTTCACCATCGACTCGGGAGAGGGGCTGCGGGGCGACTTTCTGCTGCTCCCCGATCTGGCGTCGCTCAAGGCCATCTTTGACGCCATCCGCCTGAGCTGACCCGTGACGGCGCCGGCGCTCTCGGAACGCGACCTCGCCGTCCTCCGATCCTTCGCCCGCCGGATCGACCCGTCGGACGCTGGAGCGCACAACAATCTCGGCGTCCTCTATTATCAGAAGGGCCTCGTCGAGGACGCGATCGCGGCGTTCACGCGCGCGCTCGAGCTGGATCCGAAGATGCAGGTCGCGCAGCGCAACCTCGAGATCGCCTATCACGACACCGGCTACTACGACCGGCGCGTGGCGCAGCTGCAGGAGCGGCTGCGCCAGGCGGCCGACGACCGCGACGCCCGCTGGGAGCTGGGACGCGCCTATGCGATTCTCGGCGCGCACGAGGAGGCGGTGGGAGAGTTCGAGCAGCTGCTCGCGCACCGCCCCAAGGACGTGGCCGCGATCATTCAGCTCGGGCTCGCCGAGAAGAACCGCGGGCGACCCGAGGCCGCGACCGAGTGGTTCCGGCGCGCGGTCGAGCTCGAGCCCGACTCCACGGTCGTGCACTTCTACTTGGGCGAGATCTATTACAACCGCGGCCTGAATGACGAGGCCCTCGTCGCCCTCGAGCGCGCCGTGGAGCTCAACCCCGACAACGCCAACGCCCACTATCTGATGGCGTTTGTCCTGGGCGACCTGGGCCGGCATCAGGACGCGCGCGTCGCGTCGAAGCGCGCCATCCAGCTGAACCCGCCGCTCGCCCGCGCGCAGACCAATCTCTCGCTCGAGCGCTACAACGCCGAGCGCAAAAGCCAGGAACGGCGCCAGCGCCTCGCCCCCGAGCCCCAGGTGGTGGAGGGCAACGCGCTGGCTCACTACAACCTCGGGCTCGCGTTCCGACAGAAGGGCTATTACAACGAAGCGTTGAAGGAATACCGCCTGGCCCTGGAGCGCGGCGAGGACCGGCGCCTCACGCTCCAGGCGATGGCCGAGCTGCACCTCCTGAAGCGCGACCTCGCGGCGGCGCTCGAGCTGTACGACACCCTGCTGCGGGAAGTCCCGGATTCCCCCAAGCTGTGGAACGAGCGCGCCGTGGTGCTGCATCAGGCCGGCCGGACGGAGGACGCGCTCGCGTCCTATCGGCAGGCGGTGGAAGTGGACCCCCAGTATGCGCTCGCCTGGAACAACCTGGGCGTGGTGCAGGCGCACGGCACCGCCGCCGATCCGGCCATCGAGGCGTTCCGCACCGCGCTGCAGCTCCAGTCGACCTTCACCGCCGCGCGGCTCAACCTCGCCTTGCTGCTGTTTCAGCTGCGGCGCTTCCAGCTGTCGCTCGAGGCGTACCGCCAGGTGCTCTCGGGCGAGCCCAACTCCGCGGCCGCCTGGAACGGCGTGGGACTGGTGCTGGTGGAGCTCAAGCGTTTCCCGGACGCGCGCAACGCGTTCGTACGCGCCGTCGAAACGGACCCCGACCATGCGGGGGCGCACTACAACCTGAGCTTCACGCTGTCCAACCTGGGCGACTTCGACGGTGCGCTGCGCGCCACCAAACGGGCGCTCGAGCTCGATCCCTATTACGTCTCCCAGAAGTTCGCCCTCACGATCGACCTCCAGTACGAGAAGGGCACGATCGGGATCGCCCCCGAGATTTCCGCCGACGTGACGGCGGAGACGCTCGGCGAGGACTTCAACTTCGACCAGCGCCTGCTGGACAACATCTTCCAGGAGCTTGCCCCCTCGGCTGCCGCCGCCGAGCCGCCTGCCGGCAAGGCCGCGGACGACCCGCTCGCCCTGGCGCGTGACTACGTGAGCAAGGGCCTGATGGACGTCGCGGCCGCCGAGGCGGTGCGCGCCGTGCAGCGGGGCGCGAGCCGCGCGGAAGCGGGCGTGCTGCTCGGGGACATCTTCGCGAAGCGCGGCCTGCACGGCGAGGCGCTGGAGCGCTATCGGGAGGCCCGCAGCCTCGAGCCCGGGCGCGCCGACGCGCGGCTCGGCGAGGTCAAGGCGCTGTTCGCCCTGGGCGGCCCGCGCGCCGCGGAGGCGCGGGGGCTGGCGGAGGAGCTGCTCGAGCTCACGCCGGACAACGTGGACGCGCTCGTCGCGGCCGCAAAGGGGCGCGCCGCCGGAGGCGACGCCGCCGGAGCGCTCACCGCGCTGCAGCAGGCCCAGACGCGCGCTCCCGGCCGCGCCGATCTCCACAAGCTGCAGGGAGACGTCGCGCTCAAGGTCGGCGACAAGGCCGGCGCGCTCGCCGCGTACCGGTCGGCGCTGGAGCTCGATCGCGGCTACGTGCAGGTGTGGCTCGACCTGGGACGGCTGCACGAAGAGAAAGAGGATTGGAGCGAGGCCCGGAAAGCGTACGAGCGGGCGCTCGACGCGCTGCCCACGTTCAACGAGGCGGCGCTGGCGCTCGCCGACCTGCTGCGCCGCTCGGGGCACGTCCGGCCGGCGATCGTGCGCCTGGCCGAGATGCTCGAGCAGGACCCGTACGACCTGCCGGCGCTGCTGCTCCTCGGGCGCGCGCTGCTCGACGACAAGCGCGACGCCCAAGCGCTGGAGGCGTTCCAGCGGGCCCTCAAGTTCGACCCCGAGCAGGTGGAAGCACTGTTCCAGCTCGGCGTCGCGCTCGCGCGGGTGCATCGCTACGGCGAGGCCGTGCAGGCGTGGGAGAAGGTGACGCGGGTCGACCCCGGTGGCCCGTTCGCCCAGGCCGCGCGCGCACACGCCCGCACGGCGCTCGACCTGAAGCACATCTTCGCCTCGGACGCGGCCTGACCCATGCCCATCGAAGGCCCGCTCCGCGAGCTCGGCATCCACGACGTCTTCCAGCTCCTCGACCTGAGCCGGAAGACGGGGGTGTTGCGCGTCACGTCCGAGCTGCGGCATAACGTGGGCACGATCTCGTTCGAGGGCGGCGCCATCATCTTCGCCGAGATCCGGTCGAATCCCCACCCCCTGGGCGCGCTCCTGCTCCGGACGGGCAAGATCAGCGAGGCCGATCTCGAGCGCGCCCGCGACATGCAGGAGCGCCAGGGCGACGCGCGCAGGCTCGGCGAAATCCTGGTCTCGCTCGGCGCCCTCAGCCCGCGCGAGCTCGAGCGCCAGGTCCGCTTCCAGATCGAAGAGGTCGTCTTCGAGGTCATGAGCTGGCGCGAAGGCTACTTCTCGTTCAGCGAGGGCACCCCGACTGAGCTGCCCACGGACGCCGCCGTGCGCATCCCCACCGAGGCGCTGCTGATGGAAGGCGCGCGGCGCATCGACGAATGGTCCCGCATCGAGGGGCGCATCCCGCACCTCGGCGTCGTGCCCATGCTCGCGCCGCCGCAGGAAGCGAGCGAGGGCGAGCTCGACCTGCTGCCGCCCGAGTGGGAGATGCTGGCGATGATCAACGGCGTGCGCGACGTGCGCGCCATCGCATCCGAGCTGGGGCGCTCGGACTTCGAGGTCGCGAAAACGCTGTTCGGACTCGAGAGCGCCGGCGTGATCGTGCTGGCAGACCCGGGCACCACCAAGCGCGAGCGGACCACGCTGGTCGCCGATCTCGCCGAGCTGGTGGCGCGCGCGGAAGACGCGCTCGCGCGCCGTGACCTCGAGGAGGCGCGCGGCGTGGCCGAGCAGGCGGCGGGCGTGCATCCCCACGACCCGGCCGTGCACCTCCTGCTCGGCCGGATCGCGCTCGCGGCCGGACGCGGCGCCGATGCGGTCGAGGAGCTGCGTCGCGCGCTCCGGCTCGACCCGCTCGCCGTGGCCGCGCACCGGGTGCTCGGGTACGCGCTCGCCGCCACCGGCCGGTTCGGCGAGGCGGTGGAGCAGTGGGACCAATGGGAACGGCTTGCCGCACGCTCGGAGGCGGAGCTGGCGCTGCTCGACGAGGTGCGCCGCGCCAAGGCGGCGGCCCAGACCCTCGCGGGGACGGGGTCGCATGCCTGACGAGATCAAGACCCTCTCGTCCCAGCTCGCGCAGGACCCGGACAGTCTCGTCTTCCTGCGGCTCGGCGAGCTGTTGCGCCAGAAGGGCCAGCTCGACATCGCCCACCGCGTCGCGCTGACGGGGCTCGAGCGCCATCCGCACCTGCCGGACGCGCACGACCTGTACGCGCGTATCCTCGCCGACAAGCACGACTACGAGCGCGCGTTCGACGAATGGGACATGGCGCTCCGCATCGCCCCCGACCACGTCGGGGCGTTGAAGGGGCTCGCGTTCCTCTACTTCAAGGTCGGCGACGTGCAGCAGGCGGCGGCCCATCTCGAGGCGGCGCAGCGCGCCGCCCCGAACGATCCCGGCGTCGTCCAGGCGCTGGCCATGGCCCGCGGCGAGGGACCCGGAGGGGGGGGAGCCGACACGAGCGCCGGTGGGAGGGGGACCGAGGCGCTCACGGAGCCGGAGCCGATCGCCCCGGCGGCCCAGCCGCTCGAGGAGGCGCGGGTCTTCGCGGGGCTGGAAGGGGCGCAGGAAGGCCTTCTGCTGCTCGACGCATCGGGGCGGGTACTCGGCGGCGCGCTCAAGGATTCCGCGGGCCGGAACGTGACGGACGCCGTCGCCGCCTATCTCGCGGGCGTCTCCCAGGAAGCGGCGCGCACGGTCAAGCTGCTCGGGCTGGGCAAATGGACCGGACTCGCCGCGGAAGGAGATCTCGGCCACGTGCATCTCGCTCCGCCGTCGAGCGACGCCCTGCTCCTCGTGGTGCGCGACCGCGCGGTTCCGATGGGACGGCTGGCGATTATCGCGCAGCGCGCCGCTCTCGCGGCGCGCCGCTGGCTGGAGTCGCACGCGTGACGGCCCCGGCGGCGGCGTACGGCAAGGCGCTCGACCTCATCACGCGGGTGCGCGGCGTGCGGGGCGCGATGCTCGTGGTGGCGGAGGACGGGATCGTCGTGGCGGAGCAGCTGATGGAAGGGATCAAAGGCCCCGCCGTCTCGGCGCTGGCGGCGAGCCTCGCCACGCGGCTGCGGCGCGCCATGGAGGCCGCGGGCGTGGGCGCGAGTCTGTTCTGGCACCTCCAGGCGGAGCAGGGTGCCCTGCTGGTGGTGCCGACCCCCGCGGGCACGCTGGTGGTCGCAGTGGCGGAGCCGGACGTCAACGTGGGACTCGTGCGGCTCGAGCTGCTGCGGGCGGCGGAGGTGGTGGGATGACCACGCGCGCGGTCGAGACGTGGACGCTCGAGCCGCTGGTCAAGTTCGTGAAGGAAGCCGGCGCGCGGCTCGTGCTGGTCATGACGTCGGCGGGCCAGGTCCTCGCGCAGCACGGCTTCTCCCGCGCCGTGGACGTGATGTCGGCCGCGGCGCTCGGCGCCGCGATCATGGCGTCGACCGACGAGATGGCCCGCCAGCTGCACCAGCCGCCGTTCGCGGCGCTGAACCATCAGGGCGAGCGCCACGGGATCTTCCTCGCCGGGTTGGCGACGGGACGCGGCCGACTGGTGGCGCTCGTCGTCTACGATCTGGATGTTTCGTCGCTCGGTCTGGTGCAGTTATTCTTTGAGCAGCTCGCCGCCGATCTGCAGGCGGCGAGCCCCAAAGAAAGCGTGCCGAAGCAGGTGCTGGCGGCGGACTTCGAGCGTCAGCTCAGCGACAGTCTGAACACGCTCTTCGGGAGATAGCCCCGTGTCTCTGGTCAACTTCACGACGCGCGAGATCACCTGCAAGATCGTCTACTACGGGCCGGGGCGCTCGGGGAAGACGACCAACCTGCATTACATCTATGGCCGCGTGCCGGACTCCCGCCGCGGGCGCATGGTCTCCCTCGCCACCCAGACAGACCGCACGCTGTTCTTCGACTTCCTGCCGATCGACCTCGGCCAGATCTCGGGGTTCTCCACCCGGTTCCAGCTGTACACGGTCCCCGGCCAGGTCTACTACAATGCGACGCGCCGGCTCGTGTTGCAGGGAGCGGACGGCGTGGTGTTCGTGGGCGACAGCCAGGCGCGTCAGCTCGACGAAAACCTCGAGAGCCTGCAGAACCTGCAGAGCAACCTATTGGAGCACGGGGTGGACATCCGGACCATCCCCCTGGTCCTGCAATACAACAAGCAGGACCTGCCGCGCGAGCTGATCCTCTCCCCGGCGGATCTGGACGACGCCCTGAACTTCCGCGGGGTGCCGAGTTTCAGCGCGGACGCGCTCCACGGCACCGGCGTGTTCGAGACGCTCAAAGGGATCTCGGAGCTGGTGCTCAAGAAGCTCGCGGCGGGGACCGCGGCATGAGCAGCGCGCTCAACCCCAAGTATTCCTTCGCCACCTTCGTGGTGGGCGCGGCGAACCGGCTCGCCGTCACGGCGGGGCACACGGTGGCCGAGAGTCCGGGCGCGGCGTACAACCCGCTCTTCATTTACAGCGGCTCCGGCCTGGGTAAGACGCACCTCCTCATGGCGGTCGGCCACGCGGCGAAGAAGGCCGCGCCGCAGCTGAACATCGAGTACCTGACGCTCGACGAGTACGTCGAGGCGTTCCACGCCAGCGTCGCCGCGGGCCAGGGCGACGCGTTCCGCCGCCGGTTCCAGAACGTGGACGTGCTGCTGGTGGACGACGTCCAGTTCCTCACGAACCGCAAGGAGATGCAGTCGGAGCTGCTGCGGCTGACGGAGGCGCTGCAGGCGGCGGGGCGTCAGATCGTGCTGACGAGCGATCGCCCGCCGCCCGACATCGCCGACCTGGACGAGCGGTTGATCTCGCGGCTGTCGGGCGGGCTGGTCGTGGACATGGGCACGCCCGACTACGAGACGCGGGTCGCGATCCTGCGGCGCAAGGCCGAAGAGCGCGGCGCGCGGTTCGAGCCGGGCGTCCTGGAGACGGTGGCGCAGGCGGAGGTCGGCAACGTGCGCGAGCTGATGGGCGCGCTGAACCGGCTCGTGGCGTTCCAGGCGGTGAACGACACGTCGATCAACGCGGAGACGGTGAAACAGATTCTCGGGCTCACGGGCGAGGGGGCGGCGGCCGCCAGGCCCGGAGATGGGCGTGCCCCCGCCGCGAAAGGCGGCGGAGGCGACGAGTTCGGGGAGTTCCTCGCCGACGTGACCGTCACCGTCGGGAAGGCCGTGGAGGCGTGGCGCGCGCGCGTGGGAGAGGCGGTGCTGCGGTGGGAGGGTGAGGGGTATCGGACGCACCGGCTCGAGGCGCTGCTCCAGCGCGACGCACCCGGGGCGGTGGACGAAGCGATTGCCGCGTTCGCGGAGGACGTGGAGCGGCTCAAGGCGCTCGAGGCGGAAGTGTCCGATCTCGACCCGGCGGCCGCGGGCCAGAGCGTGTTCCGCGACCCCGAGCGGCTGGGCGAGGCGGAGCAGGCCGCGGCCAAGGTTCGAGACGGCGCCGCGCCGCCTCCGGGACCGTCCGCGGCGTTCCCGCTCGCGGCCTTCGCCGTCGGCCCGTCGAACCAGGTGGCGGTGAGCGCTGCGCGCGCCGCCCTCGAGCGGCCGGGGAAGAAGTACAACCCGCTCGTGCTGGTGGGTAAGAGCGGGCTCGGGAAGACGCACTTGCTGAACGCCATCGGGCTCGAGCTGGCGCGCGGCAAGCGCGCCGTGGTGGCGTGTCTCTCCACGCAGGCATTCATCGACGAGCTGATCGCGGCGATCGACGGCAACCGCGTGGATTGGTGGCGGGCGCGCTACCGCCGTGCGACCGCGCTGCTGCTCGACGACATCCAACTGCTCACCGGCAAGGAGCGCACCCAGGAAGAGTTGTTCAACCTCTTCAACCTGCTCCAGGACAAGGATCGCCAGCTCGTGTTCACCGCGCCGGCGCATCCCAACACGCTGTCCGGGCTCGAGGAGCGCATCGTCTCGCGCCTCGAGGGCGGGCTCGTGGCGGAGCTCAAGGAGCCGGACCGCGAGGTGAAGCGGGCGGTGCTCGAGCGGATGCTGGGCCAGCAGGGCGTCCATCCGGAGCCGGCCCTGATCGATTATCTCGCCGATCGCCCGACCGACTCGGTGCGCAGCCTCGTGGGTCTGCTGCAGCGCGTGGTCGGCGCGGCGGCCGCGCAGGACGGGCCGCTCTCGGCCGGGCTGGCGCGCGAGGTGCTCGAAGGGCAGGCGCCGCGCGACACCCGGCGCTCCAGCGGCTTCCGCACCAGCGGCCTCGTGGTTTCGAGCCTCGGCGGCATCAAGAGTCGCGAAAAGATGGTGTGGGACTGGATCGACGTGGCGGACCGCATGATCGAGGAGTTCCGCTGATGGCCATCAAGGGCTCGCTCAAGGAAGCGTCGCTCCCCGACGTGCTGCAGCTGCTCGCGTTGGGACAGAAGACCGGATGCCTCTCCATCGCCGACCGCTCGAACTTCGGCTACATCTACTTCGAGAAGGGGCGGATCTGCTACGCGTCGATCGTGAATCGGCGCGACCGGCTGGGCGACATCCTGGTGAAGCACGACAAGATCACCCAAAGCCAGCTCGAGGCGGCGGTCCAGCGGCAGACCACGGAGCACGGCAAGAAACTGGGCGAGGTCATGGTCGGGATGGCCGTGATCACCCAGGCGGACCTCGAGCGCTACATGCGCGTGCAGATCGAGGAGTCGGTCTACTACCTGTTCACGTGGACGCAGGGCACCTTCAACTTCGAGGCCGATGTCCGCCCCGAGCGCCAGGATTTCCTGGTCTCGATCAACCCCGAGTCGCTGCTTCTTGAGGGGGCGCGCCGGGTGGACGAGTGGAGCCTGATCGAAAAAAAGATTCCGTCCTTCGATCTGATCTTCGTCGTGGACAAGGACCGCCTCGCCATCAGCGAGGCGAACCTCACGGACACGCAGCAGCGTATCCAGCGGTTGCTCGACGGATCACGCGACGTGAACCAGGTGATCGAAGACGCCGGGCTGGGCGAGTTCGAGATCGGGAAGGCGCTGTACGGTCTGATCACCGCGGGGTTCGTGCACCGCGCGGGGCGCACCGCGTCCGCCGCGGACGCCCAGATCACCGACGCGCGGGTGGAAGAGCACCGCAACCTGGGCATCGCGTTCTACAAGACGGGGATGCTGGACGAGGCGGCGCGCGAGTTCCGCCGCGTGGCCGAGCTGCGCCCCGGGGAGGCGAACGCCCACTTCTACATCGGGCTCGTGGCGCTCAAGCAGGCGCGCTGGCGCGAGGCGATGGAGGCGCTGCGCCTGGCCGCGGAGAAGGGCGGCGGCCGGCCGGCGGTGTTCCACAACCTCGGCTTCGCGTACGAGCAGCTGGGGCGGCTCGACGAGGCGGAAGGCGCGTACGGCGAGGCGGCGGCGCGCGCGCGTACCGACGCCAAAGTGTATCTGGGCTGGGGCGTGGTGGCGCTCAAGCGCGGCGACTACGGCGGCGCCGCCGGTCGGCTCGACCGCGCGCGGGAGCTGTTCGGGAAGGCGCCGCCGCCGGCCTGGTTCTGGGCCCGCGCGCTCGCGGCCGCCGGGGCAGGGGAATTCGAGCAGGCACAGGATCTGGCCGACGAAGGGGCGGAAGCTTACCCCTCCCACGCGGCGCTGCAGAACAACCTCGCGGTCCTGAAGGAGCTGTCGGGCGATCTGACGGGCGCCGAGGATCTGGTGCGCGCCGCGCGCAAGAACGAGCCGTCGCTCCCTCAGCTGTCCAAGAACCTGGGGGATCTGGCCTACCGGGGCTCGCGCTACGACGAGGCGTGGGAGGCGTACAGTCGCGCGATCGAGCTCGCCCCCGACCTCGGAGACGACGTCTACTTCAAGCTCGGGAACATCGCGTACAAGCGGAACAGCCGCGAGCTCGCGGCCCAGCTGTGGCGCAAGGCGCTCGAGATCAACCCGAAGCACGAGCTCGTCAAGGCCAATCTGGACACGTTGAGCGCGCTGTCGTGACGTCGGAGCAGGACGAGCGGGCGTTCCGGGCGCTCACGCGGAAGATCACGCGGGCGCGCGGCCTCGCCTGCGATTCCTATAAGGATCGCTGTCTGCGCCGCCGCATCGCCGTGCGGATGCGCGCGTGCGGCGTCCACACCTTCGACGACTACGCCCGGCTCCTCGACCAGGACGCGCACGAGTACGACTTGCTGCTCGACGCGCTCACCATCAACGTCACCAAGTTCTTCCGCAACGTCGAGACGTGGCGCGCGCTCGAGCCGTGGCTCGACGCGCTCTGGAAGACGCGCCGCGGCGACGTGCGCGCCTGGTCGGCCGGCTGCGCGTCGGGCGAGGAGCCCTACACGGTCGCCGTCGCGCTCGCGGAGACGGCGCGCCGGCTCGGCCAGGCGACGCTCCTCCCCCGGGCCCGGGTGGACGCGACCGACATCGACCGGACGAGCCTCGAGCGCACCGAGACCGCCGAATACGCCGAGCCGGCGTTCACCGAGATGCCGCCCGAGCTGGTGCGTCGCTACTTCACGGCCGAGTCGCCGCGGCGACCGCTGCCGGAGTTGCGGCGCATCGTACGCGTGCTCAGGCACGACCTGACGACCGAGCCGGCGCCCGCGCCGCCCTACGACCTGATCGTGTGCCGCAACGTCGTGATCTACTTCGACCGGGCGATGCAGGAGCGACTGTTCTCGCTCTTCGCCGAAGCGCTCGTGCCCGGGGGCATGCTGCTGCTGGGCAAGGTCGAGACGCTGTTCGGC
Source organism: Gemmatimonadales bacterium (assembly GCA_035488835.1). Lineage (GTDB taxonomy): Bacteria > Gemmatimonadota > Gemmatimonadetes > Gemmatimonadales > GWC2-71-9 > AG41. The sequence goes on from DATHKX010000158.1 coordinate 23,151, forward strand.
CCGGCCCGCGAGCGCCTCGTGCTGGAGGAGCCGCGCGAGCGGATCTACCGCAGGGCCGGCGCGTGACGAAAACAGCGGAACGGATCGTCAAAGTCGCCGACTGGGCAGCCGAGCGCGGCGACGCGGTCATCGTCACGCTCGGGCTCGGGTCGTGCGTGGCCATCATGCTCCACGACCCGAATGCCGGTGCGGGCGCGATGGCCCATATCCTCCTCCCGTCCAAGAGCCTCGCCCGCGACGTCACCAACCTCGCCAAGTTTCCCGAGACTGCCGTGCCGCTCCTGGTGGAGCAGCTCACGGCGCTCGGCGCCGAGCCGCGCCGCCTCGTCGCCAAGCTGGCCGGCGGGGCGAGCATGTTCGCCCAGCTCATGACCCCGGGCTCCGTGCAGATGGGCGAGCGCAACGTCGCCGCCGCGCGCGCCGTGCTGCGCCGCGTCGGGATCCCTGTGATGCGCGAAGCCGTGGGTGGCGGCGCGGGACGCTCGGTGCGGTTCTTCGTGGCGGATGGTCGGGTGGAAGTCCGATCGGTGGGCACCGATGCCATCGTTCTCTGACCGCCGCCCCAGCGTCCTCGTCGTGGACGACAGCGCGCTGATGCGGCGCGTGCTCTCGGACGTGCTGGGGGGGGGAGAGGGCATCGCGGGGGCGGGCGAGTTCCGCGTGGTGGCGACGGCGCGCGACGGCTTCGACGCGGTCCGGAAGGTCCATCAATTCGACCCCGACGTCGTCACGATGGACCTCGAGATGCCCGAGCTCGACGGCCTGGGCGCGATCGGCTACATCATGTCGGAGACCCCGCGGCCGATCGTGGTCGTGAGCGCGCACGCTGGCCCGGGCACCGGCGCGGCGATCCGCGCCCTCGAGCTGGGCGCGATGGAAATCGTCGCCAAGCCCGATGAAGCGAACCGCGCCGCGCTCGTGCGCATGGGCCCGGAGCTGCGCGCCGCGCTGCGCAGCGCGCTCGCCGCTGACGTGTCTCACGTGTCCGTGATGGCCCGGCCGCCCATGCCGGCGCGGCGCGCTCCGGAAGCAGGGCTACGGGCGCGCGCGCGGTTCGCGGTGGCCGTCGCGGCGTCCACGGGTGGACCTCGCGCCCTCGCCGAAGTGATCCCGCGCCTCCCCACCGGACGCGGCGCCGCCGTGCTCGTCGTCCAGCACATGCCGCCCAAGTTCACCCGCTCCCTCGCCGAGCGGCTCGATTCGCTGTCCGCGCTGCGCGTGGTCGAGGCCGACGACGGCGCGCCCGTGGTCGCCGACACGGCGTACGTGGCGCCGGGCGATTATCATATGCGGGTGCTCCGCGCGCCCGACGGCCCCGTGATCGCGCTCGACCAGGAGCCGCCGGTGTGGGGCGTCCGCCCCGCGGCCGACCCGCTGTTCCGCTCCGTCGCCCAGGTGTTCGGCGCGCAGAGCCTGGGCGTCGTCCTCACCGGGATGGGGCGCGACGGCGCGGAGGGCGTGCGCGCGATCCGCGCCGCGGGCGGCGGCGGGATGGCCCAGGATCGAGGCTCGGCGGTGATCGCGGGGATGCCGACGGCCGCGGTGCAGCTCGGCGGCGTGGAGGCGGTGTTCCCGCTCAGCGAGATCGCCGAGCGGATCGACCTCGAGCTGGTAGCGCGCGGGGCGGGCATCGGGGGTCATCCGTGAGCCGCGGGTACCTGTTGGTCCGCGTCGACGGCAAGGAGTACGGGCTGCCGCTCGGCCGCGTGCTCGAGGTCGGCGACCTGGCCGAGGTGCTCGACGTGCCGCGCGCCCTGCCCGCGATGCGCGGGCTCACGCCGCTGCGCGGGCGGCTGGTGCCGGTCGTGCACCTCGGCGCCCTGCTGGGCGAGCGGACGCCGCCTCCGGAGCGCGGCCGCGCCGCGGTGCTCGTAACCCTGGGGGCGGGCGAAGGCACCCGCTATGTGGCGTTCGAGGTGGACGACGCGGACGACGTCGTGCGCGAGGCCGCCCTGCCGGTGCCGCGGGGCGAGTCGCTGCCGTGGGCGTCGGGGGTGGCGCGCCGCCGCGGCGCGCTCGTGCCGATCCTGGACCTGGACGCGCTGGGAGATCACATCGGATGACCACAGGCGACGATGTCCAACTCGTCACCTTCAAGGTGGCCGGCCAGGACCTGGCCTTCAATATCTTCCAGGTGGAGCGGATCCTCCGATACGAGGCCCCCGCGCCGTTGCCCAAGGCCCCCGATTTCCTCGAGGGCGTGCTGCGCTACCAGGGCGTCGCCGTGCCGCTCGTGGACCTCCGCAAGCGGCTCGGCGCACCCGCCCCGCTGCGCGAGGAAACGCGCACCGTGATCCTCGAGTGGGAAGGAGGCAAGCTCGGCGTCATCGTGGACGCGGTCACCGAGGTGCTGCAGGTCGCGGCCCCCGAGATCACGTCGCCTCCGAAGATCGTGAAAGGCCTCGCTGCGGAATACATCACGGGCCTGGTCGTCAAAGATGGACGCACGATCATCGTGCTCAACACCGCGCGGCTGCTTACCTCGACGGAGAAGGTCGCGCTCGAGGCCGTCGTCCGAGAAACGGCGAAGGCGTGATGGTTCATAGCCCGCTCCCGGCCCTGCGGTCCGAGTACGAGGAGATCGCGCGTCGCCTCGAGACCGTGACGGGCGGCGCCGAGCGCGAGGCGGTGAAGCGCGAGATCATCGCCTACTTCAAGCAGGTCGATTCGCTCATCGGCGAGCTGACGGCCCTCAAGGAGGAGGTCCGCAAGCTGGTGGACCGCTTCAAGCAGGTCTCGGCATCGACGGCGGAGGCGTCGGCGCCGGAGTTCACCGGCACGCGCCCCGCGGTCCACGCCGACCACATCGGCGCGTCCACCTTCATCGAGAAGGGGTGGAGCCTCATCTCACTCGGGGACTACGCGGGCGCGATTCAGGCGCTGCACAAGGCGCTGCAGCTCTCGCCGGGAGAGACCCAGGCGGAATCGCTGCTCGGGTGGGCGCAGATGCTGCACGAGGACTACGACGACGCACTCGGCACCTTTCAGAAGGTCCTGATGAAGGAGCCGGCGAACTCGCTCGCCCGTATCAACGTCGGGTACATCTGTCTGAAGAAGCGCATCTTCGGCGAGGCGATCGAGCACCTGTCGAAGGCGATCCGGCTCGACAACGACAAGAAGGCGACGCTCTACGCCCACTTCTATCTCGGGCTCGTCTACCTGCAGCGCGAGATGTACGAGGATGCCCAGACCTTCTTTCAGAAGACCCTCAAGCTCGGGCCGAACCTGATCGAGGCGTACTACGAGATGGGGCGCGCCTACTGGTTCGGCGGCGACCAGGAGCAGGCGAAGCGCGCGTGGGACGACGGCTTCAAGGCGAACAAGTTCAATCCCTGGGGCAAAAAGTGTCAGGACACGCTGGCCCTCGCGCTCCAGGGACAGGAGCCGCCGCGCACCTAGGCCTCGTCTGGCTGCTGCTGCAGAGCGGGCCGCCGCTGGGCGTCGTGGTCGGCCGCGTCACGGCGGTGGCCTGGCCGTCGCAGCAGGCCCTCGCCGTCGCGCTCGCCCAGGCCGCCGACCTGGCGGCGCCGTTTCCCGGCGTCGGGGCCTTGCCCGATCGTCCCATCCGCCTCATGCTCGCTCCGACTCGCGCGACGTTCGATTCACTCACCCGAGGGCGCTTACCCGGATGGAGCGAGGGCGCCGCCTTTCCGGAGGCCGGCACCATCGTGTTGCTGTCCGACCATCCGTCTGTCCGACTGTCGGTCGCCCTCCGCCACGAGCTCGCTCACCTGGCGCTGCGCGCACGCGTGCGCCGGCCGCTGCCGCTGTGGTTCGAGGAAGGGTACGCGGCGGTCGCGGCGGGGGAGTGGGACCGCCTGGACGCCCTGAGGCTCAACTGGCAGGTGGCGCGCGGGCTGCAGCTCGATCTGGACCAGCTGGACCGGATGCTCCGCAGCGACCAACCGGACGCGACCACCGCCTACGCGCTCGCCACCACCGCGGTCCTGCTGCTCGAGCGTTGGGGAGGCACGCACGGGCTCGAGCCGCTCATCGATCACCTCACGCGTGACGCGACGCTCGACGCGGCACTGCGCCACACTTACCACCTGACCGAAGGCGACTTCGAGGCCCGGTGGCAGCGCGACGTGGCGGCGCGCTACGGCTGGCTCGGCTGGGCCAGCGCCGTGGGGCTGTTCTGGGCGGCGCTGGGACTGATGCTCATTTGGCTGGTCCGGCTGCGGCGGCGGCGCGACCGGGTGCGGAAGGCGTTGCTCGACGAGGGGTGGACGGTGCCCGAGGACGACGAGCCAACTGCTTGACGACATTGAAATTGCCGCGTAAACTCCTGCCCTTATGTCCGACCAGGGTCTGGCACGCTCGCGCCTGCATTTTGGACCGAGAAACTGGCTGTTCCTGGCCGCAGCCGTCGCGGCGCTCGCGACCGGGTATTGGCTGCTGCACCAAGGCTCGACGACGGCCGCGCCGATTCTGCTTGTACTCGGGTACTGCGTTTTCTTTCCGGTAGGCCTCGCCCTTTAGGTTCCGTCGTACGACGGGCGAATAGCTCAGCGGTTCAGAGCGCCTGCCTTACACGCAGGATGTCGGGGGTTCGAATCCCTCTTCGCCCATTGGGGTATCAGACCGAAACGTGAGGACTGCGCGTGTGAGACTGCTGCGATTGATCGTCGGGTTGGGCTGCATCGCCACCACCGCTCCGGCACAAGTTTCCTACCAGCCACAGCAACCCACCGAGAAGCTGCTCATCCTGCCGCTCACGGTGAAATCGCCGGCCGACTCCGCGTTCAGCGTAGCGGTGATGGACGTGGCACGTGAGAAGCTCGGCGGGATGGCGAAGTACAAGATCCAGGTCATCCCCAAGCCGAAGCTGTGCGAGGCTCTCAAGGCGTCGGATTACCCGTGCGACGTGCTGCTCGACGACACGCAGGCCAACCAGTTGGGCCGATTCCTCTCGGTGAATGCCTACACGTCCGGGACGCTCGAGCGCAGCGGCGGCACCATCACCACGACAGTCCGGGTGCGGGATATCGGCAGCTCGGGCCTGGCGGCGCTCTTCACGGTATCGGTCAGCAATCCCGGCACGGCGCTGTCCGTGGGGGAGGCAATCGCGCAGCGCCTCAACACCCTGGTCCGCGCGGCCGAGCAGGCGCGCGAATGCGAGGACCAGCGGAAAAAGAGCCAGTTCCCGAAGGCGCTCGACGCCGCCCGCAAAGCGCTGGCGATCGAGCCGAACCTCCCGGCGGCGCACATCTGCATTGCCACCGTGTACGAGGCGCAGCACATGCCGCTGGACAGCCTGCTCGCGGCCTATCAGCGCGCCGCGAAGGGCGACTCCCTGAACGCCACCGCGTGGGAGAACATCGCCCACATCTACCAGCAGAAGGGCGACACGCTCAAAGCGATCGACGCCTTGGTCCATGAGCTCACGGGCGAGCCGCAAAACACGCAGCTGCGGCTCGGCATCGCGGAGCTGTTGCGGCAGCAGAAGCGGTACGAGCGGGCCAAGGCGGTGCTCGACGAGGGGCTCGTGAAGAATCCGAACGACCAGCGGATGCTCGACTTCCGGCAGCGAATCTGCATCGAGGGCGAGTTGTGGCGCTGCGTGCTGGACGGCTTCGTGGAAGTGACACGGAACGACACGTCCAAGCTCGCCGACTCGACCGTCCTCAAGGCCGCGCTCGGCGCGGCGCAGCAGATCTCCGACACACAGCGGCTGCTCTTCTTCAGCCGCGCGGGGGTGCGACATTTCCCCAAGTCGGCCGCGTTCTGGAAGGCGCTCGGGTCCGCGTACGACTTGAAGGGCCAAAAAGACTCGTCCGTCTGGGCGTACAAGCAGTCCCTGAAGCTCGACCCGACCGACGTGAAGGCCTCGTTGCTGGTCGCCCGGGGAATCGTCGAAGGCACCATGTACGACACCGCTCAGGCGAGCAAGCTCAAGTCCGACACGGCAGCCCTGCGGGCGCTCCGCAAGGCGTTCGCCGATCGCATCGACAGCGCGAAAGTGTATCTCGCCCCGGGATTGAGCTCCCCCGACTCGACCGACCGCCTGAGCGCGGCCGTGTTCATGCTGACCGCCGGATCGAAGCTCGCGCAGGCGGGTGCGTACGATCGCGCCTACCCGTGGCTCGACCAGCTGGTGCAGGTCGTCGCGCTGCGCACGCCGGCGGACACCCTCGGGCCGCGGCAACAGATCCGGCTGCAGGCGAGCTTCTGGTACGGGGTGTCGTCGGTCGCGTCGTTGTCCGGGCCGTACAGCGCGATGATCAAGTCGAAGGACTGCGGCGAGGCGAAGGCGATCAACGACCGCATCGCCCGGACGAAAGAGGCGCTCGTCTTCGGCGCGCGGGTGCATCCGCCCACGGCCAACACCATGCTGCAGAACGTGTCGAAGTTCGAAGCTGTGATGCCGCAGGTGAAGAAGCAATTCAAGTGCAAGAATTTCTGAGGCATTGAATTGACTTCCGCACCGGCCTATATTGCCACCCTCCGTCGCAGGGGGCTGTAGCTCAGCTGGTTAGAGTGCCGGTCTGTCACACCGGAGGTCGCGGGTTCGATCCCCGTCAGCCCCGCCTGAACCCGCCTCGCGGGACGACGCACCCGGCCCCGCCTGCCACGGCAGGCGGGGCTTTCGTCTTTTTCGGGAGGGCATTGACCTCCAGCTACCATGTTCCGGTCCTGGCCGATGCCGTGCGCGACTGGACGACGGGCGGCGGCCGCATCGTGGACGCGACCGTCGGCGGCGGCGGCCACGCGGCGGTGTTCCGCGAGCTCGGCGCCGAGGTGCTCGCCGTGGACCGCGATCCCGAAGCGATCGCCGCGGCGCGCGCCCGCCTGGGCGACACGGGGATCCGGTATTCGACCGGTCCTTTCGGCTCGGCCAAGGTGCTGGGCACCATCGAGACGTTCCGCCCCGACCGGATCCTCCTCGATCTGGGCCTCTCGTCCCACCAGGTCGATAGCGACGTCCGGGGGTTTACCTTTCGTCCCGGGGCGCCGCTCGACATGCGGATGGCGGCGGGACACGGCGTGACGGCCGCGGATCTCCTCAATACCTGGCCCGAAGCGCGGCTGGCCGACGCGTTCGCCGAGCTCGCCGACGAGCCGCGCGCGCGGCGCCTGGCCCGGGCGATCGTGAGGCGGCGCGCCACGGCCCCTTTTGGAACGAGCGACGACCTCGTGAACGCGATTCGCGAGGCGCGCGGCCCGCGATCGGGGCCGTCCGACTTCGCGCGGCTGTTCCAGGCGCTGCGGATCGTCGTGAACCAGGAGCTCGAACAACTCGAGCTCGCGCTGCCGGCGCTCCGCGCCACGCTCTTGCCCGGCGGCCGCATGGCGGTGATCACCTACCACTCGGGCGAGGACCGCATCGTCAAGAACGCGTTCCGCGACTGGAGCCGGTCGTGCGTCTGCCCGCCACGCCAGCCGGTGTGCACCTGCCGCGGGCGGCCGCTGGGCCGCCTGCTCACGCGCAAGCCGATCCGTCCCGGGCCCGCCGAGGTGCGCGACAACCCGCGGGCGCGCTCGGCGCTGCTCCGCGCCTTCGAGGTGACGGGGGAGGACGGGGCCGGCGATGGCTAAAGGCCGCCACTGGGTCGCCCTGTGGCTCGTGGCCTTCCTCGTGACCACGTGGCTGGTGTATGCCCGGCAGACCGCCGCCATTCGCGCCGCCCGCGAGCTCGCCGATTTGCGCGCCCGGCGCGCCAACCTGGACGGGCATCGCGCCGATCTCGAGCGCCGCATCCGCGCCGCCGAGAGCCGCGCCGTGCTCGTCCCGCGCGCCCAGGCGCGCCTCGGTCTGCACCTGCCGAGCGACAGCGAGATCGTCCTGGTCCCTGCTCCCAGCGGGTCGCGCTAGCGAATGGCCCGGCCCGCGGTCCGCATCCAGGTCGTGCAATTCGGGGTGCTGGTGGGCCTGGCCTTGCTGGTGGGACGCGCGGCGCAGGTGCAGATCCTTCATGGTCGCCGCTGGGCGGAGGAAGCGCAGGCGCAGCGCACCGAGCGGATCGTGCTCCAGGCGCGCCGCGGCGCGCTGTACGACCGCCACGGCACGCCGCTCGCCGTCACGCAGGAGACCTACCACGTGGGCATCGCGCCCAACGAGCTGCGCGACCCGGCGGCCGACGGGGCGCTCATCAGCCGGCGGCTCGGCCTGACGGCGCGCACCTGGCAGCAGGCGCTGCGCCGGCGGTACGCCTACTTCGCGGGGCCATATAGCGCGCTCGAGGTGCAGCCCCTGCGGAGCGTGCGGGGCGTGCATCTCGAATCCGTCCTGAACCGGTTCTATCCCGATCCCGCCGTGGCGCGCGCGACCATCGGCCGCCTGGGGGACGAGGGCCTGGGCGCGTCCGGACTCGAGCGGACCCTCGACAGCCTGCTGGCGGGCCGGTCGGGCGCGGCGGTCGTGCTGAAGGACCGCGCGGGACGCGAGTACGAGTCGCCGGCGCGGGTGATCGCCCCGCCCGTGCCGGGGCTCGACGTCGTGCTCACGCTCGACGCCGAGCTCCAGGAGATCGCGCAGCGGGCGCTGGACGACGCGCTGCGACGGATGGACGCGGACGGCGGGGATGTCGTGATGCTCGATCCCGGGACCGGCGAAGTGCTGGCCCTGGCCTCGCGCCAGCGGGACGGCAGCGCGCGCCCGAGCGCCTTCACCGACACGTTCGAGCCCGGCTCGCTGGCGAAGATCTTCACCGCCGCCGCCTTGCTCTCGCTGCGCCGGGTGTCGCCCACGGACCACGTGTCAGGGGAGGGGGGCAAGTGGCGCGTGCTCGGTCGGACGATCACCGACGAAGACCCGCAGCCCTCGCTCACGCTGGCGGACGCGATCCGCGTCTCCAGCAACATCGCCATCGCGAAGTTCGCGGCGCGGCTCACTCCGGCGGAGCAGTACGCGACGCTGCGGGACTTCGGCTTCGGGACGTTCACGGGCATCGAGTTCCCTGCGGAGGCCACCGGACGCCTGCGACCGCCGTCCGAGTGGACGCGTCCCAGCGCGGCGAGCCTCGCGATGGGCTACGAGCTGTCAGTCACGCCGATCCAGGTGGCAATGGCGTACGGGGCGCTCGCGAACGACGGTGTCCTGCTCCAGCCCACGCTGATCCGCGAGATCCGCAGCGCGGGTGGCGGGGTGCGCTACCGGCACCGCCCGGAGCCGGTGCGACGGGTCGTTTCCCGGGAAGTGGCGGTGGCGTTGCGCAACCTGTTACGCGGCGTGGTAGAGCGTGGCACCGGAACCGAGGCGGCGCTCACCAACTTTCCCGTGGCGGCGAAGACGGGGACGGCGCGCCGCGTCGTGAACGGCCGTTACGCGGCGGGTGAATACACCGCCTCGTTCGCGGCGCTGTTCCCCGCCGATCAGCCGCAGCTCGTGCTGGTCGTGAAAATCGACAACCCGCACAAGGGGAGCTACTTCGCCGCCCAGACGGCGGCCCCGGTCACGCGCTCCATGCTGGAGCAGGCGCTCGCGGCCCGCACGGTGGCGCTCGACCGGGCGCGGCTTTCCACCGCCGCGCCGCGCGCCGCGGCGGCGCCCGCCGACGACGATGGCGGCCTGGTGCCCTACGTGGTCCCTTGGCCGTATCAACCCGACAGCGCCGGCGTCGGGCCGCGCCGGGCCGTCCCCGACGTGGCCGGCTTGGGACTGCGGGAGGCCGTGCGCACCCTGCACCGGCGCGGGTTCCGCGTGGCGCTCCGGGGCTGGGGTGTCGCGGAGCACACCTGGCCGGCGGCGGGGGACAGCGCGGCGGCGGGCTCGATGGTCACGCTGTTCGCGGACCCACACGCCGCGGACCGCGTTCGTTCCCGTGGCGCTGCTCCTCCCCGCCGCGGGCCGCGGCGATGAACAAGCTTCAGGGAGTGGTCGCCGCGCTCGAGCGCGCGCAGCTCCTCGTCGAAATGCCCGACCTGCACACCTGGCCCGACATCACCGGTCTCACGGCGGACAGCCGGAAGGTGGAGCGCGGCATGCTGTACTGCGCCGTGCAGGGGTCGGTGCGCGACGGGCACGAGTTCGTGATGGCCGCGCGCGAGCGAGGGGCCGCGGCCGCACTGGTCGAGCGCGAGCAGCCGGTGGATCTGCCGCAGATCCTGGTGCGCGACGGGCGGCGCGCCGCTGCCGTCGCGGCGGAAGCGTGGTACGACCGTCCCGCGGCGAAGCTCGACCTGGTCGGCGTCACGGGGACGAACGGCAAGACGACTTCGGTCACGCTGCTGCGGCACGTCCTGTCCGCGCTCGAGCCGACGGGCTCGATCGGCACGCTGGGAGCGTTCGATGCGGCGGGCGACCCTGTGCCGAGCGAGGCCGGCAACCTCACCACGCCCGGGCCGATCGATCTCCAGGCGACGCTCGCCGCGCTCGTCGCGCGTGGCGCGCGCGGCGCGGCCATGGAGGTCTCCTCGCACAGCCTCGATCAGGGCCGGGTGGACGGACTCGTGTTCCGCGCGGCCGTCTTCACCAACCTGACGCGCGACCACCTCGACTACCACAAGACCCTCGAAGACTATTTCCGCGCCAAGGCGAAGCTCGTCCAGTACATCGCCCCCGATGGCCTCGAGGTAGTGAACGCCGACGATCCCGCGTGGCTCAGGCTGCGGCGCGAGCATCGGCGCGTGACATTCGGCGAGCGGGGGGGCGACGTGACCGCGGCGCGGGTCGCCCTCGACGCCGCCGGCGCCCGCTTCGAGCTCGTCACCCCGATGGGCCGGGCGGAGGTGCGGCTCCCGCTGCTCGGCCGCTTCAACGTGGCCAACGCTCTCGGCGTGGCGGCGTGCGCCTGGGGGTTGGGCGTCCCGCTCGAGACCGTCGCCGAGCGATTGACGCGCGCGCCGCAGGTCCCGGGCCGCATGGAGCGGATCGCCGAGCGGCCCTGCACCGTGCTGCGCGATTATGCCCACACGCCGGACGCGCTCGAGCGGGCGCTCGAGACGCTGCGCCCGCTCACCCAGGGACGGCTCATCGTGGTGTTCGGTGCGGGCGGCGATCGCGACCGCGGCAAACGCTCCCCGATGGGCACGGTGTCCGTGCGCCTCGCCGACATCGCGATCGTCACGTCGGACAATCCGCGCACCGAGGATCCGGAGAAGATCCTCGACGACGTGGAAGTCGGAATGCGTGCCAAGCCGCATCACCGCGAGCTCGACCGCCGCCGCGCCATCGCCCGCGCCCTCGAGCTGGCGCGGCCGGGAGACACGATCCTCCTCGCGGGCAAGGGGCACGAGACGTACCAGGTGATCGGGACGGAAAAGCAGCCGTTCGACGAGCGGACCATCGTGAAGGAGCTGGGGGCCTCGTGACCCTCTGGACGAGCGCGCGGGTCGCGGAAGCGCTCGGCGTGCGCGCGCCGGTCAAGCTCAGCTTCAACGCCGTTGCCACCGACACGCGAGACCTGACACCCGGCGCCCTGTTCGTCGCCCTCAAGGGCGATCGTTTCGACGCCCACGCGTTCCTCGATCAGGCGAGAGCCAAAGGCGCTGCGGCCGCGGTGGTGCGCCGCGGCACCTCGCCGGTGGACGGCTTGCCGTTTTTCGAAGTGCCCGACACGCTCGCCGGGCTCGGGCACCTGGCGCGCGCCCGGCGCCGGTTGCTCGCGCCCGGGAGCCCGGTCGTGGCGATCACGGGGTCGAGCGGCAAGACCAGCGCCAAGGAGATGATCCGCGCCGTACTGGCCACCACCTACCAGGTGCACGCGACGAGCGGCAACCTGAATAACCTCGTGGGTGTGCCGCTCACGATCCTCGCCGCTCCCGAGGATACCGAGGCGCTGGTGGTGGAAGCGGGCGCGAGCGTGCCGGGCGAGATCCCCCGGTTGCGCGACGTGATCGAGCCGACCATCGCCGTGATCACCAATGTCGGCTACGCGCACGTGGAGGGCTTCGGTTCACTTGCCGGGGTGATGCAGGAGAAGGTCGCGCTGGTCGAGGGAGCGCGCATGGCCGTGGTCGGGACCGACCCGCCCGAGCTCGCGAGCGAGGCGCGGCGCCGCGCGCCGACGGTCGTCGCGGGGACCGGCGCCGGCGCGCAGGTGCGGCCCGACGCCGCGGAGCTCGATGACGAGGGCCACCCCCGCATCACCTGGCGGGGGCACTCGGTGACGCTGCCGGTGGTGGGGTTCCACCAGATCGAAAACGCCATGCTGGCGCTCGCGGTGGGGCGGGAGGCGGGCGCCGATCCGGCGCGGGCGGTCGGGGCCCTCGCCGCGGTGCGGCTCCCGGCCGGGCGGGGCGCGGTGCTCTCGCTCGGGGGCCTCACCGTGATCGACGACACGTACAACGCGAACCCGGGCTCGCTCCGGTGGGCGCTGAAGCTCGCCCACTGGCTCGCCGAGCGGCGGCGGCGGCCGCTCGCGGTGGTCGTGGGCTCGATGTTGGAGCTCGGGCCCGAGAGTGCCAGATTGCATGCGGCGGCGGCCGCGGACATCGCGGCGCTCCAGCCGGCACTCGTGGCGGCGGTGGGCGAGTTCGTGCCGGCGTTCGAGCCGCACCGGGCGGCGCTCGGGAAGCGCCTGATTACGGCGCCCGATGCGGACGCGTTGGGCCCGCGGCTCAAGACGGCTCTCGCCGGCAACGAGATCGTCCTGCTCAAGGCGTCCCGCGGGGTGGCGCTCGAGCGGGTGCTGCCGCACTTGAACTGAGGATTGCACGTGCTCTATCACTTGCTCGCGCCGCTCGCAAAGCAGCACATCTTTTTCAATCTGTTCAACTACCTCACGTTTCGCGCAGCGGGCGCGGTGGTGACGGCGCTGCTGCTCGCGTTCCTGTGCGGTCCGGCGATCATCCGCTGGCTGCGCGAGCGCAATGTGGGACAGGTGATCCGCGCCGAGGGCCCGGCCAGCCACCACGCGAAGCGCGGTACGCCGACCATGGGCGGGCTGATCATCATTTTGGCGACCGTCGTGCCGACGCTGTTGTGGGCGCGGCTCGACAGTCGGTACGTCGTGGTGGCTGTCGTCGCCATGCTCTGGGCGGGGACGATCGGGTTCCTCGACGACTATCTGAAGATCGTACGCGGCAAGTCGCAGGGGTTGGTCGCACGGTGGAAACTCATCGGCCAAGTCACGTTCGGCGTGGCGCTGGGCATCGCGCTCATCCTGTGGCCGCTGGCTCCGGATATGCCCGCCACATCTACGCAGTTGCCGGTGTTCAAGTACATGCTGCTGGTCCTCCCGCCGCCCCTGTACCTGCTGTTCGTCACGGTCGTGGTGACCGGCACCTCGAACGCCGTCAATCTCACCGACGGACTGGACGGGCTCGCGGCCGGGCTGACGGCCATCCTGGCGGGCACGTTCGCGGCGTTTGCGTACGTATTCGGCCGCATCGACTGGACGCGCTATCTCCTCGTGTACTTCCTGCCCGGCTCCCAGGAGCTGACGATCTTCTGCGGCGCGCTCGCCGGCGCGGCGCTGGGGTTCCTGTGGTTCAACGCGCATCCGGCGCAGGTATTCATGGGCGACACCGGCTCCCTCGCCATCGGCGGCGCGCTGGGCACCGTCGCGATCATGCTCAAGGCGGAGTTTCTGCTGCTCATCGCGGGCGGCGTGTTCGCGGCAGAAGCCGTGTCGGTGATGCTGCAGGTGTGGGTCTACCGCTGGCACAAACGGCGGCACGGCAAGGAGTACGCCGACGCCCACAGGGTGTTTCGCATGGCGCCGCTGCACCACCACTTCGAGAAGCTGGGTTGGGCGGAGCCGCAGGTGGTGATGCGGTTCTACATCCTGGGGGTGATGTGCGCGGCGATCGCGCTCGCGACGTTGAAGGTGCGATGATTCCCGAGACGTGGCGAGGGAATGGCGTCGTGGCGGTCATTGGATTGGGGAAGAGCGGGGTGGCCGCCACCCGACTGCTGGCGCGGGAAGGTGTGCGCGTGTACGCCAGCGACGCATCGGACCACCCGTACGGAGGCGACGCGCTCGAGGCGTTGCGGACGCTGCGGGGCGTGGCGTTGGACGTCGGACGCCACGACCTGGCGCGGATTCGCGGGGCCGCGGCGGTGATCGTTTCTCCCGGCGTGCCGCCGGAGGCGCCGCCGCTCGCGGCGGCGCGCGCGGCCCGCGTCCCGATCCTGTCGGAGATCGACCTCGGCTTCCGGGCGCTGTCCGGATCGGGCACGCGCTGTATCGCGATCACGGGGACGAACGGCAAGACGACCACCACCGCCCTGGTGGCGCATCTGCTGCGCGCGGCGGGGCTGCGCGCGGAGGCGGCGGGAAACATCGGCCGTCCGCTCGCGGACATCGCGCTGCAAAACGACCGCTACCAGTGGCTCGCGGTGGAGGTCTCGTCGTTCCAGCTGCACGACAGCCCCCACTTCGCTCCGGACATCGGCATCCTCACGAACCTCGCCCCCGACCACCTCGACCGCTACGCCAGCGTGGAGGCGTACTACGCGGACAAGCGGCTGCTGTTTCGCAACGCCGGCCCCGACCACCTGTGGGTGCTGAATGGGGACGAGCCGGCGGTGCTCGAGCTCGCGAACGGGGCGCCGGGCCGCCGCGCGCTGTTCTCGCTGCGGCGTCCCGCGGACGGCTGGTACGACGCGGCGGCTCGCCGCCTGCAGCTCGGACGTGACGCGCTGCTGGCGCGTGCGGAGCTCGGGCTCCTGGGCGACCACAACGTCGCGAACGCGCTCGCCGCGGCCCTCGCGGTGCGGGAGGCGGGTGTGACCCCGGCCCTCATCGGGCAAGGGTTGCGCTCGTTTCGCACGTTGCCGCACCGGCTCGAGCCGGTGCGCGAGGTCGGCGGCGTCCGCTGGATCAACGACTCGAAGGCCACGAACATCGCCTCGACTGTGGTCGCGGTGGACGCGATGGACCGGCCCTTCGTGCTGCTGCTCGGCGGCCGGCACAAAGGGGAGCCGTACACGCGGTTGGCGCCGTTGCTCCGCGAGAAGTGCCGGCTGGTGATCGCGTACGGGGAGGCGGGACCGCTCGTGGCGCAGGACCTGGGCGGCCAGGTGCCGCTCGAGCGCGGCACCACGTTCGAGGACGTGGTCGCGCGCGCGCGCCGGGCGGCGCAGCCGGGCGACGCGGTGCTGTTGTCCCCGGCGTGCTCGAGCTACGACATGTTCAAGAACTACGAGGAACGGGGCGCGACGTTCCGAAAGCTCGTGGAGCAGATGTGAGGGACACCCGCTGGGAGACCCGCTTGCTGGGCCTGGTCGCGGCGATCCTCGTCGTGTTCGGGCTGACGGCGGTATACGGCGCCTCGAGCCTGTTGATGATCTCGGGCGGGCAGGTGGGCTCGAGCTTCGCTCTCAAGCAGGCGCTCGGGGCGGCGGTCGGCGGGATCGTCGCCGCGCTGCTGGCGCGCTCGGACTACCGCAAGTGGCAGCGGGCAGCATGGCCGGTGCTCGGGGTCGTGGGGGTGCTGTTGCTGCTCCCGCTGCTCCCGTTCACCGAGCGCATCGCTCCAAGCATCAACGGGGCCCGGCGCTGGGTGAACCTCGGATTCGTAACCGTGCAACCCTCCGAGCTGGCCAAGTTCGCGGTCGTGGTCTGGACGGCGATGCTCGCGGCCAAAAAGGGCGAGCGGATCCGGACGTTCCAATACGGCGTGCTGCCCTTCGTCGTCGTGCTCGCGCCGCTCGTCGCGTTGATCTTCCTCGAGCCGAATCTCTCGATGGCCGTGCTGGTCGGGCTGCTCGCGGGGGTGGTGCTGTTCACCGCCGGCGCGCGCATCGGCCACTTCCTCGCGGTTGCCGTCGTGGCGACGCCCATCCTGTTCGGCGCGGTGGCGAGCGCGCAATACCGCCTGGCGCGCGTCGTCACGTTCCTGAACCCCGGGAGCGCGCCCTCCGAGGCCACGTGGCAGGTGCACCAGTCGCTCGTCGGGATGGGCGCGGGGCGGGTATTCGGCGTCGGGTTGGGGCAGGGGCAGCAGAAGCTCGGCTACCTGCCGTATGCCTATTCCGACTTCATTTTCTCGACCATCGGCGAGGAGTGGGGCTTTCTCGGCGTGCTCGCGATCATCGTGCTGTTCGGCACGTTCGCGTGGCTCGGCTTCCGCATCGCTAGGTCGGCCGGCGACCCGTTCGGCCGGCTGCTGGCGGTGGGGCTCACCGGGATGATCGGGATCACCGCGGTGCTGCACATCGGCGTGACCCTCGCACTCTTGCCGGCCACCGGCATCACGCTGCCATTCATCTCCTACGGACGCTCGAGCCTGTTTGTCGCCCTGGTCGCGACCGGAGTCCTCATCAGCATTGGACGAGGACGACGGAGTGCGGGAGCATGAGAATGCGGAACGCGGAACGCGGAACGCGGAACAGACCGGACCGGCGTCGAGTCGAAGGGCCAGTCTCGAGGAACGGACCTTCCCCTGGTGTTCCGCCTTCCGCGTTCCGCGTTCCGCGTTTCGCGCAGCGATGAGGGTCCTCCTCGCCGGCGGCGGTACCGGCGGCCACCTCATGCCCGCGCTCGCCCTTGCGCAAGCGCTGCGTCAGGCGCGACCCGATATCGAGCCCGTGCTCGTCGGCGCGGAGCGTGGCATCGAGGCGCAGGTGCTGCCGCGTTACCCGTTCCGCCATCATCTCCTGCCAATGGAGCCGATCTACCGGCGCACCTGGTGGAACAACGTGCGCTGGTTGTTGATCGCGGGACGCGCGTGGCGGGCCGTCGGGCGCGTGCTCGAGGCCGAGCGGCCGGTGATCGTGATCGGAACCGGAGGCTACGCCGCAGGCCCGGTCGTGTGGCGCGCGCAGCAGCGTGGCCTCCCCACTGTGCTCCAGGAGCAGAACGCGTTCCCCGGCCTCGCCACGCGCTGGCTCGCGCGGCGCGCGCGGCAGGTGCATCTGGGGTTTCCCGAAGCGCGCGAGCGCTTGCGCGTCGGCCCGCGCACGGCGGTGTTCGCGCTCGGCAACCCGATCCGCGCGCCCGAGCCGGGGAGTCGCGACGCCGCCCTCGTCGAGCTCGGGCTCCTCCCCTCGCGTCCCACGCTCCTCGTGTTCGGCGGCAGTCAGGGCGCGCGGGCGATCAACTACGCGCTGGCGGGCGCGCTCGAGCGCCGCTTACTCGACGGCATCAACGTGGTGTGGGGAACGGGGACGGCGCACGCCGACGCGCTGGCGCGCTACGCCGTCGGGGGGCGAGTGGTCGTGCGCGGCTTTTTCGATCCGATGGCCCTTGCCTACCGCGCGGCGGATCTGGTGGTCGCGCGCGCGGGCGCGATGACGGTCGCCGAGCTGTGCGCTTGGGGCAAACCGAGCATCCTCGTGCCACTTCCCACCGCCGCCGCCGATCACCAGACGCACAACGCGGCGGCGCTCGCGGCAGCCGGCGCCGCTATCGATCTCTCGGAGGAGGGGCTGACCCCGCACACATTGGCCCAGGAGGTGACCGCGCTGATGGCCGACCGGGCCCGACTCGAGTCGCTCGGCGCCCTGGCGCGGGGTCGGGGACACCCCGACGCTGCCCGGGAAATCATGTCGAAGATTTTGACACTCATTCCGTGAAACATTGGTGGTCTCTTTCGCAAGTTTCGTAGATTTGCTATATTAGCCCCCCACTAATGACCTTGTTTACCACGGTGGATCCCCGCCCGATCCACTTCATGGGGATCGCCGGAGCCGGCATGAGCGGCTTGGCCCTCCTCGCTAAAGAGCAAGGCGTAGCGATCACCGGTTGTGATAACGACCCTACTGGCGCCGCCGATTTGGCAGCCAGCGGGGTGGAGATATGGCGGGGTCACGACCCAGGGCATGTAGCTGGGGCCCGGGCGCTCGTGGTCACTGCTGCGGTACCGGGAGACCACCCGGAGCTGAAGCGAGCACGCGCCCTAGGGGTCCCGGTAGTACGGCGGGCTGACGCCCTCAGCCAGGCCGTCGCCGGAGGAACGGTGGTCGCCGTGGCGGGCACGCACGGCAAAACGACCACCACGGTGATGGTCACGGAGGCGTTAGCGGCCGCCGGGCGGGATCCTACGGGACTCGCCGGCGGCCGCGTCGCTAGCTGGGGTGGCAACGCACGGGTCGGGGGGCGGGAGCTGTACGTGGTCGAGGCGGACGAGTTCGATCGCGCGTTCCTCTCGCTGGCGCCGACCGTGGCGGTGGTGAACAACGTCGAGGCCGATCACCTCGAGTGCTACGACAGCAGCGTCGCGGCGCTGGAGCAGGCGTTCGCGCAGTTCGCGGGTCGGGCGCGACGCGTGATCGCGGGTGGCGACGACGCGGGCGCGCAGCGAGTGATGGCGGCCGTGCCTGCGCCCGTGTGGCGGGTGGGGCTGGGCGCGGACGCCGACGTGCGGATTACGCAGCTCGAGCTCGACGAGAAGGGCTCGACGGCGCGGATCGATTTGCCGGGCGGTCGTGCGCTCGAGCTGCGGCTGCGCGTACCGGGGCTCCACAACGTGCGCAATGCGGCCGCGGCGCTCGCGGTGGCGCACGAGTTGGGAGCGGATCTCGATCGTGCACTCGCGGCGCTCGCGGAGTTCACGGGCGTAGGGCGCAGGTTCGAGCGGGTGGGTGAAGCGCGCGGTGTGACGGTGATCGACGACTACGCGCACCATCCCACGGAGGTGCAGGCGACGCTCGCGGCGGCGCGCCAGGCGTTCCCGCGGCGGCGTGTGGTGGCGGTGTTTCAACCGCACCTGTTCTCGCGCACCGCGCTGCACGGGGACGCACTCGGTCGGGCGCTGGCC
The DNA here is from genome assembly GCA_035488835.1 of Gemmatimonadales bacterium. GTDB lineage: Bacteria > Gemmatimonadota > Gemmatimonadetes > Gemmatimonadales > GWC2-71-9 > AG41. The sequence goes on from DATHKX010000158.1 coordinate 41,739, forward strand.
GCGGCGGACGTCGTGGTGGTTGCGCCGATTTACGGGGCCCGCGAGCAGCCGATCCCGGGCGTGAGTGCGGCGCTGGTGGCGCGAGGCGCCGTGCGGGCGGGCGCGACCACGGTCGCGCTGCGCGAGCGGGCGACGCTCACGGAGCGGGTGGCGGAGCGGGTGCAGGCGGGAGACGTCGTGTTCACCCTGGGGGCGGGCGATATCACGCGTGTGGGACCGGAGCTGCTCGAACGCCTCGGGACGGAGGGGGGGACGTGACGCGACGCTGGCCGCGCTGGCGGCAGCGCGCGCTGCTGGGCGTGGCGGGGTCGGCGCTGCTCGTGCCGTGCTGGTTCGGCGCGCCGCTCGTACTGCGGCGACTTCCGATGTTTCGCGTGCGCCAGATCGAGCTCGTGGGCGTGCGCAATCTCGCGCCGGACGTCGTGATCGCGGCGCTGCGGCTCGGGCCCCGGGCGAGCGTGTTCGGCGACACGCGGTTGCTCGCCGACCGGGTGCGGGGATTGGCGGGCGTGGCGGAGGCGCGCGTGGTGCGGCGATTGCCGACTGTGCTCTCGGTGGAGCTGCGGGAGGTGGAGCCGGCGGCGCTCGTGGCAGCGCCGCGCGGATCCGGGAGAGGCCTCGTGGCGGTGGATGCCGCGGGTCACCCGTTGCCGTTCGACCCGGCGCGCTCGGGCCTCGACCTGCCGATCGTGGCGAGCGGGGATTCGGGAGTGGTGGCGGTGCTGGCGCTGATCCAGTCGGTGGATCCGGCGCTGTTTCAGAGTATCACCGGCGCGCGGGGATTCGCGCGCGGTGGCGTGCTCCTGGAAATCGGGCCTCGCCGCGTGCTGGTCGGACGCGACGCCGGGCCGGAGGTCATACGGGCCGTGGTGCTGGTAGCGGAGGATCTCGCGGCGAAGGGACGTGCCTACGGGGAGCTGGACGCCCGCTTCGCCGGCCAGGTAGTGGTGCGCCGCAAGGCGACCGGGGGCGGTGAGGGCGGGCCGGGGGGGGCGGGGGGGGCGTGAGCCGGGACCGCCAGATCGTCGCCGGGCTCGATCTCGGCAGCACCAAGACGTGCGCCGTGATCGCGGAGGTGGTGGGCGAGCTGCCGCGCCTGCCGCTCGCCAAAGTGCTGGGCGTTGGGCTCGCGAAGAACGCAGGCGTACGGCGCGGCATGGTGCGCGACATCGACGAGACCAGCCGGTCGATCGTCGCGGCGATGCGCGACGCCGAGCGCATGGCGGGCGTCAAGGTCAGCATGGTGACGTGCGGCATCGCGGGCGAGCACGTCTCGGCGCGCACGTCGCCCGGCGTGGTGGCGGTGTCGGGCGACGAGATCACCGCGGAGGACGTCGCGCGCGTGAACGAAGTGGCGCGCGCGGTCTCGCTGGGGCGCGATCACGAGCTGCTGCACGATATCCCGCAGGAGTACGTGGTCGACCAGCAGCGCGGCATCTCGGACCCCGTTGGGATGACCGGCACTCGGCTCGAGGTGGAGATGTACCTCGTGACGGTGCAGTCCACGGCCGCGCAGAACCTGCGCCGCAGCGTGGAGCGGGCGCGGTACCGGCCGGCCGAGCTGGTGCTCGAGCCGCTCGCCGCATCCTATGCGGTGCTGACGGACGACGAGAAGGAGCTGGGAGTCGCGCTGGTCGAAGTGGGGGGCGGGTCGACGGGCGTGGCGATTTTCCACGAGGGGAAGATCCGGCACCTCGCGTCGCTCAAGTACGCCGGCACACATGTCACGAGCGACCTGGTGGCGGGGCTGGGCGTGACGCAGGCGGACGCAGAGCGGCTGAAGGAGCGTCATGGGGTGGCGTATCAACCGCTCGTGGACGCGTCGGAGATGATCAACCTGCCGTCCACGCCGAGCCAGGGGGCGCGGCAGGCGTCGCGCGAGCTGCTGTCGCACATCATCCATCAGCGCGTGGACGAGATCTTCCAGCTGGCGCAGCGCGAGTTCGAGCGGGCGGGGTACGGCGGTGGCCGGCTACCGGCGGGAGTGGTGCTGACGGGCGGGACGGCGCACCTGCCCGGGATGGTGGAGCTGGCGCGTGACGCCTTCGCGGTGCCGGTGCGGGCCGGGACGCCGGAGCAGGGGATCTCGGGGCTCGTCGACAGCGTGCAGGCGCCGCGCTATGCGGTGCCGGTGGGTCTGGTGCTGTACGCGGCGCGGCGACTCGCGCAGGGCGGTGTTCCCAGCGGCTCGATGGTCAAGAGTGCTGGAGTCGAGCGGTGGTTTGGACCGCTGAAGCGGTGGTTGCAGGACTTCTTCTGATCGGTCACCCGAGGGAGCCATGATCTTCGAGCTCGAAGAGACGGTATCGCAGAACGCCCGGATGAAAGTCGTCGGCGTGGGCGGCGGCGGCGGCAACGCCCTGAACCGCATGGTCGACGAGGGTCTCCAGGGCGTCGAGTTCATTTCCGTGAACACCGACGCGCAGGCCTTGCTCAACAACAAGGCCGATGTGAAGGTGCAGATCGGAAAGAAGCTCACGCGCGGCCTGGGCGCGGGCGCGCGCCCGGAGATCGGCCGCCAGGCCATCGAGGAGAACCGCGACGAGGTCCTGCACGGCCTGCAGGGCGCAGATCTCGTGTTCGTCACGTGCGGCATGGGCGGCGGCACCGGGACGGGCGCGGCACCCATCATCTCGCAGATCGCGCGCGACCTGGGCGCTCTGACCATCGGCATCGTCACCAAGCCGTTCCTGTTCGAGGGCCGCAAGCGGATGCGCCAGGCGGAAATGGGGATCGCCGAGATGCGCAAACACGTCGACACCATGGTGGTGGTGCCGAACGAGCGGCTGCTCGCCGTCGTGGGCAAGGGCATCCCGTTCCAGGACGCGCTCAAGAAGGCCGACGAAGTGCTGCTGCACGCCACCCAGGGCATCTCTTCCCTCATCACCGTGACGGGCATCGTGAACGTGGATTTCGCCGACGTGCGCACCGTGATGCAGAACGGCGGCGCGGCGATCATGGGCACGGGCATGGGGCGGGGCGAGAATCGGGCGATGGAGGCCGTGCAGCAGGCGATCTCGTCGCCGCTGCTCGACAACATCTCCATCACCGGCGCCACCGGCGTCCTCATCAACATCACCGGCGGTGAAGACCTGACGCTGGGCGAGGTCACCCAGATCTCGGACGTCGTGAAGGACGCGGCGGGCGAGGAGGCGGAGATCATCTTCGGCACGGTCAACGATCCGGCGATGCACGGCGAGATCCGCGTGACCGTGATCGCGACCGGGTTCGACCGGCCGGCTGCCGGGGCCGAGACGGCTTCCCGCGCCGCGCCGGGCGTGCTGCCGTTCCGCGAGCGTGGCGCCCGGCCCACGCCGGTCCCGCCCGGGGGGTACGTGAAGCCCGGGGAGCAGCCCGCCCGGCGCCCCGTGCCGCCGCCCCCGTCCGAGCTCAACGAGCTCGAGATTCCCACCTTCATCCGGCGGCAGATGGACTGATGGCCTGGAGGACGAGCCACTTCGTCGCCGCCGGCGCCCTCGTCGCCGGCGGTCTGGCCTGGGCCTCACGCGATGCGTGGCCCTGGCGGCGGCCGCTCACGGCACCCGCCATTGTGGTCGACGCCGCGTACGCGGACCTCACGACCGCGCTGGGCCGGCGCGAGACGCTCGCCGACGTGCTGGCGCGCGGTGGTATCAGAGGGCGCGACTACGCGGCCTTCCTCGCCGCCGCGAAGGGCCTGCCGGTGCGCCGCCTCCGGCCCGGGCTCAAGTTCGATCTTCGTCGCCTGAAGACCGACAGCATCGCGAGCCGCGTGACGGTGCGGCTGTCGCCGGAACGCCGTCTCAGCGTCGTCCGTGGAGAGGGCAATGCGGGCTGGGTCGAGACGATCGAGACCATCCCCTGGGCCATCACGCGGCTGCGCGTCACCGGCGCGATCGAGTCCTCGCTGTACGACGCGCTCGACAAGGCGATGGCCGACTCCTTCCTGCCCGCGCCCGAGCGGCGGCAGCTCGCGTGGGCGATCGCCGACGTGTACGACTGGGAAGTGGACTTCTCGCGCGATATCCGCCCGGGCGACCGCTTCACCGTGCTGCTCGACCGACTCGAGTCGTCTGACGGAGAGCGACGCTTCGGCCGGATCCTGGCCGCGCGGATCGATGTGGCACGCACACCCGAGTACGCGTTCTACTTCGAGGAGTCGGAGGGGGGCGACGGCGTGACCGGCTTCTACGACGAGCGCGGCCGGTCGCTGCGGCGCGCGTTCCTGCGGGCGCCGCTGCAGTTCCGCCGCGTCTCGAGCCGGTTCGGCGCGCGCTATCATCCGGTGCTCCACCGGTGGCGCGCCCACGAGGGCGTGGATTTCGCGGCGGCGTACGGGACGCCGGTCCGCGCCACGGCGGACGGGATCGTCACGCGGGTCGGGCGCGAGGACGGTGGCTACGGCAACATGATCGAGGTACGACACCCCAACGGCATCCGCACCCGGTACGGCCACCTGTCGAGGTTCGCGCCCGGGCTGCGCACCGGGGAGCGTGTGGCGCAGGGGGAAACCATCGGCTACGTCGGCTCCACGGGACTGTCGACCGGGCCCCACCTGCACTACGAATTCCTGGTGAACGGCCGGCCCACCAACCCGCGGCGCAAGGACATGGGTGCCGGGACCCCGGTGCCGAAGCCGCTCGCGGGCGCGTTCGATGCCGCGCGCGACGGCCTCCTCGTCTTGCTCGAGCCCAAGGCGTCCCCCCTCCCCACCGCACGCCCGATCACCGCCGCGCGCGATTAGCTTCCTTCCAAATCGTGGAGCTTTATCCCGCCGTTGACGTCCAGGGCGGGCGCGTCGCGCGTTCCGCCTTTTCAGACCCGCTCGCCGTGGCGCGCCAGTTCGCGCGCGACGGGGCCCGCTGGGTGCACTTCGTCGATCTCGATCGCGCGCTGGGGACGGGCGACAACCGCGAGTTGGCACGGCGGTTCCTCGCGGGGGGGGCGGCGGGGCTCCGGGTCCAGGTGGGCGGCGCGCTCGGGACCGAAGCGGCAATCGCCGAGATGGTGGCCTGGGGGGCGAGCCGGGTGGTGATCGGCACCGTGGCGGCGACGGACGAGGGCGTGGTCGCGCGCCTGCTCGCCCGTTACGGCGCCGATCGGCTCGCCGTCGGGATCGACGCGCGGGAGGGCCGCGTTGCGGCCCGCGGGTCGACGACCGAGCTGGACCTGGCGCCGCTCGAGCTGGCGCGACGGGTGCAGTCGCTCGGCGCGCGCACGGTGATCTACACGGACGCGGCCCGGGACGGAACGCTGACCGGGCCGGACCTGGTGGGCGCGCGGGCCATCGCGGCGCTCGGCCTCGACGTGATCGTGTCGGGCGGCGTCGCGTGGCTCGACGACCTGCGCCGCGCGAAGCACGCGGGGCTCGCGGGCGCGATCGTGGGCCGGGCGCTCCACGAGCGGCGGTTCACGCTGGCGGAGGCGCTCGCGTGCGTCGCCGCGTGACGCTCGGCCTCACTGCGCTCCGCGCCGTCGCCCTCGGCGCGCTCGTGCTGCTGGTGTGGAACCCGACCGCCGCGCGCGTGGAGGCGGGAGGGGGGGGCGCCCCGCCCCTCGTCCTGCTCGACGCCTCCCTCAGCCTGGCGGGCCACGGCGGCCGCTGGCGGGACGCCCTCGACACGGCGCGCGCGCTCGCGCAGGGAGGAGTCATCTGGCGGTTCGGCGAGCGCGTCGCCGGGTTCGACACGCTTCCGCCGACGGACGGCGCGAGCCGGCTCGCCCCGGCGCTCGACGCGGCCGCGGCGCGCGGCGGGCCGGTCACCGTCGTCACGGACGGCGCCATCGCGGATCTCGCCGACATTCCGCCCGACCTGGTACGGCGGGCGCGGATCGTCGTGCTCCCGCGCGCACCGTTCTTCGATGCCTTCGTCGCCTCCGTAGAAGGGCCTCGACGCGTCAGCGCGGGAGATACGATACGGCTCAGGGTGAGTTACGGGACGGCCGGGAAACGGGAAAGGGGAAACGGGAAAGGGACAGCGGTGCTGGAAGCGAGCGTCACCGGTCGGCGGATCGCTTCACGGGTCGTAGCTCTCCCCGACAGCGGAAGTGTGTCCACTGACCTCACGTTTCCCGCTTCCCGTTTCCCCCTTCCCGGGTGGGTGGCGGTGGAGGTTGGGTTGGAGGGGGTGGGGGACGGGGAATCCCGCGACGACGCTCGGCTCTTCGTGCTCGAAGTCAGCCCCCAGCCGTCCGTCGTGCTGCTGGCTTCCCCGCCGGACTGGGAGACGCGCTTCCTCGCGCGTACGCTCGAGGACGTGGCCCGCGTGCCTGTACGGACGTTCATCGAAGCGGAGTCCGGCGGAAACCGCTGGCGCGATGCGGCGACGCTTGAGAGCCGGGCGCCAGGCGACGTGGCGCGGGCGGTGGCCGGCGCGGCACTCGTCGTCGAGGCTGGCGACCCCGCGACGTTCAGCCGCTTCAGCCCCAAAGGAGCCGTGCTGCTGTGGCCCGGAGCGCGGCGCCTCGACGGTGACTGGTACGTACAACCGCCTGCCACGGGGCCCTCGCCACTCGCGGGCGCGCTCGCGGGGGTGGCCTGGGACTCACTCCCGCCCGCGACGTCCCTCGCAGAGCTCCCGCCCGACAGCCTGGCGACAGTCGCGCTGGCGGCGCGCCTCGCGCGGCGCGGACCGCCGCGCCCGGTGGTCACGCTGTCCGAGCGCGCCGGAGCGCGCCGCGCGGTGATCGCGGCCGGCGGCCTCTATCGGTGGGCGTTCCGGGGCGGGGCGAGCGGCGACGCGTATCGGGCGCTGGTGGCGGGGCTGGTGGACTGGCTTCTGGAGCAGGGAGCAGGGAGCAGGGAGCGGTTCGTTCCGGTGACGTACGAAGTCCCGAACGGGATGCCCGTGCTGTGGCGCTGGACCGGCTCGGGCGAGCTGCGGGACGTCGTGGTGTCCTTGGCGCGGAACGCGGCGCAACGCGTCGACACGCTGCGGTTCGATGCTGGCGGCCGGGCGGAGCTACGCCTGCCGCCGGGGGTGTACCGCTACGCGGCGAGCGACGGTGGTGGTGCCGAGCGCGGCGTTGTGGCGGTGGATACCTATTCGGATGAATGGCGGCCGGCGGTGCCGGTGCTGGCGTCCCAACCCGGTACGCCGGGAGAGCGGCTCACGAGCGTGGCCCTGCGGGACCGGTGGTGGCTGTTCGTCGTGGCGATCGCGGCGTTCGCGGCCGAGTGGGCGTGGCGGCGGCGCGAGGGCTTGCCGTGATGGCCCTGTGGGAGCGGCTGGCGCGCGCGTTCGGACGCGGGGGGGGCGGGGGGGGCGCGCGCGAGCGGAGCGAGGCCGAGCGCATCCTGCTCGAGGCGGATTTCGGCGTGGAGGCGACGGAGGAAATCCTCGATCGAGTTTCCGGTGCGGGAGATGGCGCCTTTCAGGCAGCGCTGGAGCGCGCCGTAGTCGAGGCGCTCTCGCCCGCGTCGCCGGGTGCCGATCCGGGCGCGCTCGCCCGGGCGCCGGTGCCGCCCACGGTCATGCTGGTCTTCGGAGTGAACGGCGTCGGGAAGACGACCGCGGTCGCGAAGCTCGGCGCCCGGCTCGTGCGGGGCGGGCGCTCGGTGCTGCTGGCCGCGGCGGATACGTTTCGCGCCGGTGCGGCCGAGCAGCTGCAGATCTGGGCGGACCGGCTGGGCGTGCCGTGCGTCACGGGGACGAAGGATCCCGCGGCGGTGGCCTTCGACGCGATCGCGGCGGCGCGCGCCCGGGGGGGCGGCATCGACACGGTGCTTGTGGACACGGCCGGGCGGCTCCACACCGACGAGCGGCTGCTCGAGGAGCTGAAGAAAGTGGTGCGCGTCTCCGCGCGACAGCAGCCGGGCGCACCGCACGAGTCGTTGCTCGTGCTCGACGCCACGGTGGGACAGAACGCGGTGCACCAGGCCCGGGCCTTCGCCGCCGCGGTCCCGCTCACGGGGCTGATCGTGACCAAGCTCGACGGCACCGCCAAGGGCGGGAGCGTCGTGGCGCTCGAGCGGGCGGTGCGGGTGCCGATACGGTTCTTGGGCACCGGCGAGGCACTGGGCGACCTCGAGGTGTTCGACGCGCGATCGTACGCCAGGCGCCTGGTGACCGGGTGACGGGGGACGGGTGGCGACGCTTCGGCTGAACACCTCCGTGAAGTATCTGAAGGGCGTGGGTCCCAAGCGCGCGGAAGCGCTCGCGCGCCTCGGCGTCCGGACCGTCGGCGACTTGTTGTACCACGCGCCCCACCGCTACCTCGACGCCACGACGGTCACGCCGCTGGCCAAGGTGCAGGTGGGCCAGGAGGTGACGTGCATCGGCCGCGTCGTGAGCACGGGCGTGCTCCCGACCCGCAAGGGTCTGCGCGTATTCCGGGCGGTGCTGCGCGATGACAGCGGCGGGGGCGGGGGCCCGCTCGAGTGCGCCTGGCCTGGTCAGCCGTTTCTCGAGCGCCAGATCAAGCAGGGCCAGCTGCTGCTGGTCACCGGGCCGGTGCGCTACTATCACGGCCGGCAGCTCGTGCCGCGCGAGTTCGTGATTCTCGCGGACGAAGGGGAGGCGGGCCCCGAGCGCGGTCTCGTGCTGCCGGTGTATCCCGCGACCGAAGGTCTCAGCCATCGTCAGATCCGCGGTCTGATCCATCAGCACCTGGATGCGCTGCTCGCCCTGGTGGCGGATCCTCATCCCAAGAGCCTGCGCGCGGCGGTGGGACTCCCGGAGCTCGGGGCCGCACTCGCGGCGGTGCATCGGCCGGCCACGCCGGCGGACGCCGAGGCGGGCCGCCGCCGGCTGGCGTTCGACGAGCTGTTCGACCAGCAGCTAGTGCAGGCGCGCGCCCGCGCGCTCGCCAAGCGGGCGCGCGCCGGGATCAGCTTCACGCTGAAGAAAGCGCTCACCACCAGGCTCAAGCAGCATCTGCCGTTCGAGCTGACGGGCGACCAGCGCCAGGCGATCCGCGAGATCACGGACGACATGCTGGCGCCGCTGCGCATGCACCGGCTGCTGATGGGCGACGTGGGGACGGGGAAGACGGTGGTCGCGCTGTTCGCGATGCTCCTGGCGGTCGAGAACGACTACCAGGCGGCGATCATGGCGCCGACGGAGCTCCTGGCCGAGCAGCACGTCGCGACGCTGACGCGCCTGCTGGAGCCGCTCGCGCTCAAGCCCGACTTGCTGGTGGGGCGGCTCGCGCCGGCGGAGAAAGCGGCGGCGCGGGAGCGCATCGCGGCGGGCGCGTCGCGCCTCGTGGTGGGGACGCACGCGCTCATCCAGGAGGCGGTCACGTTCCAGCGGCTCGGCCTGGCCGTGATCGACGAGCAGCATCGCTTCGGTGTGGAGCAGCGGGCGGCGCTGGTCGAGAAGGGCGACGCGCCCGATGTGCTGCTGCTCACGGCGACGCCGATCCCGCGCTCACTGGCGCTCACGCTGTACGGCGACCTGGACGTGACCCAGCTGCGCGAGCGCCCCCCCGGCCGCGGCACGGTGAAGACGGCGCTCCGCACCGAGGCAGCCCGCCAGAAGATCTACGAATTCATCCGCGCGGAGTGCGTGGCCGGCCGCCAGGCGTACGTGATCTATCCGGTGATCGAGGAATCAGAGCGTGCCGACCTCAAGGCCGCGACCGTGATGGCGGAGCGGCTGGCCAAGGTGTTTCCGGAGCTCGCCGTCGGTCTGGTACACGGGCGGCTCAAAGCGGAGGAGCGCGACGCGACGATGCGGGCGTTCCGTGACAACGCGGTGCACATCCTGGTCGCCACGAGCGTCATCGAAGTCGGGATCGACGTCGCGAACGCGACGGTCATGCTGATCGAGCACGCCGAGCGGTTCGGGCTGGCGCAGCTGCACCAGCTGCGGGGGCGGGTGGGGCGGGGGGCGGCGGCGAGCCACTGCATCCTCCTGTCGGACATTCCTGACGCGGCGCCCCGACTGCAGGCGTTCACGGAGACCACGGACGGCTTCAAGATTGCCGAGCTCGATCTCCTGGAGCGGGGCATGGGTGAGCTGGCGGGCGCGCGCCAGTCGGGCGGCGTGCCGTTGCGGTATGCGAATTTCGCGACCGACCTGCCGCTGCTGGAATCCGCCCGGCGCGCGGCGGGCGAGATCATCGCGCGGGACCCGGCGCTGGCGGACCGGCAGCATGCAGCGTACCGGGAAAGAATCGTCCAGCGGTACGAACGGGGATTTGAATTGTTCAGGGTGGGGTGACGGGAACGCGGAACGCGGAACGCGGAAGTCGGAACTGGCGTGTCGGTTCCGCGTTCCCACTTCCGCGTTCCGCGTTTCACGGCTAGTCTACCGCCCCCATGCCCGACTTCCATCGCATCGAGGAGCTGCCGCCGCTGGCGGGCCGGAGCGTCATCACCCGCGGCTGGGTCATGACCACGCGCTCGTCGGGCAAGATCGGGTTCGTGACGCTGCGTGACGGCACCGGCTACCTGCAGGTTGTGCTCTCGAAGAAAGACGTCCCGGAGGCCGCGTGGGAGGCGTTCGGCCGGCTCACTCAGGAGACCTCGATCGAGGTCAGCGGCACCGTGCGCGCCGACGCGCGCGCGCCGGGCGGCGTCGAGCTGACGGCGGCGGACCTGCGGATCCTGGGACCCAGTCACGACTTCCCGATCACCCCGAAGGAACACGGCACCGCGTTCCTGTTCGAGCACCGCCACCTCTGGCTCCGCAGCCGGCGCCAGGTGGCGATCGCGCGGGTGCGCCACGAGGTGGTCCAGGCGATCCGCGACTTCTTCTACGAGCGGCATTTCGTCCTGGTGGACACGCCCATCCTCACCGGGGCGATCGGCGAGGCGGCAGGCCACCTGTTCGCCACGGAATATTTCGACCTGGGCACCGCGTACCTCGCGCAGACGGGGCAGCTCTATGTCGAGGCCGCTGCCGCCGCGCTCGGGAAGGTGTACTGCTTCGGACCCACGTTTCGAGCGGAGAAATCGAAGACCCGGCGTCACCTGACGGAGTTCTGGATGGTGGAGCCCGAGGTGGCGTGGAACGACTCCGAGGCCAACATGACGCTGCAAGAGGAGTTCGTCTCGTATATCGTGGCGCGCGCGCTCGAGCGCCGGAAGTCCGAGCTGGCCGAGCTCGAGCGCGACGTGAAGCCACTCGAGGCGGTGCGGCCGCCGTTCCCGCGCATTGCCTACACGGACGCCGTGGCGAAGCTCAAGGCCCTCGGCAGCGACATCGAATGGGGGCAGGACCTGGGGGGAGAGGCTGAGACGCTGCTGGCGAAGCAGTACGACCGGCCGGTGCTGGTGTTCAACTATCCCAAGGCAGTGAAAGCCTTCTATATGAAGGAGAACCCCGCGGACCCCCGCACCGTCCTCAACAACGACATGCTCGCCCCCGAGGGGTACGGGGAAATCATCGGCGGCAGCCAGCGTGAGGACGACCACGACAAGCTGCTCACCCGCATCCGCGCGGAAAAGCTGCCTGAGGACGCGTACAGCTGGTACCTGGACCTCCGCAAATACGGCACGTTCGTGCACGCGGGGTTCGGGCTGGGCGTGGAGCGCACGGTGGCGTGGATCTGCGGCATTCCGCACATCCGGGAGGCGATCGCATTCCCGCGGACGCTCTACAAGCTGTGGCCGTGACTGCCGCCTTCTGCCGCCTTGGTTTCGTCCCACAGCCGGTCCAGCTGTTCCAGGCTTGCCCGTCCGATGTCCACGCCGCGCTCCGCCGCGAGCCGCTCCACTCCCTCGAACCGCCGCCGGAACTTGTCGTTCGCCTGCTCGAGTGCCGCGCGCGGATCGATCTCGAGCTTGCGAGCCAGGTTCACGACGGCGAAGAGGAGATCGCCCAGCTCGTCTTCTAACCTTTCCCGTTTCCCGCTTCCCGCTTCCCGTTCCAGTTCTGCGATCTCTTCCTTCACCTTCTGCATCGGTCCCTTCGCGTCGGGCCAGTCGAATCCCACACCGGCGGCGCGCTCCTGTAGCCGATACGCCATCAGGAGTGGGGGCAGGGAAGGTGGCAAACCTCGGAGGGTCCCGCTCCCGGCTTCCCGCTCCCGTTGTTTCACCCGCTCCCATCCCTCATGACCGGGAGTCGGCGAGCCTCCGAAGAGGTGCGGATGTCGCCGCCACATCTTCTCTTCCAGTGCGCGCGTCACGGTGGCGGCGTCGAGCTCGCCCTGTTCCTCCCCGATTACGATTTGAAACGCGAGGTGCAGCAGCAGGTCGCCCAGCTCGTCACGCAACTCGGCGGGCTCGCCGTGCTTGAGCGCCTGATCGAGCTCCAGCGCTTCTTCGACCAGGTAGGGGCGCAGCGTCTCGCGCGTCTGGGCGTGGTCCCAGGGACAACGCGCGCGCAGATCGCGGACCAGCGCGAGGGCGCGGGCGAGCGAACCATCGCCGTGGGCCGATCGTTCAGAAGGTTGTTGGGCCATTCGTAACGATAATCCGCAGCCCAAGCCCTTTTTCGTCTTGCATTTAGCCGCGGAGCCGGGTTATCATACGCGCGCCTGTGAACGGGTCAATCAGCGGGCGTCAGGCCCTCTCCCGCGCGTGGATCGAAGTGAACCTCGCCGCCATCGTCGAGAACGCCCGCGCGGTGGCGCGGGTCGCCGGCACACGGCTCCTCCCGGTGGTGAAGGCGAATGCCTACGGGGTGGGAGCCGTCGCCGTCTCCAAGGCCTTGGAGGCGGTCGACCCATGGGGATACGGCGTGGCGACGATCGAGGAGGGGGCCGAGCTGCGGGCGGCGGGGATCGCGCGGCCGGTGCTCGTGTTCATGCCGGCCCGATCCGATCTGTTCGACGCCTACCAGGCCCAGCGGTTGACGCCGGCGCTCGGTGACCGAGCGAGCATCCACGCCTGGATCGCGCGCGGCGCGCGGGGCGGCGCGTTCCACCTGGAGATTGACACGGGGATGAGTCGCTCGGGCGTGCGCTGGGACGAGATCGAGCCAATCGTGGACCTGCTCGACACGCCGTACCTCGAAGGCTGCTACACCCATTTTCACTCGGCCGACCGGCGCGACGGCTCGGCCGACGCGCAGTTCGAGCGCTTCAAGGCCGCCGTGGGACGTCTGGCGCGCCGGCCGCCGCTGCTGCACGTGGCGAACAGCGCGGCGGCGCTTCGGGGCACGGCGTTCGCACTGGACATGATCCGCCCCGGGATCTGTTTGTACGGGGCGTCTCCCGGCGAGGGGTTGCCGGCCGGCCGACCGGCGATTGCGCTGCGCGCGCGTGTGGTGAGCGTTCGCACGGTGCGGCAGGGCGAGGGCGTCAGTTATGGCGCCTCCTGGATCGCGCCGCGTGACACCACGGTCGCGACGCTCGGCATCGGCTATGCCGACGGAGTGCGCCGTTTGCTGGGTCGCGAGTCCAAGGCGAGCGTGCTTCTGAGCGGCGCGCGCTGCCCGGTGGTCGGGCGCGTGACGATGGACCTGACAATGGTGGACGTGGGCGACGGACGCGCCGCCGTGGGTGATGTCGCGACCCTGATCGGCGAGGCGGAAGGGCTGGGCAACACACTGGACCAGTTCGCTGCCTGGAGCGGCACGTTGCAGCACGAGCTCCTGGCCGGGCTCGGTCCCCGGCTGCCGCGCATCTACGATTGAAGCGCGCCGCCATCATCGTGCTCGACGGGCTGGGCATCGGGTCGTGCCCCGACCAGGCCGCCTACGGCGACCTGGGATCGGACACACTCGGGAACGTCGCGCGCGCGGTGGGCGGCCTGCGGCTGCCGAACCTCGAGCGGTTGGGGTTGGGGTGGTGCAGGCCAATCGTCGGGCTCGACCCCGGGCTCGCGCCCGGGGTCAGTGGGGCACAGAGGCGATTGTCTGACCCCGGGCGCAAGCCCGGGGATGGGCCGAAGGCCGCGTATGGTATCGCCCTTCCCGCGTCCCAGGGGAAGGACTCGACCACCGGACACTGGGAGATCTGCGGGGTGATACTCGAGCGGCCGTTTCGCACATACCCGCACGGCTTCCCGACGTCTCTGCTCGACGAGTTCGCGCGACGCACCGGCCGCGGGTGGCTGGGAAACAAAGCCGCTTCCGGCACCGCGATCATCGCCGAGCTGGGCGAGGAGCACCAGCGGACCGGGAAGTGGATCGTCTACACGTCGGCGGACTCGGTCTTCCAGGTGGCGGCGCACGCAGCGACGGTGCCGCTGGACGAGCTGTACCGGGCGTGCGCGATCGCGCGCGACCTGCTCATGGGGGAGCACGCGGTGAGCCGCGTGATCGCGCGGCCGTTCACCGGGAGGCCGGGGGCGTACGAGCGCACGCCGCACCGCAAGGATTTCTCGATCGAGCCGGTCGGCGAGACGCTGCTCGATCGGCTGGCCGCGGCGGGCGTGCCGCGGGTGGGGATCGGCAAGGTGGACGATCTGTTCGCCGGGCGGAACATCACGAGCGAGCATACGCCGACCAACGCCGACGCCTACCGGCTGATCGAGCGGGCCTTGGACGACACGGGGGCGGGGGCGGGGGCGGGGTTCATTTTCGTGAACGTGATCGAATTCGACCAGACCTGGGGGCACCGGAACGACGTCCCGGGGTTTCATGAAGGATTGCAACAGCTCGACGCCTGGATTCCCCGGCTCGAGGCCCGCATCACGGGAGACGACCTGATCATTTTCACCGCCGACCACGGGAACGACCCGACCACGCCATCCACGGACCACTCACGCGAGGCGGTGCCGATCCTGGCGCTGGGCCCGCGGGTGCGGCCGGCGGCGCTGGGGGAGCGGAGCAGCTTCGCGGACCTGGGAGCGACCGTCGCCGAATACTTCGGTGTGGCGCCCCCGCCGCTCGCGGCGGGAACGTCGTTCCTCTCGCGGGTCTGGGCGTGAGCGCCGACCTGGTGCGCCGCGCGCGCGACGTGCAGAAGAACGCCTACTGCCCGTACAGCAAGTTCCGGGTGGGCGCGGCGCTCGAGGCGGCCGACGGCCGCGTGTTCGTCGGGGCGAACGTCGAGAGCGCCTCCTACGGGCTCACAATCTGCGCCGAGCGGATGGCGATCGGCGCCGCCATCGCGGATGGCGCGCGCGGGTTCAGCCGCATCGTGGTGGCGACGGACGTGGACCCGCCGGCCTCGCCCTGCGGGGCGTGCCGCCAGCTGCTCGCCGAGTTCGGGCTCGACCTCCAGGTGATCGCGGTGGGGCCGAAAACCGAACGGCGCTGGGTGCTGCGCGATCTCCTGCCCGACGCGTTCGCGAAAGCGGCGCTGCCCAAGTGATCCGGCGCCGGCTCGCGCTCGTCGGCGCCGTGCTGCTCGTCGGGGCGTGCGTGGAGCGGCTCACGGCGCCGGGCCAATGCCCGGACTATTGTCCCTCGGGCCAGATCACCGTCGTCGACACGCTGCTCACGACCAGCATCAACCGGGACTCGTCGTACCGCGGCTACGTGCTGGCCTACCAGGCCGCCCTGATGCTGGCGGCGAATCTCCCCGGCGCGACGGACACCCTGGACGGCCGGCCGATCTTCCGGATCAACGGCTACGGCGCGCGCTTCCGGATCTCGACCGTCGACACCTCGACCGGTCCGATCCTCGGCGCCGACTCCGCGCGCCTCCAGCTGTACGTCGTGCGGCGCGATACCGCGACCCACAACCTCCGGCTGCAGCTCTACCGGTTGCCGATCACGATCGATACCAGCACCACGTTCGGCGCTGTGGCGGCCCCGTTCACCGACTCGCCGCTCCGGACCGTGAACATCGACACGCTGCTCGCGCAGCCGGGCCGAAAGGACTCGGTGACGGGCGACAGCGCCGTGGTGGACACGGTCAACCACCGTGTGGTGCTGTCGCTCAAGCTCGATACGGCGGCGGCGCGCTACATCGCGACCGACTCCGGTACCGTCGCATATGGCATTCGCATCGCCGCCGACACGCTGGCGAGCATCGCGTTCGGTAAAGACGCCTTCGGGCCGTCGCTGCAGTGGTACCTCCGCGTCGACTCCCTGGGGACGCCCGTCGCGCGCACGCCGGGGGCGCTCGGCGCCCGGCTCGCGAGCTTCGTGTTCGCGCCGCCGCCCGCCCCGCTCGACTCCACGCTCGCCGTGGGCGGAGTGCCGTCGGCGCGCAGCCTGCTGCGGGTCGCGTTTCCCAAAGTCATCAGGGATTCGGGCCAGATCATCCGCGCCACGCTGTTTCTCGTGCCCGCCGTTGCGGCCCGCGGGGCGCCTGCCGACTCGTTTGTGATCGAGGCGCGCTCGGTGTTCGCCGACTTCGGCGCGAAGTCCCCGATCGACCTGCGACTGGGCGACACGACCGTCATCCATGTCGGAGCGACTGACACGGTGAAGATCGAGGTGACGAACCTGCTCCAGGCCTGGGCTGCGGACTCGACCCACCCCACCATACTCGTGTTGCGGCCCGAGCGGGAAGCCCAGGTGTTCGGCGAGATCCGCTTTTATCCGTCCCTCGCCGCGGCGTTCCGCCCGACGCTCCAGGTTACATTCGTGCGGCGATTCCCGTTCGGGGTGCCATGACCCACCGGACCGGCTGGATCATCGCGCTCCTCCTCGTCGGCCCCGCCCTGACGGGCGGGGCTATGGCCGCGGCGCAGGACTCCCAGTTCGGGATCCGCGGCCTCGGCACGCCGGGACGGTGGGAGTCGGTGCGATCGCGCAGCACCGGCGGTGCGTTCGGTCCCTTCGACCCGTTGTCGCCCCTGATGGAGGCGTCGCTCGCCGACGTCGGCCAGCTCACGGCGACGGCGGCGGGAGGAACGTCGAATCGCGACGTCCTGGTGCGCGGCACGGCCACGTCGCTCCGCGCCACCCGCTTCCCGCTGATGGGAGTCGCAGGCCCGGTGGCACGACGCCTCGCGGTCTCGGTCGGGTTCACGACCTATCTCGACAAGTCCTGGGACGTGACGTTGCGCGACTCGTTCATGTTGCGAGGCGTGCTGCAGCGCTACACCGACGAAATCACGAGCGACGGGAGCGTGGCGGACATACGCCTCGCGGCGGCCAGCCGGCTCACGCGCCGCATCGCGCTCGGCGCCGGTCTCCACGTGCTCGCGGGCTCGACCCGCATGACGGCCGAGCGGCAGTTCGACGACTCGACGTTCCACCGGGTGCAGCAGTCCGCCGACGCGCGCTACGACGGGTTGGGCGTGTCGGGGAGCGTGCTCATCGGCCTGGCTCCCGGGTTGACCATCGCCGGATGGGCGCGGAGCGACAACCGGCTGCGCGCGAAAGTGGCCGATACGACGAGCGCCGTCACCGACCTGCCGCTGATGGCGGGTGGCGGCGTGCTGTTCGCGCCCAGCCCGAGCGCCCGGCTCGGGGCGTCGGTGGCGTGGCGCTCCTGGTCGAAGGCGGGCGCGGGCGCGTTCGACACATGGACCTGGTCCGCGGGGGCGGAGTTCGGGTCCCGCCGCATGCCGATCCGGCTGGGCGCGCGCGGCGGGCAGATGCCGTTCGGGCCGGGGACCGAGGCGCCGACCGAGGTCGCGGGATCGCTCGGCACGGGGCGCGCGTTCGCGCAGGGCCGGGCGCTCATCGACCTGGGCCTCGAGCGGCTGGAGCGTCGC
>DATHKX010000159.1:0-2480 GCA_035488835.1 Gemmatimonadales bacterium
AGGAGGGAGGGGCCGTGAGCGTATTCTGGGACACCTGGCGCAAGGAGATCATTCGCGGCGCGGCGCTGTTTTGCGCTGTGCTGGTGATCGGCTTCGCAGTGCACGCGGCCCACCGCGCGGTGCACGAAAAGGTGATGAACCTCCCCGTTGCTCTCCGCGACCTGCGGGACGAGTTCGCTCGGGACGATGGCGGCCCGGGTCGCTCGACCGCGGCGACGTGGACCTATCGCTCCAAGCTCGGCGCGAACAAGTGGGTGTGGATCCGGAACACCCGAGGCTCCGTGACAGTCGAGCCGGCGAAAGGTGACTCGCTGCAGGTCTCCGCCGTGAAGACCTACCGGTCCTCGGACACCGCGAGCGTGCGCCTCGTCGCCGTGCCTTACGAGGGCGGCGTTGCCGTCTGCGCGGTGTGGGGCAGCGACAGCGTCAGCGACGGCGGCTGCGGCCCGGGGCAGGGTGACATCAAGCTGCGAGGGCCGCGCCATAACGATGTGGCCGTGGACTTCACCGTGCGGCTGCCGCGCGGCGTGGGCCTCGGCGCCACCACGATGGTGGGCGATGTGCACGTAGCCGGGGCGCGTGGCCCGTTGGTCGTCCACACGGTGAGCGGCGACGTGGACGTGGTCACGGCGAAGGGCCCCGTGAAAGCCGAGTCGGTCAACGGCGATGTGCGGGTTCGCGTGGAGGCGTTCGGAGACACCGGCGGGGTTTCCGCCACCACGATCAACGGCTCGGTAAACGCCGAGCTCCCGGCGCAGATCGACGCAAACGTGGAGGCGAAGACGGTGAACGGTTCCATCAGCACCGACTATCCCCTCACGGTGAACGGCAAGTTCGCAGGGCGCAACATCAAGGGGACGCTCGGCCGCGGCGGGCGCGAGGTCCGCCTCGAGACCGTGAACGGCTCGATCAGGATGAAGAAAGCAGTCTAGCCACTTCGTCCGGGAAGGTGCGGACGTCGATGGGCTTGGAGAGGTAGCCGTCGAACCCGGCAGCCAGCGTTTTCTCGCGGTCGCCCGGCATGGCATGGGCAGTCAGGGCGACGACCTTCCAGGGGTGGTCGCCCTCCAACCGTTTGACATCGCCCAGCACGCTGTAGCCGTCCCGCCCAGGGAGCTGAATGTCGAGCAGCACCAGCGCGGGGGGCGGTTGCTCGGCCAGCAGCGTGGCCACCAGGGGCTCGCCCGACATCAGTCCGATGACGCGATGGCCCTTCATGGTCAACAGGGCCGTGATGAGCTTCAAGTTGTCGGGCTGATCCTCCACCACCACGATCGTTGCCATTACGGATGCTCCGGCCGGCTCTCGGCCCGCCGCAAGGTGAACCAGAAGGTGCTGCCCGTGCCAAGCTGCGAGTCTACGCCGATGGTGCCGCCATGCAGCTCCACCAGACGCTTGGAGAGCGCGAGGCCCAGGCCCGTCCCTTCGTACCGACGGCTCTCGCTCGCGTCGAGCTGCACGAACTCCTGAAACAGCTTGCGTTGGTCCGCCGCCGCGATCCCGATCCCGGTGTCAGTCACGGCGACGCGCACGGCGCCAGAGTCCTCGAGCCGCGCGCTGAGCGTGACACGGCCGCCGTCGGTGGAAAACTTGATGGCGTTGGAGAGAAGATTGAGTAGCACCTGGCGGAGGCGCCCCCGGTCAGCCGTGACCACGAGGTGGTCGGGCAGCGGCTCGATCACGAGTGTATGCCGCCGGGCTTCCAGCTGGGCGCGGACGGTGTCGGCGGCTTCCTGAAGCAGCGCGGCCATCTCCAGCGGCTCGAGGCGCAGCTCCATCCGGCCGGCCGCGATCTTCGACAGGTCGAGGAGCTCGTTGATGAGCTCGAGCAGGTGGCGGCCGTTGCGAGCGATAGTCTCGAGGTAGTCGCGCTGGGTGTCGGTGAGTGGGCTCTCGGGCGCCGCCATCGTCAGGAGCAAATCGCTGAACCCGATCACGCTGTTGAGGGGCGTGCGGAGCTCGTGCGACACGTTCGCGAGGAACTGGTCCTTGAGTTTGCCCGCCTGGTCGAGCTCGGCGTTGAGGCGGGACAGCTCCCGGTGCTGCTCCTCGAGCTCGGCGTTCTGCGACTCGAGGCGCTGCGCGGCGTGGCGCACCTCCACCGCCAGGCGACGGGTGTGCAGGTGGGCGGATTCGCGCTCGCAGGCGATGGCCAGGTTCGGCGCTGCATGCTCGAGCGCGACGCGCGCGTCGGGGGACAGCTCCCCCGCCAGGGTCGCGACGAGCAGCCCCACGAGCCGGCCCTGTGAGCGCAGGGGCGCGAGCGCGAGTCCCCCGACGGCATCGGCATCCGCGGTGGCGAGCTGTAGTTGCGTCCGCACGGGCCCGGCCGCGGCGCTCGCGTGGTAAATGACGGTGACCGTGTCACCCACCAGCTGTCGCACGACGTCGCGAGACAGCGGTCGGGCCGTAGCGCGGCGCACCGCCGTCGGCCCCCATTCGTTGGTGTCGTACTGCGGCTGGTAGAGCGCCAGCGCCGG
>DATHKX010000160.1:0-27584 GCA_035488835.1 Gemmatimonadales bacterium
GGACGGTTCTTGGTGCCCTTCGCCTTGATGTTGTGGAGAATGCCGTCGGAGTTCTTGATCTCGAGAGTCTGGCCGACCATGATGCCGAGCACGTGCGGATGGTAGCGGCACCCGTCCTGGTCGATCGTCACCGACCCCGAGGGCGGGGCAGCCTGGTAGCTCTGCGGCAGCCCCGACTTCACGTACACGAACACGTTGGCGAGCATGCCGCTCGGGTTCACCACCACTGCCTGCTCCGTCGGCGGCGACTGATACTTCGCCTTGCACGTCGGCTCCTCGCTCATGTCGATCTTGGGCATGACGGGCTTCGTCCCCGTAAACGTGATCCTTCCCGTGATCGTGGCGCCCTGCACCACCGGCGCCAGGGCGGGTGTCTCGGCTCGCGGCGCGGCCGCGCGCTCCTTCCCGCATGCGACGATCGCGAGCAGACCGCAAACACCTGAAGCGATGGCGCGACTCACTGTCCTTGCCACCGCGCCCTGCGGTCCCGAACGTCGACGTGGACAAAGGGACCGTGCGCGGCCGTCGAGCGATACTTGCCTATCCCCCCGATAAGCCCCTGCGCTTCCGGTCGGCCTGCGGCAGCATCGATCAGCCGGTAGAGCACTTCCGCGTCGCGCATATCGCTCCGGCCGTCGCCATTGAGATCGTCCATCACGCCGTCCCCGTTCTGGTCGAGGAAGATGTCCGCGGCCGCGCCCCATTGGTGCTGGCTGTAGCGCACGTTGCCGAGCGACCGGTTGTAGGCCGGGGTGCGATACCCGCTCATGACGTGGAACGTGCTCGCCCGATAGCCGGCCTCGTTCACCTGTTCGAGCACATACTCGAGGGCGAGCAGGAGCCGCTCGTTGAGCACGACGTACTTTCGGGAGCCGGCCGGCTGCTTGCACAGGAACTGCTTGAGTCGGAAGTGGGGGGAGACCAGCACGTCTTCGTTCTCCCGAGTGACCTCGACGAACCCGGCCGGCGGCCCGTAGCCGCCGAGCCCGCGCAGGGGTTTCTCGGGATAGCGGCCGATCCGGTAGCCGTTCAGCAGTCCGCCCTGGAGCTGGTCGTAGGGGACGATGACGAACGCCTGCAGGGTGACCGAGTCGCTCCCGTCTGGGGCAATCACCTGGATGGGATAGAGCCCTGGCGCGGGCGGCGCAGTCCACTCCCAGCGTCCTCCGCCCGTGCCCAGCGGTACGAGCCGGCCGGCCGCCGGCCGCGCCACGTACGCCGAGCCCGGGGCGCGGGCCACCACCTCGAGAGTCACGGTTTCGTTCGGGAGCACCATCAACGTCCTCACCCGGTCGGGCGATACGACGTCGCGGTACCGGACCGCGAACCCGGGTGCCAGCGTCGCAGGCGGCGCGGCGGGTCGCGCCGCGACGACCACGGTCAGCGCGCCCAGCGCCAGCGCCGGGTATGTGAAGTGACTGATGACGGGTGCGGACCTGCGTGCTTGCGCTGGAGGCGTACTCATCCTTCGGGTGTAGACGGCCTCATCCCTTTGAGGCAGGCACTACTACTCCTCCAGGGGCGCAAAAGTTCCGTGTGGCGACTACTCTGCGGTGGGTGGGGGTGCTCGGAGGGCCTTCAAGAGGGGTGCGTCCCGACCGTGGATATCCCGGCGGAACTGGATCGTCCCATCCTCATCGGCCCAGGCCGTCCAGTACAGCAAGTGGATCGGCATCGGTTCCGGCAGCGGCACGGTGCGGTCCACCGCCTCGTCCAGCGCGCGCAGGAGCGCGGCGCGATCCCAGCGGGGATCCTGTCGGAACAGGTACGCGGCCAGCTCGATCGGCTCCTGGATCCGGATGCATCCATGGCTGAAGTCCCGCTGCGTTTCCTCGAACAGCGGGCGAGCCGGCGTGTCGTGCAGATAGACGTTGTACTTGTTGAGGAACATGAACTTGACGCGCCCGAGAGCGTTGAGCGGCCCCGGATCCTGGCGCAGCCGGAAGGGGAAGGCGGCAGGGGAGATGGCCGACCAATCGACCGTCGCGGGATCGACGTCCCGAGCGTCCGGCCCCGATCTCGGGAAGACCCGCAGCTTGTAGCGCGCAAGATAGGACGGGTCATGCCGGACTTTCGCGAGCAGCTCACCCGCCGCGATGCTCGAGGGCACGTGCCAGTAGGGATTGAGCACGATATACCGCATCGTGTCGCTGAGCACCGGTGTGCGGTTGAACAGGCGCCCCACCACGACCCGCATGGTCAGCACGACTGCCTCTTCCTCCACCACTTCCAGCTCGAACGCCGCGATGTTCACGATGATGTGACGTCGTCCCAGATCCTTCGGCAGCCAGCGCCAGCGCTCGAGGTTCAACTCCACCTGCTCCACGCGACGTTCCACGGGCACATTGAGCTCGGCTCGGGTCGCGGCGTTCACCGCGCCATCTGCCGCGAGGCCGTGGCGTCGCTGGAACTTCTCCAGGGCCTGCTGGACCGCCTCGTCGAACAGCTCGGCGCCCTGTGGCTTCGCCGGCCCGAGGTCGTCCTCGAGACGTAGCCGCTCGCGCAGCGCCGCCACCGCCGGGCCGCTGTCGCCCCGCTGCAGCGTCGACCGGTCCGGGATCGTGGGCCAGCCCCCCCGTGCCGCCACCTCGCGATAGCGCGCCAGCGCCTCGCGCAACCGCCGGTAGCCATGCTGAGGTGGTACCAGCGTCTCGAGCGCTCCGCTGATATTCCCCGCCGCCAGGGCCGTCTCCAGCCCCGCTGCGATATCGGCGCTGCGCCGGTGCGCCAGCCACTCCGGACGCAGGGTTTCGGGATTCACGCGCCCCGCCAGGAGATGGGCCCCGTAGACCAGGAACGCGTCCGTGAGCAGGAGATCGAGCTCCGCCCATCGGTCCGGGGCGATCGCCGGGTCGCGCTTGACGTC
Organism: Gemmatimonadales bacterium; assembly: GCA_035488835.1. Classification (GTDB taxonomy): domain Bacteria; phylum Gemmatimonadota; class Gemmatimonadetes; order Gemmatimonadales; family GWC2-71-9; genus AG41. The sequence continues at coordinate 2,867 of DATHKX010000160.1, forward strand.
GGCACGCGCGCCGGCGAGCAAGGCGTCGATGCCGGCGAGGTGGTAGTCTTCGGACCGCAGCCCCTCGAGATCGGCTCGGCGCAGGGCGCCCACCAGATCGTCGGCCAGCCGCGTGGGGCCGCGTCGGTCGCTCCACGCCGGGCGGTAGAGCCGCCGCTCGTAGAAGCTGGGGAGCACCAGGCTTTCGTAAACCGGCTCGCCGCCGGCCCGGAGCTCCGCGACGACGCCGGCGGCCTCGATGCGTGTCCGGATTCGCTCCGCCACGAGTTCGTCGGGGGAGCGGACGTCGGCCGGCCCGGCCTCCGCCCGTGGCGTCCACCCGCATCCCGCGAGGGCCGCACCGATGAGCAACACACGAAGGATCAGGATCGCCCCCGACGTTTCGCCAATATCCGGCCACCGATTTCGGCACGGGCAGCCGCGATCCCCGCCGCCACCGCGGCCACGAGCGCCGCCCGTCCGGCGGCCCTCAGCACGCGCCCCGTCTTGAGGAGTCTCTGCTTGAGCCGGCGCCGCCGGTCCTCGGATTCGGCCCGTTTCCGGGCCTCTTGGAGCAGACGGTCAGCCTCGCGCGCCGCCACCATCGCCCATTGCCTGGCTCGCCTTGCGGCGCGTACCGCCGCGCTCATGAAACGGTCTGTTCGTGTTGCCATGACTGGTGCCCTCCCTCGGTGTTGTTCCGTCCACCCACGAACCACGTCTTCACCTCGCCCTTGCCCTCCACGTCGAGCGCACCGCGCTCCTCGAGCCGGAACAGCTCGCCCAACCGCCGCTGGGTGCTCTCCGACACTTGCACGCGTCCGGCCACGCCGTGGGATTCCATCCGGCTGGCCATGTTGACGGCGTCCCCCCACACATCGTAGAGGTACAGGCGCTTGCCGATGACGCCCGCCACGACCGCTCCGCTGGCGATGCCGATGCGCACCTGCAGCGAGTGGTCGCTCCGCTCATTGAAGTGACCCAGCGCCTCGAGCATGTCGAGCGCCGCGTGCACCGCCTGCGGCGCGTGATCGCCCGACGGGACGGGCACGCCGGCGGCGGCCATGTACGAATTCCCGAGCGTTTTGATTTTCTTGAGGCCGCGCTGCTTCGCGAGGCCGTCGAAGCTGGTGAAGATCTCATCGAGCAGGAGCGCAAGCTGCTCGGGGCTCACGGCCGGTGTCAGGTCCGCGAACCCCACGATGTCCGCGATCAACACGGTCGCCTCCGCAAAGCTGTCCGCCGTGACATCCGGGCGCGCCTGCAACCGCGCCGCAATGGAATCAGGCGGCACATGGAGGGCCAGCCGCTCCGACACCTTCCGCTCCGCCACGACCTGATCGAACAGCTTCTTCAGCTCGTCATTCTTGCGGTGGATCTCGAGGTGCAACAGACGGACCTCGAGCATGTTGTGCACGCGCATCAGCACCTCGGCGACATCGAATGGCTTGCTGATGAAATCTTTCGCCCCGGCCTGGAGCGCGCGCAGCTTGTGATCCGGCTGGGCGGTGATCACCAGGACCGGCAGATATCCGTCCTTTTCGATGGGCTTCAGCCCTTCCATCACCTGGAATCCGTCCATGCCCGGCATTTGGAGATCGAGCACGATCAGGTCGTAGCGATTCTTTTCGTGCAGCTCACACACCGCACGCGGGTCGAGCGTGGACGTGACGGACGCATATCCAGCGCCGCCCAGCATGCGCTCGAGCAGCAGCACATTGGCTTGCTGATCATCGACGACCAGGACTTTGGCCTTGAGGATCTCGGCGGCCTCAAGCATGTGCCTGCACGGACCCGAGCGCGGCGTCCAGAGCCTCCATGAACTCCTTGACCTTGATGGGCTTGGTGAGATACGAGAAGAATCCGGCCTCGAGGCCCTTCTCGATATCGCGTGGCATTGCATTGGCACTGAGGGCGACGACGGGGATGTGTGCGGTCGCCGGGTCGTCCCGCAGGATTTTCAGCGCTTCGATACCGCTGATGCCGGGCAGATTGATATCCATCAGGATCACATCCGGCTGATGGGCGCGCGCCAGCTGGATACCCATATTGCCGTCCACCGCGGTCAGCAGCCGGATGGTGGGGCGGCGCGCGATCAGCTGCTCGACCAGCTTCAAGTTCGCCGGGTTGTCCTCGACATAGAGCAGCGTGCGCAACGGCGCAACGGGTTGAGGCTGCCCCTGGGCAACGACCGCGGGTTGGGCCGTTGCCGCGTCGAGCTCCGGTGCGGCGGCCGCGCCCAGCTCGCACCAGAATACGCTTCCCACCCCGACGCTGCTCTCCACGCCGAGCACGCCACCCATTAGCTCGACCAGTCGCTTGCTCATCACGAGGCCGATGCCGGTGCCCTGCTCGGCACCGTGCTCCTGGCCCAGGCGATTGAATGGCTGGAACAGCTGCGCCAGCTTGTCCGGCGATAGGCCTGGGCCGGTGTCTCGCACGTTGAGGCGAATCCGTTCCGCGGTGCTACCCGCGACGTCCACCACGACCGTCCCCCCGGCCTTGTTGTACTTGATCGCGTTGGACAGCAGGTTGATGAGCACCTGCTTCAGTCGAGTGCGATCCGCGGCGACGAAGCACGGGACGTCGAACCGCGGGAAGGTCATGCTGATGCCGTGGGTTTGCGCCTGTGGCTCGATGATGGCCCGGCATTCGAGGATGACTTCGGCCAGCGACGTCGGCTCCGGTGACAGCGATAGTTTCCCGGACTCGATCTGCGCCAGATCGAGAATCTCGTTGATCAGCTCCAGGAGATACCATCCCGCGCGCAAAATCTCGTCGATGCTCGCCTTCTGGGAGGGCGTGGCCGGCGTCGCGTCGGACTCCATCAACTGGGCGAAGCCGAGGATCGCATTGAGCGGTGAGCGCAGCTCATGGCTCATGCTGGACAGGAACTCCGATTTCGCGAGGTTGGCCTTTTCCGCGGCGCCCTTGGCACTAGTCAATGTTTCCTCGACCTGCCGGCGCTCGGTCAGATCGCGGGTCAGTTTGGCGAAGCCTCGGGGCTGGCCCGCTTGGTCGCGAATGGCCGTGAAGACCACGTTCGCCCAAAAACGCGACCCATCCTTGCGCACCCGCCAACCCTCGACCTCGAATCGTCCCTCGACGGCCGCCGAGTCGAGGTCGCGCTGCGGCGTGCCGCGCGCGATGTCTGCCGGGGGATAAAACCGAGAGAAATGCTGGCCCACGATCTCTTCCGCGGAGTAACCCTTGATCCGCTGCGCCCCGGTATTCCAGCTCACCACACGACCCTCGGAGTCCAGCATGACGATGGCGCAGTCGGTCACGCTCTCCACCATCAGCCGGAAACCCTCCTCGGTCCACCGCAGCTTCTCTTCGACCTGCTTGCGAGCGGAATTGTCCGTCCCGATCAGCAAGTATCCGATGATGCCGCCATCCGCGTTGCGCAGCGCCGTCACCGACACGATCGCCGGAAAGCGGCTTCCGTCCTTGCGGATGTAGGTCAATTCGTACTTGTCCTCGATGCCGCGCGAGGCCTTGAAGGCCAGGGCCTCGAAGCCCGGCGCAATCGTGGTCGCGAGCTCCCGGCTCAATGCCTGGGCGCGCTCGATCACTTCCTGCGGATCATGAATGTCGGCCGGCGTGATCTTGTTCACCACCTCGACGGCCGCGTACCCCAACATGGTCTCGGCCCCGATATTGAAGAGCTGAATGACGCCCTTTTCGTCGGTGGCGATGATCGAGAAGTTGGCGCTGTTGAGAATCGCGTCCCGCAGAGCGCCCGCTTTCAGCTCGGTGATGGCCTCCACCGTGGGGCCGGTCTCGGCGCCCGGGGCGAGTGGTATGGTGATCATGGCGCGACTCCCGCCGGTTCTTTCGCGGCTGCCACGGCGTCCGCGTCCCGGATGTCGTGCGCGAGGTCTCGCGCGATCTGTCCGGCTTCCGGGGCCGTCGCGCCGGCACTCATGCGCTCGTACGTGGCCTCGGTCTTTGCGTCTCGAGCGATCTCCGATCGATCGTCGCTGTCGTCACCCGGCAGCTCGACCCGCAACTCCTGCAGCATCATCTGCAGCCCAGCCGCGATCGGCAGGGCCAGGAGCGCCCCGATCACGCCCGCCAAGATGCCGCCGGCGACCAGCGCGAGGACGACGGTGGTCGAGGAGAGCCGCAGCACGCGCCCGTAGACCTTCGGAACCAGGATCCGATTCTCCACCTCCTGATAGATGAACAAGGCGACCAGCACCACGATGCCCGTAGGCACTCCCCGGGACAGCGCGGCGAGCACGGCGGGGGCGGTGGCCAGCAACCCTCCGATGAACGGGATCACATCCGCCAGCGCCGCAAACCACGCGAGGAACAGCGCATTGGGGACCTTGCAGATGACCAGGAGCAGAAAGGTGAACAGGCCGATCGCTGCGGACGTGATGAGCTGGCCGCGCATGTAGCCGCCCACGATCACCTCCAGGTTCTGGAGGATGCGGGCCAGCCGCATGTGGTAGTGGCGCGGCACGATGGCGTAGAGCGCACCCTGCGTGCGCTTGCCGTCGGCGAGGAGATAAAACGACAGGAACAATGTGGTCGCGACCCATCCGAGCGCCTCCACGACCCGGGGCCAGTAGCCCACCAGGTTGCTCTCGATGCGGGCGAACATCTCCTCCAGACGCGCGTTCTGCACGGCCCGGGCGAGCGGGGCCGTGAAATCCTGCTGCTGGAGCAGGACGATCAATTGGTCGCGATGGCCCGGGGCGTCCCGCACCATTTGTCCGAGCTGCTCCATGAGCGGGGGGACGGTCAGGACGATCAGCAGTGACGTGACGAGGAGCAAGGCGACAAAGAGCAGTGTGAGCGCGTAGATGCGCTTGAGGCCGCGCCGCTCCATCCACTCGATGATTGGATTGAAGGTGCCCGCGAACACGAGGGCCACCACCAGCAGCAGCACGATCGCCCGGAGCTGGAGGAACAACCACACGCCCACGATCGTCGCCAGGATCCACGCGATCGAGCGCGGGGCGATCTCGAAGCGGACGACGGTTTTACCTTGCGCGGGCACGTTCATCGGATTCTCCGAGTGCCGAGAGGATCCCGAAGCACTTAGGCAACCTACCGAGGGCTCCCGATGGGCGATATCGGTCGGGCGAGCGATGGCGGGTTAACTCGAAAGGACGGATGTCGCCACGTCGAAACCGACCGCTCGGCCCACCTAAGCAGTACGTCGTCTTTGATCTGTTTGAGCGATACCTGCCGGAAGCGATCTGCCGTACGCTCCGGCAGCGCCTGCCCTCTTCAAAGGTGCGGGCGCGTGAGGAGCGTACGGTGCCAAGACAGCCGAGTCGCCCACCAACCCCGTGGCGCCGAGCACGCGCGTGGGCGGGCAGACACTCGATCGTCGCCGCGGCGCTCGGCCTGTTGGCGCTCGTCGGCCTCGCCACTCGTTACGAGGCGCGGGCGTCGTGGCTCCAGGCGCGCTACTTCACCCGGCAGGCCTCGCAGCTGACCAACGAGATCGGCGATGGTCCGAGCGACCGGATCCGCTTCCCCGGCGACGGGCCGTACGACCGTCGCTTCGGCTACGCGCGCTTACCGGCCGCGCTGCAGACGGCGGCAGCGCGGGGCTACCGCATCGCCGCGCAGGTTCGCGTGTCGGAGCGGTTCGCGGAGCTGGTCGACCGGGGCCTGTCCCCGATCTTCTCTGAAAAGACGCAGGCGGGGCTCCGGATCGTGGACCGGCGCGGCGCGACGATCTTCGAATCCCGCTACCCCGAGCGGATCTACCCCTCCGTCGACTCCGTCCCTCCAGCCGTGTGGCAGACGCTGCTGTTCCTCGAGAACCGGGCGTTACTCGACCCGCGCTTCCCGAACCACAACCCGTCGGTCGACTGGCCGCGTATGGCGAAGGCGGCCGCCGACTTCGCGCTGAGCTGGCTGGGCAGCCGCCGCTCGGTGCCCGGCGCGAGCACGCTGGCCACGCAGCTCGAGAAGTTTCGGCACTCGACGGAGGGCCGGACGCGCTCGACGCGGGAGAAACTGCTCCAGATGGAGGCTGCGTCGCTGCGCAGCTACCTCGGCGGCGAGAACACGGAGGCCGCGCGGCGCCGGATCGTCGCCGACTACCTCAACTCCGTGCCGCTCGCGGCCATCGCGGGGCACGGTGAAGTCACCGGCCTGGGCGACGGCCTGTGGGCGTGGTACGGAGCCGACCCGGACGAGGTGAACCGGGTGCTGTGGGAGGAGGCGCGCGGTGGGACGGCCTCCGACTCGGGCGCCGTGGCGCGGCGCGCCGTCGCCTACCGCCAGGTGCTCAGCCTGATGCTGGCGCAGCGCCGCCCGTCCTACCTGCTCCTGCAGCCGGAGGGGCGCGCCGAGCTACGGGAGCGGACGGATCAGCATCTCCGCCTCGTCGCCCGCGAGGGCATCATCTCGGCGCAGCTGCGCGACGCCGCGCTGGCCGTGGACCTGACGCCACGCAGCCGCGCGCCGGATGTGCCCCGCGTCTCGTTTATTGAGCGGAAGGGCGCGAACGCGGTGCGCGCCGAGCTGCTCGGGCTGACGGGCGTGGGCACGCTGTACGAGCTGGATCGCTTCGATCTGACCGCGCGCACCACGCTGGATCTCCCGGTGCAGGAGGCGGTCACCCACCTCCTCGTGCAACTCACCGATCGCGCCTTCGTCCGCCAACAGGGGCTCGCTTCCGTCGGTCTGCTGGACCGCGGCGACCCGGCGCGCGTCATCTACGCCGTCGTGCTGCACGAGCGCACAGAAGAAGGCAACTTGGTCCGCGTCCAGGTGGACAACTTCGATTCGCCGTTCAACGTGATCGAGGGCAGCAAGCTCGAGCACGGCTCTACGGCCAAGCTGCGCACCCTGATCAGCTACCTGGAGATCGTGGAGGAGCTCTACCGCCAGCACGCGGGCCGGCCAGCTGTGAGTCTCCGTGCGGAGCCGGTCGGCGCCGGCGACGGGATCACCGCCTGGACCCTGGCGTACCTGGCCGCCAACCCGGGCGTCTCGCTCGAGCGGATCCTGCAGGCCGCGATGTCGCGCCCCTACTCGGCCAGCCCCGGCGAGAGCTTGACGGGCGGCGACAGCCACGCGTTTCGGAACATCAACGACGAGATGACGACCCCGGTGCCCGAGAGCTTCTTCACGGGCGGCGGGACCCAAACGTTTCGGAACGTCGACACCACCGACGACCAGCAGGCCATCTCGGTGCGCGACGCGTTCATCCGGTCGGTGAACCTGCCGTTCATTCGCATCATGCGCGACATCGTGCATTACTACGCATGCCGACTACCGGGCGGTGCACGCCTGCTGGTGAGTCAGCCGGCGGAGGCGCCCTGGGACCGTGACGACTCGCGCCGCGAGGAGGACGTGGCCCGCTTGGCCGACGGCGACGGCCGTGAGTTGATCGACCACGACACCGCCTCGGTGCTGGCAGCCCTCGGGCGCGGCCGGTCGGTGACGCAGCTCGCGTGGGCGTACCGCTCGGTCACACCGGAGGCCGGACTCGAGGAGTTCGGCGCCTTCTTCCGGCACCATGTCGCGCCGGCTCCGTCCGACGCGTTCATCGCGGAGCTGTACGACGGGTCCGACCCGACCGGATTTTCGATTTCCGACCGGGGGCACCTCGCCGGGATGCACCCGTGGGAGCTCTGGCTGGCGGGGTATCTGCGCCGGCATCCCGGCGCGCTCCAGCCGGAGGCGCTCGACGCCAGCGCCTCGGTCCGCCGGGAGATCTACGGCGGGCTCTTCCCGCCCTCGCGCCCCGCGGCCCCGGACTGGCGGATCGGCTCGATCCCGGAGTCGGAAGCGTTCCGTGAGATCTCCCGGTCGTGGCGGCGCCTGGGCTACCCATTCGAATCGCTGGTGCCCTCCTACGCGACCGCGATCGGCAGCTCCGCCGACCGGCCCGACCAGCTCGCCGAGCTGGTGGGCATCGTGCTCAGCGATGGGGTCCGCTACCCGGTCCGCCGCGTGGAGGAGCTCGACTTCGCCGCGGGAACGCCCTACGAGACGCGGCTGCGTCCGTCGCCGCACGGTGGTGAACGGGTGCTCTCGTCCGAGATCGCTGCGGTGGTGCGGGCCGCGATGGTCGCCGTCGTCGCCCGAGGCACCGCCCGACGCGGCGTCGCCGCCGTGCGCGCCGTCGACGGCTCGCCCCTCCCGATCGGCGCCAAGACCGGTACCGGCAACAACCGGTACCGCGTTGTCGGGCGGGACGGGGTGGTGCTCGAGGACCGAGCCATCGACCGCACGTCGACGGTCGTTTTCTTCATCGGCGATCGCTTCTACGGCACCATCACCGCGTTCGTGTCCGGATCGGCCGCCGACCGCTACGGGTTCACCAGCTCGCTGCCGGTCCAGATTCTGAAGATGCTCGGCCCGACCTTACGGCCGCTGATCGCGGGGGACGCCAGGATCGATCGCGGGGGTCTTGCCGCGAGTCATCCTTGTGGAGCGAGTGCGCCACCTCGGTCGTACACCATAAGCTGTACGTCTCTTTCCATCCCTGCGAACGATACCGGCCGGCAGTCCCGCGGACCATTCTCCATCAAGGTGCAATCGGCCTTGAAGCAGAAAGGCACCTAATTAAGGAAGGAGATTCCACAATGGCAAAGAAAAGCAGAGGCGGGAGAATGACCGCCGCCAAACGCCGTGCGGCAAAGTCGGCTGGCGGACGCGGTCTCGTGAGAAAACGTAGAGTAGGTCGAAAGATCATGAAGACCTAGGGCGCCAAACGGGGGGGGCGTCTCAACGACGCCCCGTCCGTCACTACTCCCCATAAGAGGATAACTCCCCATGAAACGCTCCCTGGCAGGCGTAGTCGCGTTGGTCGTTCTGGTGCCGCTGGCGGTCGGCTGCGCCATGAACAAGACGGCAAAAGGCGCGATCATCGGCGCCGGTGCCGGTGGCGCCGCGGGCGCCGTCATCGGGCACGCCACCGGCTCGACGGTGCGCGGGGCGATCATCGGTGCGGCGGTCGGTGGCGCCGCGGGCGCGATCATCGGGCATCAGATGGACAAGCAGGCCCAGGAGCTCGCGTACGACCTTCCCGGGGCCACGGTGTCGCGCGTCGGCGAGGGAATTGCGGTGACGTTCCCCGAGGGGGTGCTGTTCGGGTACGACTCCGATCAACTCCAGCCCGCGGCGCGCGACAATATGCGCAGGTTTGCCGCGAGTCTGCAGAAGTATCCGAACACGAGGACGCTGATCGTGGGTCACACCGACTCCGACGGCAGCTCCGCGTACAACATGGATCTGTCGGACCGGCGCGCGCTGTCGGCCGCGAGTTTCATCGCGGCGGAGGGTGTCGATCGCGCCCGCATCACCACGGCGGGCCGCGGCGAGACTGAGCCGATCGCCACGAACGGGACGGACGCCGGTCGGCAGCAGAACCGACGCGTGGAGGTCGCGATCTACGCGAAAGACGCCGCAGCCAGTGGTGGGCAGTAGTCCGAAACCTGCCCATCTGATACGTCGGCGGGCCGTCATCTGGCTCGCCCTGCTCGCCCTGCTCGCCGCGCTCCCGCTCGGCGGCTTGTCGTGGCGCGTCCCTTGGATCGTCAACCAGCTCTTGCGTTCTTGGGCCGCCACGACCATCGCGGAAAAGTCGGGCGACGTGTACCGGCTCGACGTCGGGCGCGTGCGGTTCAACGTAGCGCTCCGGCGCGTCGCCGTGGATTCCATCCAGATCACCACGAACCGGGCGATCAATGCGCTGCGGCCGCGACCGCTCGCGTCCCTGCGCTTCGTGTTTCACCAATGCACGATCAGCGGGGTCCACCTCATCACGCTCGTCCGCAGCGGCGGCCTCGTCGCGGAGTCGTTCGGCTGCCGGGCGGTGCGCGTCGCGGTCGTCGTGCCCCGCGGCGTTCCTGACGCTGCGGCCCAACCACGCGCCGTGCGGCGGGCGTTTTTCGTCCTCCAGCAGAACCTGCGGCTTCCCTCGTTCGCTCCCCGGGTGCGAATCGCGCGGATCGACTTTCCGGAAGTGTTGCTCGACTTCCGCCTGCAGCGCGCGCGGGCCGGCGATTCGCGACTCCAGCTGGAGCAGCTCCGGTGGCGCATGGCCGACCTCGCAATCGATCCCGCCGACACCACGGCGGCCGCCCGCCCCCTGTTCAGCCGGACGGTCGAGCTCGCGGCGGCCAACTTCGTGGCCCATCCCGACAGCGGCTCCGCCGTGCGGGTCGGGGCGCTCCTGGCCAGCCTCACTGACTCGACGCTCGAGGTGCGCGGCGTCGCCTTCGCGCCGACCCTGAGCGACGCCGAGTTCGCTCGGTCGCAGCCGTACCGCCGCGACCTGATCAAGATCATGGTCGGACGCATCGCCGCGCAGGGCGTCGACGTCGGTGCCTTCGTGCTGGGCCAGGGTCTGCGCGCCAGGCGCCTCGAACTGGATTCGTTACGGCTGGACGTCACGAGCGACCGGCGCCGGCCCTCCGACCCCAGGCGGGAGCGCCTCCGCACCCCCCAAGGCTGGATTGCTGACCTCGACCGAACCCTCAGCGTGGACTCGGTTCTGGTACGGCATGGGGAGGTTGTCTATCGCGAGCGGCGCGCGGGGCGTGCACAGCCGGGGGTGATCACCTTCGCGCGCCTCGAGGCCGTCGCGGTCAACGTGCGTCACTTCGTGGGGCGGCGGACGCCCGGCGACCCCATGACGCTGAGCGCCACGACACAACTACAGAACGCGGGGCAGCTCGACGTGCAGTTCGTGGTGCCGCTCGACGCGCCGCGCTTCGACATGACGTTCCGCGGGACGCTCGGCGCGATGCCCGCCACCAGCCTCAACGCATTCGTCCGGGAGGTCTTCCCTCTGCGCATCGCAAAGGGCCGGGTTGTGGGGATCAGCTTCAGCGCGACGGTAGCGAACGGCGTATCGCGCGGCACGATCACGCCGCGCTACAACGACCTGTCAGTGTCGGTGACCCGCAGTGGATCGGAGGGGATCTTGGGTGGCGGCGGGATCGTCGGCGTTGCCGCGCGCGGCATCGCATCATTCATGGGGAACTTGATGAAAGTGCACGCCAACAATCCCGACGATGCCAAAACGACGCCGCGCATCGGCACGATCAGCCACACGCTCACCTCGGACGAGACGCTCCCGGCGTTTCTGTGGGCGAGCGTCCGCGGCGGGCTCCTGGCCGTCGTGCGGAACTAGGCGGATCGCGGTACGGCGACAGATCTAGGTCTCTTTCCATCCCTTCGAACGATACCGGTTGGGCCGCAATCAGGACCATTCTCCAGGTAGGTGAAATCGGCCTGATGAAGGGAACCTTGCCAGGAGAACGCTCCATGTCCTTCGCAATCTATTTCTTCGGGTTTCTGATCGTCATCGGTGGGGTGGCGTGGGCTCTCATCACCGCTGGGGTGTCCACCACCTACGTGATGATCACGTGCGTCATTTTGCTCGGCATCGGGATCTTGAGCGCGGTGACCCACACGCGCTCCAAGGACCGCCCCAAGGATCCCTCGGCTTGATACATCAAAGGAGCTTCCGATCATGCCAATCTTCCTGACACGCCGTGGCGGGTCTCCCATGCACCGGTGGGTCCTTGCGACGGCCGCGCTCCTTTTCCTCAGCTGTAAGGGAACCACGGCTATCAAGACGCTGCTTGATGATCCGGGTCGCTTCGACGGTCAGACCGTCCGGATCGCGGGCGACGTTCGAGGTTCGGTGGGCGCCCTGGGCTTCGGGGCCTACCAGGTCAATGACGGGACCGGGACGCTGACGATCGTCAGTGAGGGGGGTGGGGTGCCGCGCCAGGGGGCCAAAGTGGGAGTGGAGGGGACGTTCCGATCCGCATACACGCTCGGAACGCAGACCACGGCCGTACTGGTGGAGCAGCGCCGCTACACTCCCTAGGTACGGAAGGCGATATGGTTTCTCGCCTTGTCGCGGTCTCCGCCGCTCTCGCTCTGGCTGCTTGCAAGCGGGAGAATACGGCTCGCACGCCAGACACTCGATCCACGACCGCGTCCGAGATCAGCGCGCCCTCCCCAGCCTTCCCACCCAACGCAGCCACGGCTTTGAGTCTCGTGAATCGCTTCATCGTCGCCGAGTCCCTCGGCAACTGGTGGGCAGCACACTCGCTGGTTGCGTGGCGCGACTGTCCTTGGGACCCGGCGACCGACTTCCTCCAGGTCATGACAGCGATTCAGGTGCAGCCCACGCGACCGGTGGGCGATTCGGCGCTCGTCCAAGTCATCTATGCGGTGGCCGGTCGTGTGTGGTTGGGCGACCCGCCGATCAGCGGAACCCAGCGCACGCGTTTCGCCGCCGAGGGCTCGAGCGATACGGTGCTCTACCGCGTCTTTGCCGACTCGACGGGGCGTCTGTGGATGGCCTGTGGGGATTTTCACCAGAACCACGTGGCGGTGTCGCAATTGCAGGAGTTCGTCAAGCGCTTTGAGGACAGTTCTCTCGTTGCCTGGAAGGCAGTATTCCTAAATGCGCGCCGCTGATTGAACAGTTCTCCGCGCGGCCGTTCCCCGTCGTCCTGCGATCCAGGAGGATCCCATGCCCTTGTTGCTCGCTGCCCTCGCGCTCCTCACGCCGCGGCTCGCGGTCGCCCTCCTGTGGTTCTTCAGCCACTGGTTTGACGGCCTCTTCGCCTCGCTGCTGTGGCCCATCGTCGGCTTCGTGTTTCTGCCCACGACGCTGCTTTGGTACTCGGTCGTCCACCACTGGTTCGGCGGCGCGTGGACGCTCTGGCCTGTCGTGGGTGTCGTGGTGGCGCTCGTGATCGATCTGTCCCCGGTCCGCGCGCACCGCAGGTTCACGAGCCGGCGGTCAGGGGACTCCTAGTTGCGACACGGCGGCGCTCCGGACCGCTCGCGTTTACAGACCAGTCCGCCCTGATCATCAGCCCGTCAGCTATATGGAGAAAGGGCAAGCAAAAAGAGCCGGGCGCGGAGCTTCCCGCGCCCGGTGAATCGAATCCCCGTCCGCCTTCCCCCGAGCTGCGAGCCTACGGCTGGGTGATGGTGTCGGTGCCACCCAGCGACACCGCGCCGTTTCGCGCCAAGGCTCTGCCAACCAGGGTTGCCGTGGTACCCAAGGTGATGCTCGTGAGCGCCACAATGTTGCCCTTCATCGTACTGCCGTTCCCCAGCGTGGCCGAGCTGCCGACCTGCCAGTACACGTTCTTCGCCTCGGCCCCATTGGCCAGCACGACCGACCCGGAGTTGGCGACCGTGAGCGCGGACCCCGCCTGGAACACGTACGTCCCCGTCCCACTGAGCGTGAGCGCCCCCGTCAAGTTAATCCCGGAGCCGGAGCAGTAGACACCAGGCGCGAGCGTCGTTCCACCCAGATCCGCGGAGATTGTCGTACCGCACGCCAGGCCTTTCAGGCCGTCGTACGCGGTGGTGAGGTCCAGTTGCGCCGCGGCGGCGGCCGTGTTGGCCGCGTTCTGCACGCCTGTGAACGTGCACGGCGGGAAGCCCGTGATCGAGCTAGCCGCGCCCGGGCTGAGCCCCATATCGCCGTTGACGGTGGCCCCGGTGACACAACTTATCGCCGTGCCAGCCAGGATGCCGTAGGTCGATGTCGTCCCCAGGGAGGGGACCACGGGACCTGGACCAGTGGAGTCACCGCACGCCGCGAACAGCAGCGCCGCGAACGGGACAACAAGGACCAATCGCGTGGTACGTAGGAGATGAACGAGCATGGTGATGCCTCCTAACACGTCTCTCAAGACTGCGTGAGCCTACGGGCAGCCCGGGATCCATTCCCCGAATGTCGGAGCTCCCCCACCCGCAGCAGCAAACTGCCACCGAGCACCGCGAGGCAACATCGCTTGCTGGGATGAAATGAGGGCTAGCTACTTGAGTACGCGCGTTACCTTCTGCGTCGTACCCACGGATGACGCTGTGGGATCACTAGCCAGAGAAAAAGGCCGTCTCGCGACGGCCTTTTGTTCCTGCCCCATGTCATGCATTGCATGTTCTATGGAGCAGGTTTCTCCAATCGTGCTGCTACTGTTGTACGACGGTGTTGCCAGCCAGAGTGACCTGGGTCTGTGCGAACAGTCTACCGTTCCACGTCGCGCCAGTGTTGAGCGTGATCTGTGTTTGCGACAGCACCACACCCTCCATGTGCGCGGTCGTTCCAATGCTCACGATACCGGCGACCTGCCACACGACGTTCTTGGCAAGTGCACCACCCGTCAGGATAACCCTCGTCGCGGAGGCCTGCGTGACGCCGCCTGCGATCTGGAAGATCCACGTGTCGTTCGCGCCACCTTTGAGCGTGACGCTCTTGGGGATGAGAACCGTGTTCGACCACTTGTAGAGACCCGCGGGGAGCGTCAGCCCGCCGATATTGCCGGAAGCCAGCTCCGTGTGATCAGGCAGTGTTCGTCCGGCGGCAGTCGTGTACGCGGTTTGCATGTCGCCGATTGCCGTGGTCAGGTTCGCCGGAGTTGGAGCCGCATAGCCAGGGGCGTATACGTTTCCAGTCACCTGAGCCGACGTCGAAAATGCGGCGCCTGCGGGAAGGTTTAACGCGAATCCCGTGATGGCACTGGCGGCGCTGGGACTGAGTCCAAGATTCCCGGTAATCGCCGAAGTGCCAGTGTTTGAGATGGCGGTTTTTGCCAGAATCACGTAATTGCCCGCCGTTCCCATATCCACTGGAGCCGGACCGGCACCTGCGCCCGTGCCTGAGCCCCCGCCTGGGGTCGTCGGGGAAACGTCGATCGGCGATGTGCTGCTGCCACATCCGGTCACAAAAGCGGCCAGCAGCAACGCCCTCAGCCACATTCCCTGTTTGCCATAGTTCTGAAACTGGTTCATTTGCTTCTCCCTCACTGCTCAACTAACGACTGGTGAGCGTACTAACGGATCGGGAACTCTGCTCAGTCTCTGAGCTCCCTCCTGGGTACAACCTGCTCGCGAGTACTGCGAGCGCACATCCATCGGCAGGATGGAAGACGACTTAACGATTGGTGGGGACGGGCATAGTGCGGGGTGCCGAACTAGCTAGCTACTTGGTACACCAGCAGCGTCCGCGCGGCAGGCGGGCAGCTCAAACTGACCCTGCCCGCCCGTTCACTCCGCTTCGCTTCTGAAACCTTACCGGTTGTCCCGCTTCTCGACCTTGGCCTTCGCGCGTTTGTCTGCGTCCTTGACGCGCTTGTCGGCGTCTTTCGCCTGGCGATCGGCCGTCCGTCTCGCCTGTTTCGCTTCCGAGGCAGAGAGCCCAAGGCTCTGGAGTGTCTGCCCGAGACTCTTGCCACTCTGCAGCCCGGACAGGATCGCCGGGGTCGTAATGTTGGGGCGCGTCGCCCCGAAATTGTCCGCCAGCACGTTGGCCGCGATAAAGTTCCCGCGGCTGAGCTTGGGGTTCCCCACGCGGGCATTCTCGAAGGCATACTGCAGAGCTGCCGGTGTCGTGTTCAGCTTGGCCGCGATCCCCCGGAACTTCTCGAGATTTGCGGTCTTTTCCCGCTCGGCCCGCGAGCTATCGACGGCAGCTGTACCGCTGCGCGCGTGCACCGTGCGGATCTGCCGCTGCGCCGTGGCGGTCGCGGACGCCGCCAGCATCGCCAGCGCCGTGAGCATGGTGCCCGCGTACCAGATCACCCGTGTGGTTCTCATGGGATCCGTTCTACCGCGCCGTAACGGTGAGCGCTTGCGGCAGGGAGAATGTGATCGTCGTCCCCGGCGTGACCACCACGTCGCGGCTCGCCCAGTGGACCGCTGCTGCCGTCCCCGCGGCCGCGCCTACGGCACCGCCGATCACGGCGCCCTTCGTGTCTCCGCCGATGACACGCCCAGCGACTGCGCCGATCACGGCGCCGCCGGCCGCCTTCTCCACTTCGCCGGCCGTCACGCCACGCCCCACCAGCTGGTGCGGCACCGGGTTGACGGTCGAGCTGACCTGATACGTCTGGCCCCGGACCGTCACCGAGGTTACGACAAGCGTGATCTTTCCATCGGCCTGGCTCTTGTTGGTGGCCGCCTGCAATTCCGCGATCCTGAGCCCCACCGTCGATCCCGCCGGGATCGCGATGCCGCCGTTCGCATCCTTGACGTCGGAGCTGACCGTCGCCCGCAGAGTCTCGCCCGCCTGGTTGTGGCGCGAGGAAAGCGAATCCTGAATTCTGGCTTCGATCGTCGTCCCCGAGCGGAGCGTACGCTGCGTAGGCTGACTGCTGACCCTACCAGCGGCCGCAAGTTTCGCGGCCTCCTCTTTCGCAGAGGCGGATGAACACGCGGCGAGACCCAGCACTAGCATCCCCGCGAGCAAAGTCTTCGACATAGGTCCTCCGTCCCGGAGCCGTAGGATAATCGTGGCTCCAAATCGACTTGAATGAAGCAACACATCACGTACAACCTGCTCGCGCGTGCTGTTGGCGAACATGCCTCGCCGGGATGGAAGACGACTTAACAATTGTGGGCTGGTGCGCCGATCGGTCGTGCGTCGAACGAACTAGCTATTTGGAGGCTGGCGTCCTTGAATCGCCGCTCAACCGTGAGCCCCTCGGGCAGGACAAACAGGATCCGCGTCCCCGGCGGGACCACCGCGATCCGTGTGACTTCGACCGTCGCGCTCACCGCGTACAGCTGCCCCCATACCGTCACCGAGGTGACCTCGAGCAGCAGCTTGGCGGCCTCCTGGCTCTTGTTGGCAACCGGCCCCAAGAGCGGGATCCTGAGCCCTACCGGGCATCCAGCCGGAATCACAATCCAGCGGTTCGCATTGCGGACGTCAGTACTAACGGTTGCGGTCAGCGCGTCGCCCGGCTTGCTGCGGCGCCAGGAAAGCGAACTGTCAAGGGTCGCCTGGATCAGTGTCCCCACGACCAGCGTCCGCTCCAACGCCCGATTGCCAAGCTGCCAACGGTCGGCACGCTCAGGCTCTCCTGCAACGGCACCAGAGCACGCCACGAGGCCAAGGCCGAGCATCAGCGCGAGCCAGGTTCTCGGCACGGGCGTCATCGTTTGCTACGAGTGCCAGCGCCCGCCGGCACCGGAAAAGCGACGTTCCCGGCCCCGGTAGCTGGGGCCTCGCAGCACATACAGGAAGCCGCGCAGACCGGCCAGTATCAGTCCGGCAATGATCAGAAGCCTCATACCCTGCCTCGCTCGCTACAATATTCTTCGACCTTGAATCACACGAATCAGGATCACCACGATCGCAACGACCAAGAGAAGGTGAACGAGTCCCCCAAACGTGTACGAGGAGACCATGCCAAGCACCCAGAGCGCGATCAAAATGAGCGCGATGGTCCAGAACATCCTCTCTCCTTTAGGCGCCACGCCGCCCTCGAACGCCGCCGACTACGAGCAGCAAGCCGCCAACGATGGCGACCCCGCCGACCCAGGCGGGAATCGGGCGCTCCGCTTCGGCGGAGACTTGCACGTCGCCGACTCTCAAGACGCTCCGCTGGGAACCGTAGCTGAGGCCTCGAAACACTATCAAGGCGCCAACAACGGCCAGTACGACTCCGGCAATAGCTAGAGGCTTCATACCCTGTCTCCGTTTAGGGAATGGGTTGTACGACTCCGATGACCCACTTCACCAGCCGGCCGGACGCGAAGGCCGTCTGGACGTCGACCTGGTTGATGAGGGCGAGCCGCGCAGCCGAGACCGGCGAAGCCCGCTGCAGCGCCAGCGCGGCGATCGTGGTGCGCCCCGCGACCGTCACGATGTCCACGTGCTGCGGCTGGATGTTCAGCGCCGCGGGATCGGTCAGCCGCTGGAAGCTCCGCTGCGCGCGCTCGGCCGTGGCCTGGTAGGTGGACCAGCGCGCGTCGGGGGCAAAGCCGACGATGCCGTACACCGCGCCGCCGTACTCGACGAACAACACGGTACCGCGAAGCGTGCCGTTATCGGTCGCCGCCGCAAACGGTGCGCTTACGCCCGACAAGCCGCCGGTCAGGCTCACGCGCCCGGACGAGCCGCTCGTGATCCCCTGCTGCGACAGGAACGCACGGGCCGCCGCGTCGGCGGTCGGCTCCTTCGCCTGCGACAGCTCGATCACCGCGTCCTGCGCGGGGCTCACCGCGACCACCGCCTGCGGCCCGTTGTTCAGGGTCCAGCCGTCGGGGAAGGTGAGCCGGAAGCGCAGGTCGGGATGGGAGAACTGGCTGCCCGTGAAGTAACCCTGGCGCGGGTTGATCCCGAACACCAGGCCGTCCAGCAGCCGTTCATACGAGTCGCGGTTCACGATGGTGCTCGCGAAATTCTGCGGCAGGGTCGCGATCTGCGTCTCGATCGCCTGGAGCCGGTTCGCGGGGCTCGGGTGCGTGGCTTGCCATTCGGGAAGCTGGCCGCCTCCCTCCGCCGCACTCAGCGACCCGAGCATCCGCATGACCTCCGACATCTGACGCGGATCGTAGTTGCTGCGGCCCATGTAGCGCAGGCCGAGCTGGTCCGCCTGGCTCTCGTCGTCGCGCGAGAACTTGAGGTACAGGACCCCGAGCGCCTGGCTCGCGGCACCCGCGTATTTCGCGACCTGGGAGCTCGCCATGCTGCCGACCGCGAGACCCAGTCCGATGACCTGCTGCTTGCTCATCTCCGCAGCGGTGTGCCGGGCCGTGACGTGGCCGATCTCGTGGCCCACGACAGCCGCGAGTTCTCCTTCGGACGTGAGATGGGCGAGAAGGCCCCGCGTCACATAGACGAAGCCGCCCGGGAGGGCGAAGGCGTTCACCGCCGGGTCGTCCACTACCCGGAACGTCCAGGGGAGGTTGGGGCGCTCCGTGGTGGCGGCGAGCCGGGCGCCGAACTGCTGGATATAGCTCTGCCAGACGGGATCCGGATACAGACCGATGGTGGCGACCACCTGACTGTCGTATTGCTGCCCCATCTGGATTTCCTGGGACTCGCTGACCAGCATGAGCTGATTGCTGCCGGTGGCGGGGTTGACCGCGCAGCCGCTCGCGGCGATGCCGGCGAAGACGCATAGGAGGAAACTGGCTCGTAACATGTGATTATCACTCCCCCAGGAGTTTCTCGACCTGGCCGATTTTTTGTTGAAGTTGTCCGGCGTGTTTTTCGTCTTTGCCTTCGGCTTCCAACTTGGGATCCAGAATGAGTTTTCCGGCTTGCTCCATGAGCTTGCCCTTCACCTCGTGGAGCTCCCCTTCCACCTGGTTCTTGGTGCTGGGTTTCATGATGCTCCCGTCTGTCGGATTGCCGCGGTTGAGTGCCGCTATTGCTGAGATCATCTTGCGCGGACGGACTCGTGGGGAACATCCCTCGGCGGGATGAAAAGCGAGCTAACGATTCGTGTGTGAGCGCGGGCTTGCTGCGAATCAAACGAACTAGCCCTTTGGGGCACCTTTTCCAGCAACTTCCTGCTGACCGAGCTCGCTGTGGTCCGGTGCGTGGCAACTCATGAGGAACGGGCCTCGAAGCCCCATTGCGCGCATGAGTCGATCCCACCGAATCGCGGCCAGTTCCTGTTCATCTAGTGTGGTCATCGTCCGTTCCCACCGTGTCCGTTCCCGCCGTAGGGGGCCAGCCACTCGACCCCCGCCGCGTGGCCCGCCACCGCCAGCGGCTCGGTCACGGAGAAATCAGCTTCGAGTCGCTCCAACTCGGCTTCCAGCTGGCGATTGATCGGGTGGTTCCGCGCGCGGGCGTCGCTCACGATCAGGATGTGCGTGGCGTACCGCTCCAGCACGAGCCTCCCCGACCACGTGCGGGCGCCGCCGCGCGCGGCCGCAGTCTCGTCCTTCAGGAGCGTGCGGATCGCGCCCAGCCGGCGCGACGGCTGTGGCGGCACAATCTGATACGCGTACGCCCAAAGACTGTTCACAACGAGCTCCTCACCCGGACAAGACAACCTGCCTTCGCGTGCGGCAGGCGCACATCCTCCGACCGGATGAAAAGCGACTTAGCGCGAGTGGACTGGCGCGCGGATGTGCGGCGTGCCCGAACGAGCTAGCTACTTGGGTGCAGGCGAACCGGTCAGCGTGGGGACGTAGGCGGGACGTTCTGCGAGACGCTCTGCTGAGCAGCGCCTTTGTGCGCGTGCGCGGCGATCTGGAGGCGGCTGTGTAACGCAAGCTTCTCCAGAATGTTGTGCACGTGGCTCTTGACGGTGTAGGTGGCGATGTTGAGCCGCTGGGCGATCTCCTTGTTGCTCAAGCCCTCGGCAATTAGGCTCGTAATCTCCCGCTCGCGTTTGGTCATCTGGACGGCTTCCAGCACGGCTTCGGTGCTGCGCGTGACCGCTTGATCCACAATATGGGACAGGAGTGTAGCAGTCAGGGCCGGAGGAACCACGTCCGCCCCCTCGGCGACCGATCGAATGGTTCGGATGAAATCCTCGACGGTCGCGTCCTTCACGATGAAGCCATTCGCCCCGGCCTTGATGAACGCAATGACGTCTTCCTGCGCCGGAAGCAGATCCATCACAATGACCTTGCTCTGAGGAACCTCTTTCCTGACGCTCTCCACCAAACGGTGGCTGTCGTGGCTTCCGAGAGCCGCGTCCACGAGCACGACGTGGGGTTTGGTCTCCCGGACCTGGAGCAGGCCGGCGTTGCCCCCTTCGGCGGCCGCGACGACCGTGAAATCCGGCTGCGCGTTCAGCAGCGCGGCGAGACCCTCGCGCACCAGCCGATTGTCCTCGATCACTAACACCAGGATTCGTTTCGCCACTCAACCCACCTCCAAGGCTTGGGCACCCCTCCCCAGATGGTACGATACTGTGCAAGCCGGACGGCGAACATCGGGAAAACCACGGTAGGGGGGTCAGGGAAATCCCTGACACGTGCCCTCAAGGCGGCTGCTACTCGTCCGCCGGCCGGGCGGCGTCGCCCTCGAGCAGGCCGGCGTCGACGGCGAAGCGGAACAACTGGGCGCGGCTCTTGAGGCCGAGCTTGTCACTCAGGCGCTTGCGGTGGGTCTCGATGGTCTTCACGCTTACGGCCAGCTGGTCGGCGGCTTCCTGGTTGGTGTGCCCCTGCGCCAGCAACCGGAGCACCTCGGCTTCACGCCGGCTCAGCGGCGTGGGCTGCCCGGCGGCCGTCGGGCGGGAGCCGCGCCGGACAACGGGCCGTTCGCCGGGGCGCGTGAGATGTACGAAAGTGTGGCCGTCGTGAACGGCCCGGATCGCGGTCAGCAGCTGGACGGCCTCCGCCCTCTTGACGATATAGCCTGAGGCGCCGGCCTGGAGCGCGGACCGCAGGTGCGCCGGATCGTCGTGCGCGGTGAGCACGAGGATACGTCGACCCGGGTCCAGTCGGACCACCTGCTCGATAATCGCTGTACCCGGGGCTCCGGGCATGGAGAGGTCCAGGAGGACGACGTCGGCATCGAGGTCCCGGGCCTGGCTCACCGTCTCGGGCCCGTCTGCGGCCTCGCCCACCACTTCCATGTCGGACTCGGCGTTGATGAGCAACTTCAGGCCCGCCCGGAGGATCGCGTGTTCGTCGGCGATGAGCACACGGATGCGTTTCGCCAGGGCAGCGCTCGCGTTCAGGTTCGAGGGACCAGCCTGAGCGGCACGGAGGACTGTGACGCACGTCAAAACATCGGAGGTCACAATGCAGAGCGAGACGGGTTGTGGATATCGGGGAAAAACACTGGATGGTCAGGAGAATCCCTGACACCCGACCTCGAGGCGGTCGCTACTCGTCTCCTGGCCGGGCGGCGTTGCCCTCGAGCAGACCGACTTCGACGGCGAAGCGGAACAATTGGGCGCGGCTCCTGAGGCCGAGCTTGTCACTCAAGCGCTTGCGGTGGGTCTCGACGGTCTTCACGCTCACCGCCAGGTGGTCGGCGGCCTCCTGGTTCGTGTGCCCCTGCGCCAGCAAGCGGAGCACCTCGGCCTCCCGCTGGCTCAGCACGCTGGGGTGTCCGGCAGCGGGCGATTCGCGGGAGACGCGCCGGACCTCATGGCCCCGCGCCTCTTCCCCGGGACGCGTGAGATCGACGAAGGTGCGGCCGTGGTGGACGGCGCGGATCGCGGTTAACAGCTCGATATCGGCCGCCTTCTTGACGATGTAGCCCGACGCGCCGGCCTGGAGCGCGGCCTGCAGGTACGCCGGATCGTCGTGCATCGTGAGCACGAGCACGCGGGAGCTCGGCGTGACCCGCACCAGCTGCTCGATCGTCTGCGTGAAGCGGGATCCGGGCATGGACAGATCGAGCAGCACGACGTGCGGCGCCGTCGCCTGAGCGCTGCGGATCGTCGCGGGACCATCCCCGGCCTCGCCCACCACCTCCATGTCGGCCTGCGCGTTGATGAGCAGCTTGAGGCCGGCCCGGAGGACCGCGTGGTCGTCGGCGATGAGCACCCGGATTCTCGGCACGCGCGCTACGCGCGACGCGTGGGAAAGTGGGCCGTGATCGTGGTCCCCCCGCCGGCCTGCGACTCGACCTCCAGCGAGCCGCCGAGCAGGGCCGCGCGCTCCCGCATGACTTGCAGGCCCAGATGGCGATCTCCCCGATCTCCCGCCTCGGCCTCGGCACCCGCCGCGGGGTCGAAGCCGGCTCCATCGTCTTGCACGCGCAACTCGACCGCGGCTTTGCCGCGCACGAGCCGAACGCTCACGCTCCGGGCGCCGGCATGTTTCGCCACGTTGGTCAGCGCTTCCTGCAGAACACGGTACACGGTGGTCTGCACGAGCGGCGGCAGGATCTCCGACTCGAGCCCCTCGATCCGCACGTCCACGGCGACTCCGTGCAGGTGCGCGAACTCCTGCGCGTGGCGGGTCACCGCGGTCGGGAGCCCCACCTCGTCGAGGATGCTCGGGTGGAGTCCGCGCGAGAGGCGTCCCACCTCATCGAGGGTTTGGGCCGCTATCCCGCGGAGCCGCTGCGCCAGCTCGGCTGCCTCTGCGATCGTGCGGGACTCCTCGATCGTCCGCAACCCCACGAGCAGCGCCGTGAGCGACTGCCCGGCCTCGTCGTGGAGCTCACGGGCGATCCGCCGTCGTTCCTCTTCCTGGGCGGTCACCGCCTGCTGGATCAGCCGATTGCGGAGCTCCTCCGCCCGCTCGCGCTCGCTGATGTCCGTGACCACGCCGATCACGCCGATGACGTCCGCGCTCCCCTCCAGCTGCAACGGAGCGAACGAGACCGACACCGGCACCGGCGCGCCACCGTCCGCACGGAAGGCGGTGTCGCCCCTCCGGTTCGCCCGGTGCCCGGCCGCGACCAGGGCGTCGAACGCCGGCTGCTCGGCGGGCGGCACGAACCGGCGCAGCGGCGCGCCGATGACGCGCGCGAGCGGCATCCGCACGATTTCGGCGAACCGCCGGTTGCAATACGCGATCACACCGTCGCGAGTCAGTGTCACGGCGCCTTCGTTCATCTGATCGAACAGGATGCGGTAGGCCAGCTCCGCGCCTGCGAGGGTGATGACGTGCTCCCCCTTCGCCCTCGCGACCACGATGGCATCCACTTCTCCGGCCCGGAGCGCGCGCAGCGTCTCCTCGGCCGCTTGGAGCCGGGTCCGCAGCTCCCGGACTCCGGCCTGAGGGCGGCGCGGCACCTTGCGTTTCTTGATCACGGCGAGCGCCGACTATTTCTCAACATCACGCGGAACCACATCCAACCCGACCAGGACGCGTTCCACGTTCGAGAGGTCGCCGATGATCTTGCGGATCGGCGGCGGCAGCTGTCGCACCAGCGTGGGGATCACGACGATGTCGTCGCGCCGCGCCAGTTGCGGTTTCTCGAGGAGGTCGACGACTTCGATGCTGTATCGGCCGGCGAGGTGGCTGTCACACAGCCGCTTCAGATTGGCGAGGGCGGTGATCGATTTCGGCGTCTGTCCCGCCACGTACAGCCGCAGCCGCCACCTCCGGCGCGCTCCGTTCTTCATTCGACCTTCCGTCTGCGGCTCGCCTTCGGATCGTCGGAGCGCCCCGATTCCTGCGCGTCCCGGGCCGAGCCGATGGCCACGCTCCCGTCGGCCCGGCGGCTGATGTCCACCAGAGTGACGCCGTGGTCGGTCATCACGAACTCCCGAACCTGGTTTGAGTGCGCCATGCCCCGCGCCTTGACAATCTGGAGCGTGCGGTTGCGCTCGCCGTTCGCCTCCGGGTTTCCGAGCAGCATCCAGACGTCCATCAAGGACGACACGCCGAGGTCGGTCCGCTCGGCCGTGGTGCCCCCCTCGGTCAGGGAGGTGAAGAGCGCGGTGATCTGCCGGAGCTTCATGAAATCGATGAGCCGCGCAAGCATGGCCCTCACTTCGATCTCGCTGCCGACCGCGGCCATGTTGGTAACCGGGTCCACGACCACCACCCGAGGCTTCCAGTCGTCGATGAGGCGATGCATCGCCACCAGGTGCGCTTCCAGGCCCAGGGCCGTCGGCCGCTGAGCGTGCACGCGTAGCAGGTCCCGGCGCGTCCAGGGCTCGAGGTCGATGCCGATCGACCGCATGTTGCGCGTGATCTGGCCGGCCGACTCCTCGAAGGCGAAGTAGAGACAGCGCTCGCCGCGCCGGCACGCGGCCTCCACAAAGTGTGACGCCACGCTGGATTTGCCAGTGCCCGCCGTTCCGGATACGAGCACGCTGTTGCCGCGAAAGTATCCCTTCTTGCCAAACATCGCGTCCAACCCGGTCACCCCGCTCGACAGATGCGCGGTGGACGCCTGGTGCGTGAGTCCCAGCGACGTGATCGGCAGCACGGAGAGTCCGTGGTCGTCGATGAGGAACGGCATTTCATTCCCGCCGTGCGCCGACCCGCGGTACTTGAGGATGCGCAACCGCCGGGTGGCGCTCTGCTCCATCACCCGCTGATCGAGCAGGATCACGCAGTCCGAGACGAACTCCTCGAGGCCGTGGCGCGTCAGGCGCTC
>DATHKX010000161.1:0-10672 GCA_035488835.1 Gemmatimonadales bacterium
TCGGGGGGCAACTGGGGGAGTTCACGCTGCAACGCCTCGAGCTGGGCGGCCGCATCGTCGGCGGCACCGCGCGCGAGCAGGAGGTCGACGAGCTCGAGCCGCGCGGCGAGGTTCGCCGGAGCGCGGGCGACCACCCGGCGCAGGTAGCCCTCCTGGCGCCGCCGCTCCTCAGGATCGGCCGACCGCCCGGCGAGCTCCCCGGCCGCGTACAGCGCCCGGATGTCGGTGGAATCGCGGCGCAGCACTCGCTCGACCTCGCGGCGCGCCTCCAGCTCCCGCCCGCTCAGCTCGTACACCTTGGCGAGCATGAGCCCGATGTTGCTGTCGGCCGAATCCAGGGCTGCCGCCCGGCGGAGCTGGGCCTCGGCCTCGCGATAGCGGCCTTCCCGCAGGTAGACGAGTCCCAAGTCGGCATATCCCACGGCCTGGTCGGGGGCCAGCGCCACGACCTTGCGGAACTCCGCTTCGGCCTGGGGCAGCTGGTTCTGCTGCAGGTAGGCCAGTCCCCACGTGCGCGCCGTGACGGCCGCAGCGCCGTTGGCGACCGCGTCGCCTCCCGGCGCCGCTCCCCGGCACGCCGCCAGCAGGAGCATGCCGATCAGGCTCAGGCTTCTCGCGTCCACTGTCCTTCCTCTTCAGTGCGGTCGGGCGGCGGTGAAGATAACCCGTCTGCCGCCCCTTTCCTCTATATGGGACCCACGCCCGGGCCGGCCGGAGGGCTACTTGCTGAGTTGCCAGTTAGGTTGCAAAATGGGCGAGGAAACGGTCCAACGTGCGACGCCTTTGGCGCGGGCAAAATGCATCGACCTCTTGCTGCGTACATCGGGTTTCTTTTTGTCACCTCGCCGGCTGCCGTGTTTGGTCAGGCGTCCGTGACGCAACGTGTCGCTGCATCCGATCCGATTTACTTGATCATCCGCACCGACGATGTCGGGATGAGTCACAGCGTCAACATGGCTGTGCAGCGACTCATTGAGACCGGTCTTCCCCTATCCGTGTCGGTGATGTTTGCGTGCCCCTGGTACCAGGAAGCCGCGGAGATCCTCAAGCGGCATCCCGAGGTCGCGGTGGGCATTCATCTGACGCTGAATTCCGAGTGGAAATTTTATCGCTGGGGACCGGTAGCGGGCCGCGAAGCCGTCCCGACGCTGGTCGACGCCGATGGATACTTTTTCCAATCCGCCGAGGCGCTGTACAAGAACCACGCCGATCCCCGAGAAATCGAAAAGGAGCTGCGAGCGCAGATCGAACGCGCACTCCGTTCGGGGCCGAAGATCGACTACGTCGATTTTCACATGGGCACGGCGACCCGCTATCCGGAGTTCCGTGAGGTCACCGAGCGGCTCGCGCGGGAATATGGGCTCGGCATGTCGGAGTATTTCGGCGAGGCCATGGACGCTCCCCAGTATGCGGCGGCCCCGCGTAATAAGGCGGACAGCCTGGTGGCGCTGATCGATCGCCTGCGCCCGGGCGTGAATGCCGTGGTCACACACGTGGGCGTGGACGGTCCGGAGCTGGGCGCCCTCGTGGACATGAACACCGACCAGCCCCTCCCCGAGATGAGCAAGAACCGACAGGGAGAGCTGGACGCGCTGACTTCACAGAGATTCACCGGGGCCTTGAAGGCCCGGAACGTGGTGCTCATTACGTATCGCGACGTGATCACCAAGCACGGCC
Organism: Gemmatimonadales bacterium; assembly: GCA_035488835.1. Taxonomy (GTDB): domain Bacteria; phylum Gemmatimonadota; class Gemmatimonadetes; order Gemmatimonadales; family GWC2-71-9; genus AG41. The sequence goes on from DATHKX010000161.1 coordinate 1,678, forward strand.
TCAAGGCCATGCGACGACCCGCAGGATGAGGGCGCCCCCATGAACGACATGCTGCAGGGTAAGCGTTGGTTCGGGACCAGCCATCTCCACTTCCTTAGCGCGGTGGGAATGGGTGTGCTGCTCGCAGTGACGTTGTGCGGAACGGCACGCGGCCAGGAGCCAGCGCCGCCGGTCGAGGTCTCCGGGAAAGTCACCACGACGGAAGGTCATCCCATTTCTGGCGTGAGTGTCCGCGTCCGCGGGAGCACTACCAGTACCAGCACCGATGCGCAGGGGAACTTTACGGTCCAGGCTCCGCCCGATGGAGTCCTGACCTTCAACCTCATCGGATTCCGCGGCACCGCGCTGGGCATCGCCGGACGTACCACGGTCAATGTCGCGATGGACAGGGCCATAGCGGTGTTGCCGGAGGTGGTGGTCACCGGGTACACGGCGCAGCGCCGGACCGATATCACGGGCGCCGTCGGCACGGTCGATGTCGAGAGCATCGAGAAACAAACCTCGACAAGTGTGCTGCAGCGACTGGATGGCCGCGTTGCCGGTGTATCGGTCGATGCCAGTGGCTCTCCCGGCTCGCGCACCACTGTCCGGGTCCGAGGGATCACCTCGTTCCAGAACAACGATCCGCTCTACATCATCGACGGCACGCCGGTGGCGGGGGACTCCTATCTCAACTGGCTGAACCCGGACGATATCGCCGAGGTACAGGTCCTCAAGGACGCGGCGGCGGCTTCGATTTATGGATCGCGGGCCAGCAATGGCGTGATCATGATCGAGACGAAGAAGGGAAAGCCGGGACAGCGTCACATGACGCTGGATGTGAGAACGAGTGTGGCGACTCCCGCCCACGGCTACGACGATTTCCTGATGCAGGATGCCCTGCAATACTACGAGGTGGTGAAGCGCGGCTACCTCAATGCGGGGGATACGATCCCCGATGCCGTGAAGGCCATCTACGGAGTCAATGGGGCCGGCACCGTCAACCCGACGGTTGCGCCGTTCATCTATCCGAACGACGGTAAGCATCAGACCACGGATACGCTCAACCTGAGCACGTACGCCTATCCAGGACCTGGCAATAACGGCGCCACGTTGATCATGCCCGGCAGCGCCGGGACCAACTGGTGGAAGGCCGTCTTCAGTCCGGCGAGCGTTACCGACGCCAACCTGCGCATTTCAGGCGGCGGCGTGGACAACGCCTACAACGTGTCCTTCAATTTCCTGAATCAGAACGGCACGGCGGCGTACAATCGGCTGCAGCGCGGGACCGTTCGCGTCAACACCGCTTTCAACCTGGATCGCTTCGTGGTCGGCGAGAATATCGCGTTGTCGCGCGAGCAACACTTCGGCGGCATCCCGAACGATGACGGCGGCGAAGACGGCATCCTGGGCAAGAATATCCTGATGCAGCCCGTCGTCCCCGTGTACGACATCGGCGGTCATTTCGCCTCCGGGAAGGCCGTCAGCCTGGGGAATAACAGCAATCCGCTCGGCTACGCCTGGCAGCGCCAGTTCGATCGCAACACCAACGATCAGCTGATGGGGAATGTCTATGCCGGTCTGGACGTCACGAAGCGTCTGTCGGCCAAGACCAGGCTCGGGTTCAACCTCGGGCAGCAGGCGTTCCGAGGGTACAATCCGATCACACCGGAAAACTCCGAGCCGGGGACGTCCAATTCCATCGACGAGAACCAGCGGCAAACCACGGACTGGACCTGGACCAACACCCTGAGCTACCTGGGGACGTTCGGTCGACACACCATCAACGTCTTGGCCGGGCAGGAGGCGAACAAGAACACGGTGCGGTTCCTCGCGGGCCACATCGGCAACCTCTTGAACACCGACCCGAGCAGCCGCTACATCCGCGATGCGCTCGCCGACCCGGCAACCAAGAACGACAGCAGCGTGGGTAGCGTCGCGACATTGTTGTCCTTCTTTGGCAAGGCGGACTACAGCTACGCCGAGCGGTATTACCTGAGCGCGACGCTGCGGCGCGATGGGTCCTCGACGTTCGGGGCGAGTCACCGGTGGGGAACGTTCCCGGCGTTCAGTGTGGGATGGAGACTGTCCCAGGAGCCGTTCTTTGGATCCGGGGGATTTTTCTCGAACGTCATGCTGCGGTTCGGGTGGGGGAAGACCGGAAACCAGAACATCCCGCAAGGCCGCATCGTGAGTCAATACGGCGGCGGTCGGGGCGACACCTTCTACGATATCGGGAACACCGGGAACGTGGTGCGGCAGGGATTCAGGCAGACGGCGCTGGGCAACCCGGACCTGAAGTGGGAAGAGAACAAGTCCGTGAACGTCGGCCTGGACCTCGCGGCGTTCCAGGGCCGGGGCAATCTTAGCGTGGATGTCTACGAACGGAAGACGAACAACCTCCTGTTCGACCCCCGCATCCCGGCCACGGCAGGCAAGGCGGATCCTGCGATCGTCAACATCGGGGCGATGAGAAACCGCGGCATCGACTTCAACCTCGGCTACCGGGGAACCCTGGGCGAGAAGACGTCGTGGAGCGTGAACTTCAACGGCAGTCACTACAACAATAAGATCATCAGCATCGATAACGTGGCGCCGTTCTTCTTCGGTCCGAATCCCACCCGCCTCACGAACCATGTGATCAACCAGGTGGGCGATCCGATCGGGGCGTTCTACGGGTACCAGGCGGATGGGTACTTCAACAGCGCGGCGGAGATCGCGGCGCTGGACGCTGCCGCCCAGGCCGCCACGGGAGATCCCACCGCGAAGTACCAGGATGGGGAGGCTCCCGGCCGGCTCAAGTTCCGCGATGTGAATGGCGACGGCAGGGTGACGGGGTCCGACTTCACCATCATCGGCAGTCCCCACCCCGATTTCACCGCGGGACTGGACTTTTCCCTGCGCCGGGGCGCGTGGGACCTGAGCCTCGCCGTGTTCGGCACGTTCGGGAACCAGATCTTCGATGACCAGAAGGACTTCTACGTGTTCCGCGACTTCTCGACGAACGTCCGCAACGATCTGTTGACCAATTCCTGGTGCGCGGCGGGGGACCCGGGATGCACCACGCCCGCTGACCCGAACGCCAAGTATCCGAGAATCGACAACAACGACGTGTTCAGTCGCCAGGTCAACAGCTTTTACGTCGAGGATGGGTCGTACGTCAGGCTCCGTAGTTTGCAGATCGGGTATACCCTGCCACCGGCGATGGTCAGCTGGATACCGGGGGCGCGCATCTACGTGCAGGCGGAAAACCTGTTCACCTTTACCGGATACTCGGGTCTCGATCCGTCGTTGCCGGCCCAGAACTTCACCGGACCGGCGGGTGACATCAGGGATCAGTATCGCGGTGTGGACCGGGGGTCGTACCCCACGAGCAGGACGTTCACGGTCGGAATCAGCACCACTTTCTAGCGGAATCGTCTCTTTCGGGGAAGGGAAGACGATGAACACGCTATATCGCCACAAACTGCTCTTCGGGACCGGGCTCCTGATTCTGCTGGGGGGCGTCACGTACGGGTGTCATGATTTCCTGAACACCGCGGCCCAGGGGACGCTAGGTGCGGTTTCGCTCACGACGAAGGTGGGCGTCGAAGGCTCGCTCCTGGCCACCTACCGGGTGCTCGACTGCACTAACTCGACCAACAGCAACTGGGGATGCGCCGCCAGCAACTGGGTGTGGGGGAGTGTCACCAGCGACGACGCCTACAAGGGGTCTGAGGCCACCGACCAACCCGGGGCGACGGACATCGAGCTGTACAATTGGACCACGGGTTCGGGCGAGGACTATCTCGACAACAAGTGGAGCGCCATCTATGAAGGGATCGTGCGCGCCAACGGGACGTTACGCCTGCTGGCGAGGGTACGCCAGCAATTGCCGAATGAGATCTCGGCTGCTGACGCCAGGAGCATCGCAGGCGAAGCCTTGTTCCTGCGGGCGCACTTTCACTTCGAAGGGATGCAGATGTGGGGGAGTATTCCCTATTTCGCCGATGAGAATGATACGTTGGATTTCCGCAAGCCGAATGCGGGCGTGAACGACACGACGGCGATCCTGAAGGACTTGGACTCGGCCTTCGTGTTGTTGCCGGATGCGCCGCGCAACGGGGAGAAGGGACGGGTCTTCCGCTGGACGGCCAAGGCATACAAAGGCAAGGTGCTGGCCTTCCGAAAAGACTGGGCCGGCGTGGTGCGGGTCCTGGATTCGGTTGTAGCGAGTAACAAGTATGCCCTGGAAACGAGCTTCGATCACGTCTGGACCGGGTTCCAGCAGTTTGCCGACGGCCCGGAGACCATCCTGGCCTACCAGGCCTCGGCCAATGACGGCGAGCCGGACGGCAACAACGCCAACTACGGCGAACGCTTGAACTTCCCGCACTCCGGCAGCCCGTTCGGGTGCTGCGGCTTCCACCAGCCGTCGCAGAACCTGGTCAATTTCTACGTGGTTGACCCGGTGACTGGACTTCCCAAGTCCTTGACGGATCCGACGTGGAACGCCCGAAACACCGTGTTCAAGGCGTCGATCAACGATACGCTGGATCCGCGGGTGGACTGGACGGTGGGCAGGGATAGCGTGCCCTTCAAGGACTGGGGCCTGCACTTGCCGACGTGGATCAGGGCCCCGGGATACGGCGGACCCTACAGTCCGAAGAAAAACATCCATGAAAAGGCCAGTGGGGCCCAGAGCAAGGTGGGTTGGGCGCCGGCGCAATTGAATTCGGTGCACATCCATATCTACCGGTATGCGGATCTACTCTTGATGTTGGCCGAGGCGAACGTCGAGCTCAACAACCTGGCGGCGGCCACAACGCTGGTGAATCAGATCAGGACGCGGGCGGGTGTGACCGCGCAGGGGTGCGGAGACGGGGCAAATGCCGCGGACACCATCTTGACGAAAAAGTACCCCACATGTGTGGGGGACAGTCGCCTTGCCGTGCCCATCAATGATGCCTCGATCAAATGGGCCACGTACAAGGTCGGGCTGTACCCAACGTTCGCCGATCAGGCCACGGGGCGCACGGCCGTGCGGACCGAGCGCCGGCTCGAGCTGGGGATGGAAGGGGAGCGGTTCTTCGATCTGCGGCGTTGGGGAACGGCCGTTCAAGTGATCACCGACTATCTCCTGGTCGAGAAAACCCGGAGGTCATACCTCGCGGCCGCGACGCCCTTCACGGCTCGCTATAATCTGTATCCGATCCCGTCGCTGCAGATCGAATTGAGCAAGGTGGGATCGACAAGCTCGCTGACGCAGAATCCCGGGTGGTAGCCGGGCGCTTCAGCGCCGCCGGAGCGTAAACGCCTGCAGGGAGTCGCCGTTGTTCACCACGAGCACGGCGCTCCCTGCAGGCGTTTTCACGAGGGCGAGTCCCGTGACGTCCAGGGGAGCGAGGAAGCCGCTTTCCACCGGAGCAACCGCGGTGAAGTGGCCGTGGCCGTCACCCCGCAGCCACAGGCCATTGCCCGCGTCGGCTCTGGGCGTGTTGCCCTCTGATTGGTAGAGGTTTCCCGCCACGATCAGATCGAGATTGCCGTCACCATCGACGTCGTGGGCAATAATCCCCCTGATCGGCGATAGCTGCGCGAGATTGGGCAATGCCGACGCCGTGAAGGTCCCATTCCCATTGTTTTGCAGATAGACACTGGCGAAGGTATCCGCCTGGTAGTGGAGGGCCCGACGCAGCTCGGCGGGGTCGAAGGTCTGGTCGATGGAAGCCCGGGAAAACGATTCATACGTCGGGAATCTCAGCCCCACAGGATAGATCGCTCGGCCCAGGGTCGCTAAACCTTCGAACGGATATTCCGTCCCGCCGATCTCCTGTGTGAGCACGATGTCCGTACTCCGGTTGCCGGTGAAATCGGCCGCATACACGCCGAACTTCCCCGCCTGCGACGCCGTGTATGTGGAATTCACCCCCAGATTCCCAGCCACCAGATCGGGATGTCCGTCGTTGTTGAAGTCACCCGTTGCCAGGCTGTACCACCAACCGCGCAGCGGTGGCAGGCCCATGGAGTCGGTCACGTTGCGCAGCCGTCCTCCATCGTTCTTGTAGAATTGGATCGGCATCCATTCTCCCGCCGTGACCAGATCCAATCGCCCGTCGCCGTCGAAATCCATCCAGACCGCGGCGGTGATCATGCCTCCGGGTCGCGCCAGCTCCGGGGCGACCTGCTCCGTGACATCGGTGAAGTGACCCCCGTCATTACGCAGCACGTAGCTTCGGGCAGGATAGGGATAGTTTCGGGGCGCCAGGCGGCCACCCACGAACAGATCCAGTCTGCCGTCGCCGTTCAAATCGCCAGCTGCGACCGCCGCGGTACTCGTCAGCATTTCCGGCAAGGCCTGGCTGTCTCTGACGAACCTGCCGCCTCCCCGGTTGATATAGAGACGGTCCTGCAGCCGACGCGAGCTCGGTGCCAGCTGATACCCGCCGCTCGCCACATACAGGTCGGGGAGTCCGTCCCCGTTCGCATCGAAGAACAGGGCTCCCCAGTCTTCGTAATCCTTGTCGGCCGCCCAGGGTTGCCCTTGAGTGGATTCGACGAAACTGCCGTCCCGTCGCTGAATGAAGAGCTTGCCCGGGACTCCCCCTGCCCCGCCGATGAAGACATCGTCCAGACCGTCGCCGTTCACGTCCGCCACCGCCAATGGAGGGCCGTGTCGGGAGATCATATAAGGCAACAGCGGTTGTACGTTGTAATCGACATGCGTCCCAGTCTGATGCTTGTACTTCAACGCCCGAGCGGGATCCATCGGCTGGAAGGGGCGGTGTCGGGTGTCAGGTGCCGGGTGTCGGGGGAGACAGACTGACACCTGACACCCGACACCCGACACCTGGCGCATTGCGTCTCCCTGCCGCACGGTCAGCATCCGATCGACGTCGAGATCGGTGAGCAGCTGATGGCGCCCGTCGGGCCAGATCACTTCCAGGCTGTCGACGCGCTTGGCGGCGCCCAACCCGAAATGCGCGCGGTCGTCCATGGTGGACATGTATCCCCGGTACGGGGACTGGTAGAGGTATTGTTTTTGCCCCCCCGCCGTCAGGACCAACGTCGATCCGATCCCCCGAATGTTGGGAGGCTCACCCCGCAGCGTGACTTGCAGGTAGTGACTCGAGTCGGCGCGCGGTTTGACATTCTCGTAAATGGACGCCGGAGCGTCGATGTTATTGACCACCATATCGAGTCTGCCGTCGTTGTTGAGATCGGCATACGCGGCACCATACGAGAACCCCGGCTGGTCCATCCCCCAGGCTTTGCTCTCGTCGACAAACGTGAGATCGCCCTTATTCCGGAAGAGATAGTTCGACAGCTTGTAACTGCGCAGCTCCCGCAGGAGCTTCAGCCCTCGTTGACGGACCGCCTGAGGATCTCGGGCTCGGCGTACCCCGAACATCGCCGTCTGGTAGTCAAAATCCGTGACGGCCTTGGGATAGCCGTTGGTGATGAAGATGTCCTTGTACCCATCGTTATCGACGTCCGCGAACAGCGCGCTCCAGCTCCAATCGGTGTAGGCGACACCCGCCAGGCGGGCGATTTCACTGAACCGGATATCTCCGTCCTTGGTGACTCCGCTATTGAGCTGCAGCGTGTTGAGGTCATAGGCAGGGTGAATGCCCCGCTGACCGAACTCCAGCAGATCGCCATAGGTCGTGGACCCGGTCATCCGGTGCCGAGCACGCAGGTCCTGGGGCATCATGTCCACCTGCAGGATATCGGGCCAGCCGTCGTTGTTGAAATCGGCTACGTCGACACCCATTCCGGCAAAACTGGTGTGCTTGAGCCAGGCCGCTGCTTTGTCGGTGAAGGTTCCGTTCCGATTGTTGATGTACAGGACGTCGTTCGACGCATCGTCGTTCGAGACGTAGATGTCGGGCCACCCGTCCCCGTTGAAGTCCGCGACGACGACGCCGAGTCCGTACCCGACGTCTCGCAATATGCCGGCCTCCTTCGACACGTTGGTAAACGTCCCGTCGCCGTTATTACGATAGAGCTGGTCGTAACTGCTGGGACTGGAACTGGGGACGCCCGCCGGGTGGCTGTTGGCCTCACCCCGCGCAAAATCCTCGGGAGAATTCTCCAGCAGAAACAGGTCGAGGTATCCGTCATGGTTGTAGTCGAGGAACACGGCGTGCGTGGTAAAGCCGGTGTCTGCAATGCCGTATCGGGCGGCTGCTTCCGTGAAGGTGTGATCCCCGTTGTTCACGAACAACAGATTGGCCCGCTGCGCCCCCTTCGACCATGGGGGGCCCGAGACCGAGACGTAGATATCGAGATAGCCGTCGTTGTTGATGTCCACCATGGTCGCGCCGGTGGCCCATCGAGTGGTCCCAACGCCGGCCGCCTGCGTGATGTCTTCGAACCGTATGTCGCCTTTGTTCAGATACAGGCGGCTCGAGACCATGTTGCCCGCAAAGAAAATGTCCGGCAATCCGTCGTTATCGATATCGCCGACCGCCACCCCGGCGCCGTTATACACGAACGGGTCGGTTTGCACATTCACGGAGTCATTGGTGGTGATCGTATTGGCGAACGTGACCCCGGTGTGACCCGGGGTCAGCTGCTGGAACAGCGGCGGATGCCTCTCACGGCTGCAGGCATCGAGCGACACAAGCGAGACACAGAATGCAACCAGATGGCCGTATGCAACACGCTTCATGTCAAGAAGTTATGCCTTCACCTCGCGCTGGCAACTCCAGGCAGGGCATGGTATGGTTCACGCCGTGACCGCCCCGTTCCAGCGCCGTATCGCGGTTGGTGTGTCCTTCGTGGCCGCCATCGTGCTTGTCGCCATCCTGAACCGCCGTGCGCCCGGGGCCGGCGATGCTTCCGGCGCGGCGCGATTTCACCTCACCAACATCGCGACCAAAGCGGGCATCGACTTCGTACATCACGGGCCGACCTTGGACCCGAGGCTCGACAACATCGCCCCCCTCATCGGGTCGCTGGGTGCCGCCGTGTCGGTCGCCGACGTGAACAACGACGGATGGCCCGATCTCTACCTCACGAACAGTCGGTTCGG
>DATHKX010000162.1:0-7800 GCA_035488835.1 Gemmatimonadales bacterium
GGCCGTGTACGGACAGACGCCGCCGCTCGTGAACGCCAGCCGACCGCCCGGCCAATGGCAGACCTACGACATCATCTTCCACCGTCCCCGGTTCGCGTCCGATGGTACGGTGCGCGACTCGGCGCGAGTCACGGTGCTGCACAACGCCGTGCTGGTGCAGGACAATACGATCATCACCGGCTGGACGGTGCACGCAGCGCGCGCGCACTACGAGCCGCACCCGGACCAGCTTCCGCTGTTCCTGCAGGACCACGGTCACCCGACCCGTTACCGGGACATCTGGGTCAGAGAGCTGAAGGAGTAAGCATGCTGTCGATGCTCGCGGCGCTGGGGCTGGCTCTCGCGGCCGACTCCACGCCGGCGATCGTGCCGCGCCCCGCGCGCATGACCGTGCAGCCGGGCGCCTTCACGTTGCGGGCCGGCACGGTGATCGTGACCGATCCCGCCCTGCGAGGACTGGGCGAGCTGCTGGGCGACTACCTCTTTCCCGCCACCGGTCTGCGGCTCGCCGTGCGCACCGCCGCGCCCGCCGGGACGCAAGCGATCTCCATCCGCCTCGACTCGTCCCTCGCCCGCCTCGGCGACGAGGGCTATCGGCTCGACGCCAGCCCATCTCACGTAGCGATTCGTGCCTATCGGGCCGCGGGGGCGTTCTACGGCATCGAGACGCTCCGCCAGCTCCTCCCGCCCGCGGTCTTCCGGCAGGCCAAGGTGGGTGGCATGGCGTGGCGAATCCCCGCCGTCGCGATCGAGGACGTGCCGCGGTTCACCTGGCGCGGCGTCCACCTGGACGTGGCGCGTCACTTCATGCCGAAAGAGTTCGTGAAGAAGTACATCGACCTCGCGGCGCTCCATAAGCTCAACCGCTTTCACTGGCATCTGACGGACGACCAGGGGTGGCGCCTCGAGATCAAGCAGTACCCGCGGCTCACCCAGGTTGGTGCGTGGCGCCGTGAGACGATCATCGGCCGAAAGGACCAGGACTCGACCACGTGGCGCTTCGACGGCCAGCCCCACGGTGGCTTCTACACGCAGGACGACGTCCGCGAGATCGTCGCCTACGCTCGCGCGCGCTTCGTGACGATCGTGCCGGAGATCGAGATGCCCGGCCATTCCCAGGCCGCCATCGCGGCGTATCCCGAGCTCGGCAACCGCGGCGACACGCTTCCCGTGTGGACCGCGTGGGGTGTCGACAGGAACATCCTCAATCCCGGAGACGCGACGATCCAGTTCGAGCAGAACGTTCTCACCGAGGTGATGGGGCTGTTTCCGAGTCCCTGGATCCACACCGGTGGTGACGAAGCACCTAAGGAGCAATGGAAGGCGAGCCCATTGGCGCAGGCGCGGATTCGCGAGCTCGGCTTGAGGGACGAAGAGGCGCTGCAGGGCTACTTCACGCGCCGGATGGACGAGTTCCTGACCTCGCACGGTCGCCGGCTGGTTGGTTGGGACGAGATCCTCGAAGGCGGATTGGCGCCCAACGCCGTCGTCATGTCCTGGCGCGGCGTGGACGGCGGCATCGCAGCAGCCCGGGCCGGGCACGACGTGGTGATGGCGCCCGGGTCGCATACCTACTTCGATCATTATCAGTCGGCCGACACCGCCGCCGAGCCGCTCGCGATCGGGGGCTTCCTGCCGCTCGACACGGTGTACGCGTTCGAGCCCGTGCCGCCCGCGCTGACCGTGGGTGAGGCGCGCTACGTGCTCGGCGCTCAGGGACAGCTGTGGACCGAATACATTCCCGATCCAAAGCGAGCGGAGTACATGGTGTTCCCCAGGCTGTGCGCCCTCGCCGAGGTACTGTGGACGCCGCGGGCGCAGCGGGACTACGTAGATTTCACTCGACGGCTCGCCACGCACCTCGAGCGCCTGGCGGTATTGGACGTGAACTATCGGCCGATCACGAATTGAGAGGAAGGATCTCACATGTCGCGTCTGTCGCTCGCCCTCACTCTACCACTGGTCGCCGCGCTCGCCGCACCAGTCGCGCTGGCGCAAGAGCCGGCGCCTCTCGAGGTCGGCGCAACCGCGCCCGACTTCACGCTCCCGGGCGCGACCCGGTACGGCGTGCTCAAAGCCCCCGTCCACTTGAGCGATTTCAAGGGGAAGACGGTGGTCCTCGCCTTCTTCTACAAGGCGCGAACCAAGGGCTGAACGATCCAAATGCATGCGTACCGTGATCAGTACGCACAGCTGTTTCACGACGGCCGCAACGTGGTCCTGATTGGGATCAGCACGGACCCGGTCGAAGCGCTCGCGTCGTGGTCCAAGGACGACGAGTTCCCGTTCCTGTTCGCGAGCGACTCGGGTGGCGTCATCGGTAAGACATACGGCGCCCACAACCCCAAGTTCGGGCTCGACAACCGCAACCTCTTCGTGGTGGGTCCGGACGGCAAAGTCGCGTACAAGACGGCGCCGTTCCGGGAAATCGATCCGCAGGCCTACAAAGACCTGGCTGTGGCGATCGATCGGATTACCCCCAAACCAGCCGAGGGGGAGTAGACGGGCTAGTGCCCGACGACTTGCTCGAGCGCCGTCGCGACGTCCTGCTCCGCGCCGGCGCCGGTGTAGGTGACCTTGCCGGCCTTGTCCAGCACGACGATGTACGACGTCGTGGGCGCCTGATACGCGCGCACCGCGGCGCCGGCGGCGTCGAACAGCACCGGAAACGGCAGGGGGTGTTCCTCCAGGTGGCGCCGGATCGACCTCGGCGTCTGATTCACGCCGACGCCGATCGCTACGAATCGTACGGTGCCGCCGAAGCGAGCGTGCGCCGCCTTGAGCGTGGGCTCGAGTGCCTTGCAGAGCGGGCACCACGTGGCCCAGAACTCCAGCAGGACAGGCTGCTTACCGACGTATGCGCCTAAGTCCACGGGCTTACCGTCCAGATCCTCGAGCGCGACCGCGGGGGCCCTGGTGCCGATGGGCAGACCAATGTCCTGCGCCCCGAGCACGGGCGGCACCGCGAGCGCCAGTGCCAGCGCCCAGCCGTATCGGATCACAGCACCTTTCCCATCTGAATGAAGTAGTACTCCGCCATGCCGAGCAACACCACCCCGGAGAGCTTCTTTACCCACACCATCCAGCTGCCGGCCCGGGGAAGCGCAGTGACGCTTCCAGAGAATAGCCCGACGACCACGAGCAGCGCCGTCATGCCGAGCGAAAACACAAACAGGTACACGAAGCCTAATACCCCACTCCGCGTGGTCGCGACCCAGGTGAGCACTGCCGCGAACGCGGGAGCACCGCACGGTGCGGCGACGATCCCTGAGGTGGCCCCCAGCAGGAAGACCGCCGGGTACGATCCACCGCCCAGACCCGCCACCCAGCGCATCAGACGCTGCGGCGCCGTGATCGGGATGACGTCCAGCATGGCAAGCGCGAACACGAGCAGCAGGTTCCCGATCGCGAATCGCGCCCAAGGGCTGGCGCTCACGGTCCCAAACAGCGAACCCGAGAGCCCGGCGATGAGACCGAGGATGGCGTAGAACAGCGCGAGGCCCGTGACGTAGGCGAGTGTGAGCCGGGCGGAGCGGGCGCGCGACGGCTGCCCGGCCGTGGTCCCGGACAGGATGCCTGCCGTAATGGGGATCATCGGGTAGATGCACGGCGTCAGGCTCGTGACGAGTCCGGCGCCGAACAGCGTGACGAGGGCGATCAGAGGGTGATGACTGAGGGTCGCGGCCAGCCCATCGACCATGCCCTTATAACACCCACCCCGACCGATAGGTCGGCCGGACGTATTCCTCGGGGACTCGGACGTTCGTCACCTGCCCCGTCTCAGGGTTGATCTCGAGGACCCTGCCCAAGCGCACCGCGAGACAGCCGAGCAGCACCATGGACGTCAGGCCCCCGGCGTGACCGTCGAACGTGGAGCCGGCCGACGCGCCGCCTTTACACGCGGCGATCCACTCCGCGTAGACACCCGGCGAGCGCGGGTATTTCTGGGCCGGCGGGTGGGCGGTGAGGTCGGCCTGTTTCGCCGGGTCGAGCACCTTGGGGTCGTCGCCGTACGTGCCGGCGACGAGCTTGCCGTCGGTACCGATCCACAGCTGGCCGCCGCCCCGGTCGAACGGCCAGGGCGCGTCGTCGGCCACCTCGGGCGGGCGCGCGGGGTACAGGCTGCCGTCGTGCCACACCACCCGCACCTCGGGGCGCGTCCCCTTGGCGCGGAACGTGTAGGTAATCCGCGAGCCGGCCGGCGCCGTTTCCTTGAAGAGTGGCGTCGACTCGGGCTCGATGCGCGTGGGAAGCCCGAGATCGAGCGCCCAATAGGCGGCGTCCATGATGTGGCATGCCATGTCACCGAGCGCGCCCGTGCCGAAGTCCCAAAACCCGCGCCATTTGAACGGTACGTACGCGGGGTGATACGGCCGCTCCGGCGCCGGACCGAGCCACAGGTTCCAGTCGAGCGTCGCCGGCACGTAGTACTCCTCGAGCGGCCGATCGATGGCCTGCGGCCAGATCGGCCGGTTGGTCCAGAAGTGCACCTCGCGCACCGTGCCGACCGCGCCCGCTTCCATCCACTCGCGGATCAGGCGCGTTCCCTCGCGCGCATGGCCCTGATTCCCCATCTGGGTCATGAGCTTGGGGTGGGCGCGGGCGTACTCCCCCAACAGCCGCACCTCCCCCATGGTCCGCGCGAGCGGCTTCTGGATGTAGGTGTGCTTGCCCGCTCTCATGGCGAGCAGGCCCGCGGCGGTGTGCGAGTGATCGGGCGTGGAAACCGTGACCACGTCGATGCTCTTCGCCTCCCTGTCGAGCATCTCGCGGTAATCCCGGTACCGCTTCGCCTTGGGGTAGCTCTGAAAGGCATCCTCGGCGGCCTTCCAGTCGACGTCGCACAGCGCGTAGATGCTCTCGCCCTCCATGCCCTTCACGTCCGTGCGGCCCATGCCGCCCACGCCGATGCAGGCGACGTTGAGCTTGTCGCTCGGAGGGCGGTAGCCGCGCCCCAGGACGTGGCGCGGTACGATGGTGAACGCCGCGGCCGCGGCGACGCTGCCCACGAACTGGCGTCTCGGTATCGTCGTCATGATACCTGCCCCGGCGCCCGAGCGGCTCCGGGGGTCGTCACGGGCGGCCGGAACAGCGCCGCGAACAAGACCAGGACTACGGCGGCAAACCCGGCGGGTAGCACCCAGAAGCTGGGCCAACGCTCGAGCGTCAATCCGGCCGCGCCACCGAGCAGCCGGTTGTACACGTTGCCGGCCACCTGCGCGCCGATGAGCATACCGATGCCGTAGGTGACCAGCACGAGGAAGCCCTGCGCCTGGCCGCGCACCGCGGGTGTGGATTTCTTGTCCACGTAGATCTGACCGGTCACGAAGAAGAAGTCGTAGCAGACACCGTGGAGCAGGATACCGATGATGATGAGCCAGAACACCGCACCGGGCGCCGCGATTGCAAACAGGGCGTAGCGCAGTACCCAGGCAGCCATGCCGGCCATCAGCATCCGCTTCACACCGAGCCGCGCGAAGAAGAGCGGCATGAGCAGCATGAAGATGACCTCGGACATCTGGCCCAGCGATTGCGTCGCCGCGATTTTCTTGATGCCCGCATCGCCCAGGAAGATCTGGGTGAAGTTGTAATAGGCCGCCAGCGGGATGCATAGCAGCAGCGAGGCGGCGATGAAGACATAGAAGGCGCGGCCGCCGAGCTGCGCCAGGGCGTCGAGGCCGACAATGCTACGCAGCGAAACGCGTTGCCCTGCGCCCGGTGGAGGCGTATGGGGGAGCGTGAAGCTGTACAGACCGAGCAGCACGCTGGCCGTGGCGGTCGTGTAGATCGGTAGCGCCGTCTGTTCCGGGACAGCCGCTACCAGCTTGCCCAGCACGAGGCTGATGAACAACCCGGCCACGATCCAGCCCAGGGTGCCGAACACCCGGATCAGAGGAAACTGTTTCTCCTGCGACTGAATGTGGTGAAACGCCAGACTGTTCGCGAGGCCGAGCGTCGGCATGTAGCACAGGTTGTAGAACAGCAGGAGCAGGATGAACACCGCGGGCGCGCCCGTCGCCCCGGGCACGGTGAACATCACCACGCCACCCAGCAGATGGAGCACACCCAGCACCTTCTCGGTCGCGAAGTAGCGGTCGGCGACGAGCCCCAGGAAGAACGGCGCGACGATAGCCGCAATCGGGTTCACCGTATAGGGCCAGTGCGTCAGTGTCTCCATCCCATGGTGGGTCATGTACACCGCGATCGTCGTGTACCAGGCGCCCCAGACGAAGAACTGTAGGAACATCATCGTCGACAGCCTGGCGCGGACGCTCACGGCAGCACCCGGATCTTGATGTTGCGGTAGGCCACCCGGTCGCCGTGGTCCTGGAGACCGATGTAGCCGGTCGGGTTGCGCCCGAAGTGCTGGTGACTGGCGAACTTGCTCGCCTTGACCTTCGCGTTCCAGTCGGGGCTGCCAAACTCATACTCGACGACCTTCACGCCGTTGAGCCAGTGCTCGACGTGTTTCCCCTTCACCACCAGGCGCACGAGGTTCCACTCGCCCGCCGGCTTCACGATGCCTGCGGGCGAGGGATACAGATCGTATAAGGCGCCCGCCGACGTGAGACGCGACTTGCCGTCCACGTGCCCCGCGTCATCCAGCACCTGCATCTCGGGCGCGTTCCAGTAGATGGCGTTGTCGTCCTCGCTCCCGCGGTAGAAGATGCCGCTGTTCCCTCCGGGGGCGATGTTCCATTCGAGCGTCAGCTCGAAATTCCGATACTTGCCCCGCGTGAGGATGTCGCCCCCAGGGGCGACCCGGGTCAGCGCGCCGTCCACGACTTGCCAGCCAGGCGGCGCCGAGTCCTGCAGGAAGCCGCGCCACCCTGCGGTGGTCTTACCATCGAACAACAGGCGCCAGCCGGCGGAGCGCTCGGCGGCAGTCAGCGTGTTGAGCGAGCCCTGACCAAACGCCGGCACCGGCATCGCCCCCAGGCAACACACGAGCAGGGTCATGGTTGTGCGAGTCATTACGTCATCTCCTTGTCAAGCAGGAAGGCCGGCGAGCTCCTTGATCCGCGTCTGCACGGCGCGACGAGCGCGCTCGCTCTTGGTAATGATGAGGACGGCGTCGTCCCCGGCAATCGTTCCGATGATCTCCGTCCACCCGGCGGCGTCGATGGCGAGGCCGAGCCCCTGGGCGCCGCCGGCGGGCGTCTTCACCACCAGCAACGGACCAACGCCATCCACCGAGACCAGCACCGCGGGGAGCAGCTGCCCGAGATGCGGCCGGATGGCCGTCCCGGCCTCGGGTGGCGGGGCGTAATGCGACCCGCCGTCCGGCGCGGCCACCTTGGCGAGCCCCAGCTCACGGATGTCCCGGGACAGGGTCGCCTGCGTGACGTCGAACCCCTCGGCCTTGAGCAGCTCGCGCAGCTGCTCCTGACTCGCGACCGTCTCCGAGCGGACGATCTTCAGGATGGCCGCGTGGCGTTGGGTTTTCATGGGGCCAGAATCTAGCCGTGAACGACGCGTCCGGCGACGACGGTCAACAAGGCGGCAGCGGGCGGCAGAGGGCGGGAAAGGGCGGTAGAGGGAAAGACTGCAAGATCTCCCGCCTTGCCAACCTCCAACGACCCGATTTCACTCTCGAGCCCGAGCGCCCGGGCTCCTTCCAGCGTCAGCATTCGCAACGCGTCCTCTCCCTCGAGCCCAGCGGCCGCGGCCTCGGCCCACAAGCTCGAGTCCCCCACGCTCACCACCGAATCGGTGCCGAGGCCGACGCGCAACCCGGCCCGGCGGAAGGCGGCGAGCGGTGCCGTGCCGTGGCCGTGGGCGCGGTTCGAGCGCGGGCAG
>DATHKX010000163.1:0-9112 GCA_035488835.1 Gemmatimonadales bacterium
CGCGAACGGCTTGGTCCAATCCGGATTCGCGAGACGGAGGTACCCGTAGGCGAACAGGATCGCACCGAAGGTGGCGGCGTCGGCGATGATGAATAGCCAGATCGCCAGCTTCTTGGACTCGATACCGTAGGGAGACCCCTCACTCGGCGCCCCGTGCTGCGCGCCAACGCTCGTCGCCGAATGGCCCACGTCCCCCTCCCTGTCTAGACTCGAGTTGCCAAGATCACTAGCAGATACAGCCACAGCCCATCCATGAAGTGCCAGTACAGTGCGGCCGCGCCGAGCGGCGCGGGCCGCCCCGGACTCGCCGTTGGACGCAGGCGAGACAGCACGTACACCAACCCCCCGAGCCCGCCAACGACGTGCACACCGTGCAGCGCGGTAAAGACGTAAAAAAAGGCGCTGCTCGGGGCGGTCGCGAGAAAGAGCCCCTGGGCAGCGAGTTGGCGCCACGCTATGACCTGCCCGGTGACGAACAGCAGTCCGAGGGCCAGGGTGATGTACAGTCCGGACAACCCTTGGAGCCGCGGGACGGGACTCCCGGTACCACCGGGGATAGCCGCGATTCGCCGACGCGACCACTCGAGCGTGCCACTACTCGCCAGCAGCACAACCGTGTTGACATAGAGGAGCGATGGCAGCTGGAAGTGCCGCCAGTCCGGCGCGCCGCTCTGCCTCACCACCATCGCGCTCGTCAGAGCCGCAAACGACATGCAGATCGTTCCGATGGCGATCCAGATACCGGTCCGGGCCGGCTGCGGCGGCGACGGCTGGGTGGTGGTCCGCGACATGGCGCTCGGCGGCGGGGGCGGTGGCGCCGGCGGCGACGGACGCAGCGGGGGGAACGCGACCCCGGGCACTGGCCCGCTCACGCGACTCCCGCGGAGTCGGGCGACGCTTGCATGACGTAGTCGCCTGCGGCGCTGTTCCCGCCGTACTCGTTGGGACCGTGATGCACCACGGGAGGCCGACCGCCGAAGTTGTCGAACGGCGGCGGCGACGTGGTGGACCATTCGAGGGTGGTCGCCTCCCACGGATTGTCCGGCGCCTTGGGCCCGCGCAACCGAGTCCGAACCAGGTTGAACAGGAAGATCAGCTGGGCCGCGCCGGTGAACAAAGCGGCGATCGTGATGAACCGATGCAACGGAATCATCGGCTTGAGATAATCGTCCGTGAACGCCGAGTAGCGGCGCACGTTCCCGGCCAGGCCGAGATAGTGCATCGGCATGAAGACGCAGTAGACCCCGATGAACGTGAGCCAGAAATGCCACTTGCCCAGGGTCTCGCTCATCAGGCGCCCGAACATCTTCGGAGCCCAGAAGTACGTCCCGGCGAAGATGCCGAACATCGCGGCGACACCCATGACGAAATGGAAGTGGCCCACCACGAAGTACGTGCCGTGCAAGTACGTATCGATCGAGGGTTGCGCCAGGAAGAAGCCGCTGATTCCGCCGCTCACGAAGACGGAGACGAACCCCAGGCAGAACAGCGCCGGCGTCGTGAACCGCAGCCTGGCGCCATAGATGGTACCGATCCAGAGCAGCGTCACGATCGTGGCGGGAATCGTGATGATCAGGGTCGGCACCGAAAACAGCGTCGCCGAGAAGGGGTTCATGCCACTCAAGAACATGTGATGGCCCCACACCGTGTAGCTCAGGAACGCGATCGCCACCAGACAGGTGATCAGCACCCGCGGTCCCAGCAGCGGCTTCCGGGCAAAGACGGGGAGAATGTGGGAGATGATGCCGAACCCCGGCAGGATCGCGATGTACACCTCGGGGTGTCCGAAGAACCAGAAGAGGTGCTGCCACAGGAGTGGCGAGCCGCCCGAATGCGGCTGCAGCCGATCGCTGATCACGAGGCCCGCCGGAATGAAGAAGCTCGTGCCGGCCACCCGGTCGAGGATCAGCAGGATGCAGGCAGGCATCAAGACCGCGAACGCGATGAGACCGATGACCGAGGTGATGAACCACGCCCATGTGGAGTAGGGCATGCGGGCGAGCGACATCCCTTTGGTCCGCAGATCGAGCGTCGTCGTGATGAAGTTCAGCGCCCCGAGCAGCTGCGCCACGCAGAACAGCGTGATCGAGACCGCCCATAGGGTCTGGCCGACCCCCTGGCCCGGACCGGCATCCTTGCCGACCGCGCTGAGCGGGGCATACGCCGTCCACCCGGACAACGGGGGGCCGTCCCCCACAAAGAAGGCCGCGACGAGCACCAGGAACGCCACCAGCGTGACCCAGAAGGACGTCATGTTGATGCGCGGGAACGCCATGTCCTCCGCGCCGACCTGAATCGGCAGGAAGTAGTTCCCGAACCCCGCGAACGGCGCCGTCGTCAAGACGAAGAACACCATGAGGGTGCCGTGCATCGTCATCAGGGCGAGGTAGTATTCCGGTGTGATCACGCCGCCGGCGGCCCCGGTCGGCGACACTCGGCCCAGGCCGGGAATGGGGGTCTCCGGCCACGCCAGATGGAACCGCATCAACCACGAGAGGACCATCCCCGTGCAGACGGCCACCAACGCCAGATCGAGGTACTGTTTGCCGATCACTTTGTGATCGAGACTGAAGACGTGGGTTCGTAGAAATCCCTGCGGGGGCGCGTGGTGATGAGCTGTGGTCTGCGTCATTGTTCGGCCGCCCGCTCCTTCAGCCATTGGTCGAATTGCGGTTGGGACATCACCTCGACGTACGCGCGCATGTTGTAGTGCCCCAGTCCACACAGCTGCGTACACACGATCTCGTGCTTCCCGGTATCCGTGGCGGTGAAGTGCAGGGGGATCACGAGGCCGGGAACGAAGTCCTGCTGGATCCGCAGCTCGGGTACGTAGAACGCGTGATTGACGTCCTTGGCGCGCAGGGCGAGCAGGACGGGCCGGTTGACCGGGATGCCGAGGGTGGGGACGACGATGTCGTCGCGCGCCGTGGTATCGTTGGCCGGATCCAGCCCGAAGAAGTTGCCGCTCGCTTCGTCGATCCGCTCCGGGTGCACCGAGCCGAACCGGCCGTCCGCCCCGGGGTAGCGGAAATAAAAGGCAAACTGCTCGGCCTGCACGTCGATCTGCAGCGAGTTCGGGTCGGGGGGCGCCTGGTAAATGCCGGCCCACACTTTGGAGCCGACGAACGTGAGCGCCAGGATCTCGGCACCGACCAGCACCACCGCCAGCACCACCATGGGTGTGACGCCGCCGGGGAACGCCGTGACCTTCCGCCCGTCCTTTCGGTCGCCGTAGCGCCACGCGAAGACCGCCAGCGCCAATTGCGAGAGCACGAACAGCGCCCCCGATGTCACCATCGTCTCGGAAAGCTGACGATCGATGGCTGGCCCGTGGGCGGAAATGTCGACGGGCAACCACCAGATATGGCTGGCGAAGATAGCGGCCGAGACGAGTGTGATGAGGACAACGACGACCGCGAACAGCTTGCCCATGTCGATTCTCAGTAGGCCCGAGCCTTGAACACGAAGTCCACGGTCTTGGTCTCGGTGCCGCTGATGGTCACGTCCTGCGTCTGAGTGCCGAACTGCTCCTGCCACGCCGTGAGGGTGTACGTGCCGGGGGGCAGCCCTTTCACGCTGAACCCGCCGTCTTCGCCTGTTACGGCGTAGTGGGAGGTCGTGAGCACCAGAAACCAGCCGTGCATCCACGGGTGCACGTTGCACTTGACCGGGATGAACTCCGGCTTCTCCCAGGTGGTGTGGATCGGCGGCGCCCCGATAGGCTGCGACTTGTTCCACTCGGGGTTCACCTTGGCGAGCGGGTGGATGTTGTGCGAGGTCTGATCGTCGTTGTAGATCTCGAGCGGCTGGCTCACCTGCATGACCGCGACGTGCGGGATGTACTGGCAGCCTTTCTGGTCATACCGCACCGCTTCGCTCGGCGCCGACGACCCCGGGTCGCCGGCGGAGATGTACACCACCACGTAGCCCAGCGCGTTGCCGGGGCCGGTTACGACGTTCTCGGTAGTGACCGGTGTGGCGTGCTGCTTGGCACAAGACGGCTCCTTGGCCATGTCAATCGGCTTCATTTTCGGCGGCGTGCCCGTGTAGGTCACCTTGCCGCTGATGGCGCCAGCCATCGCCGGAGGCGCGCCACGCGCTCCCAGGGCCGACCCCACGAGGCCCACGGCCCCGACAATCCAGACGTATTGCCTACGCATCGGAAGCCCGTCTTTCATTTGATGGAAGGTTCGTACGCACTACTGCCCACTCCCCCCGGGCCCGATGGGCTTGAGCTCGCCCGCATGAGACGCGAGCCAGGCCTTCCAGATCGCCGCTTCGGGCGTGTCGAGCGGCTGCAGCGTCCGCAGGAAGTGCACCAAGTCCCACGCGTCCGCCGGCTTGATGTCGTCGGCAAACGACGGCATCGGCGTGCCGTCGAGTCCCGTCATGAAAATCCGGTAGAGGTCCCGGTTCGTGACGCCGCACATGAAGCGCGATCCGCTCGAGAAGTCGTACGGGCGGATCGGGTCGTCTTTGTTGTCGGTCAGGGTCTTGGCGGACGGCCCGTCGCCGTGGCCCGCAGGGCCGTGACACTTCCAACACTCCATCTTCTGGAACAGCTCCCGACCGTGCAGGACGCTCGCGATTGTCGCGGCTGGCTCGGGCGGGATGGTAATCGGTGTGCCCGGTTTCCCGGTCTTCCACTTCGGCGAGAAGGTCTTGACGTACGCGACCAGATCCACCCGGTTGTGGGGCGTCAGCGGGAGCCAGGCGGGCATATTTGTCGTGACGAACCCGCGTGTCATCGCGTCGAACAAATCCTGGTCGGTCGGGAGCGTCCCGGTCGGCGTCGAGCGACACTTGAACACGGCGAGCGTGAAGTCGCGCGGTTTGGGGTCGATCCACTGCGCGTTTTCTCCTCTGGCATCGCCGTCATCGCCGTGGCAGCCGGCGCAGTACCGGGTGTACAGCGGCTTCCCGGCGGCGGCGTGCCCGGTCACGTTGCCGACCTGTGCCTGCTGCGCCGCTGCCGGCGTCACGCCACACAGCAGGAGCACGGCGCCACAGGCCGACACGAGCGAGAGCCATCCTGTTTGCGGTCTCATTGGTGGGCTCCTCTCAGAAGGCGAAGTCGAAGCCGAGCATTACGCTGCGACTCCAGACAGAGGTCCCGGGTGTCACCGGATCGACGCCAGAACCGTCCCCGCTCAACGGGACGGTCCCGATCGTCTTCGTCATCGCAAACTCACCATGGATGGCCATCCCGGCGCGGCTGAACATGAAGGGATAAACCCGGACACCAAGCGCGATCGCATCGGCGTTGCCCTGCGTCTTGGGAATCGCGGGGTCGCCCTGCTGGGACATCCGCAACAGCTCGTAACGCCCCTGGACCAGGAACTGAGGATTCACAACGTAGTGGGCCTCGAGCAGCGCCGAATTCCAGGTCGGCTTGTCTGTGCCGGGCCCCAGCGCAGCGTCGTCAGAGGCGTGCGACACCAGTGGGATGAGTTCCAGGTTCCCCAACCACAGCTGCGCGGTCGCCCCGATTCGGAAGAATGACTTGTTGGCCGAGCCGGTGCCCGGGATCGTGTCGACGCCGCCGTTCACGGTCTCAATGGCGGTCGGGCGGTGACCCACATAGCCGAACACGCCGAGCCGCTGCGGCCCCAATCCGCCCCCCAACGCCCACGCCTGACTCAGCGTGAACATGGCGTCCAGACTCTTGCCGCCGGGCAACCCCGGCTGACCGTCGTCGGTGCTGAGCAGGGACACGCTGTAGCGCGTGTAGCTGTTGATCGAGTGGCCCGAGAACTCGGCGCCGATCTGGTTGTCCCCAAAGCCGAAGTTGTTCGTGCTGCCGACCGGCAGATAATGGTAGGCGTAGAGGAAGCCGCCGTTGGCCGACAACCACGTGATGCGCTTCTCCGAGAGCAGGTTGTCCAGCTCGAACTTGCCGACCTTCAGGTTGGCCCAGGGCGAGCTGCCCAAGTTGTCGAAGCGGACGAACGCCGCCTCGAGCCCGGTGGTGCCGTCGGCGTCCAGGGTCGGCACGAGGCCGAACGTGATGTTCTTGTACAGGGTCCCGAGCAGCAGGAAGTCGACACCGGAGAGATCAAAGCCGGCCTGGCTGACGGTCTTCCCACCCGGTGCCGCGTCGGTGACCTGGTGTGTGGTGCTCTCGAGGTGCAGCTGCGGCGTGGTCCGCATGGCGATGGGCCAGTAGGCGTTGTTCTGCCAGATCGGCGAATCGCGGTCGTTGCCGAGCTGATACCCGTTGTCCTTGAATTTCTGTCCGAACGCGCTCAGCTCGGGCCAAACGGTGTGACAGGCGGAACATCGCAGTCCGTACTTGCGCGCGAACGCGGGGATGGCCTCGGTCTTATGCACGGCCAGCGAGTAGGCGGTGTAGGCTCTCGATCCGCCGCCACTCACCGCCATGGCGACCACGAGACATGCGCACGTCACCACTCCACTCACGAGCCACGACCCCTGCACACTCCCGGCGCCCCTCAGGAACCCCCTGACCATCGTGCCTCCCGGTCTCGTGCGGCACTATTCAAAGGAAGGGCTACATTTAGAAAGCTGGGCCTATGGGCTGTGGTCCGGCGTGATTGTACGGCTGGAAGGGCTACTGTCAAGAACGGGTCCGGGTTCAGTCCGGAACGTGACAAGACGCGACGGGCGCTAGAACCCCACCGCCAATCCCAACCGCGCCACCGTCTCCTGAATCGGCACGTCGATCTCCCCGGTCCCACCGGGATTCGTCTTACGATTGATGCGCTGGAAGGTGTAGGCCGTGGTCCCGTGGAGGCGACCCGCCAGCCGGACGTCCAAACCGAGCCCCAGGTCGATCGAAAATCCGGCATGGCCGCCGCCCGAGAACTTCGGGGCGGCGAGATAATTGGCGCGGAACAGCAGCGTTGCCCCCGGCCCGATCTCATAGAACGACCGCGCCCCGATGCGCACCGCCCCCACGGACTGCGCGTCGAACTCCGGATCCGCGGTGCGCCGGATGAATCCCGCCTCTACGCTCGCGTACGTCGCGACGTCATAGGCGACCCAGGCGTTCACCTCGGTGGCTGTGAAGCCGCTGGTCGCGGCGCTCCCGGTGGTGGGGTCGAGCGTCAGGCGCACGACATCCGCCTCGGCGGAGAGCTTGCGGTAGCGAGCGGACAGCGCGCCGCCGAACCCGCTGCCCTGATAGCGCAGGCCCGAGGCCACCTCGCGATAGCTCGCGAGCG
The DNA here is from genome assembly GCA_035488835.1 of Gemmatimonadales bacterium. Lineage (GTDB taxonomy): Bacteria > Gemmatimonadota > Gemmatimonadetes > Gemmatimonadales > GWC2-71-9 > AG41. The sequence goes on from DATHKX010000163.1 coordinate 7,185, forward strand.
CGAACTGCGGCCCGACCGTCACCGCGACGCGCTGGGCCGGGGCCGCCGGTGCAGCCAGGACCAGCAGCGCGACGCCCGCGGCCGCGCGGCTCATCGGGGCCCTGCGCTGCTCGGCTTGGGCAGCGGCACCAGAGTGAGCTGCACCTGCTGGCGGCGGGCCACGTTTTCCTTCGCGATGTCCTGGTTGCGCCGCGCGATCTGGTCGCGCAGCAGCCGATTGTAGAGGATGTTGGCCGCAGCTGGCCGCGGGGCCGGCTTCCGCAGGGTCATGACGAACCCGGTGACCAGGGCCGCGCCCCCCACCACCGCGAGCTCCCGCTTCGAGCCCGACCCGAGGCTCGAGCTCTCGAGCCCCAGCGTGCCGATCAACGCACCCCCTGTATAGAGGAAGGCGAGCCCCAAGGGACGCCAGCTCTGCGGCGGGACCTCCGTCTCGGGGAGGTACTGGTAGCCGGGCAGGCTCATGAGGGACTGCAGGGTATCCACGCTGCCGTGGCTCACGCGGATCGGCTGAGCGGCGGAAAAGGTGTTCTGCCCGAGCCGCGCCTCGACCACCACAGTGTAATTCCCCGCCGGCACCGGATCGCCGTTCGCCAACCGGGCCGGCCAACTCAAGTTCACCTGACCGTTCCAGGCGCCCGAGTCGATCACGTAGCTTCCCCCCCCGCCCCCACCGCCCCCCCCGATCGCTCGCGTCACGACCCGCGCGGGCTGGGTGACCGTGAACCGGATGGGCGCCGCCCCCTGCCCTCCGACAAAGCTCGTGCTGTCGACCCGCAGCTGCCGCACGAGCAGCACCTGGCGCAGCGCCACGTCGAACGCGCTGTACGCCTTGGGCGAGACGCGGTTCGGGTCGAGCTGTCGCTCCGGATCGATCAGGACGACCTGTTTGAACGCGTCCACGGCCTTGAGGATCGAATCCAGGGCGCCGTACGTGAAGCCGAGCAGCTCGTACGCTCGCGCACGCTCGGGTCCGGTCAGCCGCTCGCGCAGCGCGGCCCGGGCGAGTGACACCACTTGCCGGTACTCGAGGTTGTCGTACGCCTGCTGCGCGCGGCTCAGCGTGGCGTTCTGGACCGCCTGCGCGCCTGCGACCGCCGGCGCGGCGAAACCCGCCAGCAGGGCGAGAGCGCAGAGGTACCGGGTCATGCGGCTCACTCCGGGAGCAGGGTGTAGCGCTTGCGGACGGTGTTGCTCGCGTCCACTTGCACGGTCTCGGTTATCGTCTTGAAGCCGGCGTGCTCGATGCGGATCCTGTGCCGGCCCGGCTTCACCGCATACTCCACCAGGGGCGTCTGGCCGACATCGACGCCGTCGATGTAGACCTGGCCGAACGGGTCAGCCGCGACGGTGAGGAAGCCTTGCGCCTCGACCGCCGGCGCCGCTCGACGCGGCGGCCCCCGGCTGGGCTGCGCCGGCAGGCGCACCGTGTCCCGAATGCGCACCGTGTCGACGGAGGCAGCGGGCGGTACCGCTCCCTGCTCCCCGCTCCCGTTACGTCCCAACATCAGATATCCGCCCACACCTGCCGCCACCACCACGAGCCCGATCACGACGGGGGCCCGCGACCGGCGCGACGCGGGGAGAGCGGGCTTGCGCGATTGCGCGGCAGAGAGCGGTGTCGTGGGCGCGCCCGTGATCTCGGTGGGCGCATCGGCCGTCCCCCGGGGGCGCGGCCGAGCGGCGGACCGCGACTTGGCGGGCGAAGCGACCGGCTGCTCCGGCCAGACGGCGGTGGCGAAGTCCTCCATCGTGGGGAAGCGCTGGTCGGGTTCCTTGGCGAGGGCCCGCGAGATGGCCACCGTGAGCGACGCGGGGATGCCAGGCCGCTTGGTGCTCGCGAGCGGCGGCTCTTCGTAGATGTGCTTGTAGATGATCGTATGCACCGAGTCGCCGCTGAACGGCAGCTCGGCGGTGATCATGCGGTA
>DATHKX010000164.1:0-39246 GCA_035488835.1 Gemmatimonadales bacterium
GCATCGTGTCGACCGCCGCAGCCTGACACCGCGCCGCGATCTGACGCGGCGTGAGCGTGGCGGGGGTCTTCCTCTTCGATGCCTTTCCACACGCGGCATCGAGCTCGGTAGTGTCGGGGGTCTGCGGGATCGCGCCCAGCACGGACCCCGCGGCGCCGAACAGATCGTCTGCACTCGCCGAGTCCGCGTGCGCCGTGATGGCCGCGTACATGGCCATCGCCGAATCGCGCTGGTCCCCACGCAGATACAGCTCCGCCAGGTTCGCCCTCGCCTGCACGTCGTTGGGATACGCGGCGAGGAACTCCTTGTAGGCCGCAGCAGCCTCGTCGTAGCGCTTCTCGCTGTGATAGACGCGGGCGACGTTCAGCCACGCTTCCCGTCGCTCGGTCGCGTATTTCGGATCGGATGCCGCCGGCACGGCCAATCGGAAGTACTTCGCCGCCGAGTCCATGCGCGTCGCATAGATGAGCGAATCTGTGTGATACTTCGCCGCGTCCGTCCGCTTGAGGTCCGAATCGGGCTCAGTGCGAGTGACGAACAGGTTCGCGAGGTAGATGAAGCCTAACGGCTCGGCCCGGTAGATCTGGTTGGCACGCCGAAACGCTGCGATCGCGGAGTCGGTGTTCCCCGCCTGCCATGCCGCCGCGGCGGTGTTGAAGACCGGCACCCAAGCCTGGCGCCGGTATATCCCGATATCCTCCTTGCAATCCGGTGCCAGGGCCAACGCCTTCCCCAGCGCGGAGTCCGCGCCCGCGAGATCGTTGACCGCCAGGTAGTACCGCCCCAGGTAGTACCACGCGGCCGGGTTTTTCTCCTGGCCGTCGGCGCGGACGGCTTGTGTCAGATCGCGCTCCGCCTCCTTGAACGCCTTGGTGCGCTGGTCCGCGAACTTCGTGTTCGTCCCGGTCCTGAGCGATTCCATTCCACTGTTCACCAGCTTGGTGTTCGGCTTGATCCCGCATCCCGCCGGGAGGAAGCCGATACCCTGCGCGCGCAGGGCGGCCGGAGCCGCAACGCCGAGACACAGGCACGCGAGTAGGGCGGCGTGACGCTTCGCGGTCATGCTCACTCCTTGGATTTGGCCACCAACGCCTCGGCGTCGCGCTGCGCGACCCGGGCGACCTCGAGCGGCGGCCGGCCAAGCGCGCGGGCCGCCGCGAGAACATCGTCGTACTCCGGTTTGACTCTCACGCCCTCCGCATCCGGCTGCTCCAACACTTTCACTCGCACGGTGACCTCGGGCGTAAGCTGGACGGTCACTTGGCGGCGGGCCAGGGTCGCCCGCTCCGCCACCCAGCGACGCACCCCCGCCGTGGTGCTGTGCCGGAACAGCGCCGCGGTCACGGGCTCCGCCAGCTCCTCGGGCGCCACGACCTCGACCCGGAACCCGGAACGTCCCTTCTTCATTTGTACGGGCCACGTTTGCACGTCCAGCGCGCCGGCCGCAACCAGCGCCTGCCGCAACGGCTCCACGTACTCCGGGCTCATGTCGTCCACGTCGGTGGCCAGCAGCACGACGCGGCCGGCCTCCGCCGCCTGCTCGGCCAGGAGGATCCGAAGCGCGTTGGGATAGTGCTTCGGGTTCCGCTGCCCCGCGCCCCACCCACCTTTCACCATCCGCCACTGTCTGGGTGGCGGACCCGCGGCGAGGACGCGCACCAGCGCCGCCCCGGTGGGTGTCGTGGCTTCTCCCTCCACTGGGCCACCCGTCGCCAGCTCGACCCCTTCCAGCAGGATCGCCGTGGCCGGCGCCGGGACCGGCAGCTGGCCGTGCTCGGCCTCCACCCAACCGTTTCCCACGGCGACGGGCCAGGCGTACACTGCTTCGACTCCGAGCTGCTCGAACCCCTCGATCGCACCCACGATGTCGAGCACGGCATCCACTGCCCCGACCTCGTGCAGGTGCACCTTCTCCGGCGCGACCCCGTGCACGCGGCCCTCGGCGTCGCCGACAAGTTGGAACGCGCGTACCGCGCGCTCCCTCACCCAATCGGACACCGGTGCTCGCTCGACCAATCGCACCAGCTCTCCCACGTGCCGTCCGTGCGGTTGCTCAGGGATCGTGAACTCCACCTGCTTGCACCCCACGCCGCACCGGACGGCGTTCCGAACCGTGACTCCCACTCCTTCGAGCCCCAACCGGGCGGGCAGCGCCTCGAGCCAGCTCTGCGGCACGCCGAGGGCAAGGAGCGCCCCCAGGGTCATGTCGCCGGAGATGCCGGCTGCGGGGTCCAGGATCGCGATGCGCATACGTCTCAAGCGACGGAATATAAACGGGTTAGGCCCGGTAGAGCCACCCGGCGCCGGTATTGAAGATCACGATTCGATCATCAGGGTGGAGCATGCCCCGCGCCTTGAGCTCGATGGCTCCCGCGAGCGACGCCCCGCCTTCCGGAGCCGCATCGATGCCCTCGAGGGTCTGGAGGTCGCGGGCCGCTGCGGCGAGGAGCGCGTCCGGCACCGCCACCGCCCCACCACCACTCTCCCGCAGCGCGCGGAGCATCAAACGATCCCCCAGTGGGGCGGGCACCCGGAGCCCCGCAGCGATCGTCCGTGGGTCGGGCCAAGGCACGCAGCCTGGCGTCCCGGCCTCGAACCCTCTGACGACGGGCGCGCACCCCGTGGCCTGCACGCTGTAGAGGCGGGGCGGCTTTCCCTGGAGCCAGCCGGCGCGGGTGAGCTCCGCGAACGCCTTCCACATGCCGATCAGTCCGGTGCCGCCACCGGTGGGGTACACGATCGCATCGGGCAGGGTCCAGCCGAGCTGCTCCGCGAGCTCGAGCCCGAGGGTTTTCTTGCCCTCGATACGGTACGGCTCGCGCAACGTGGACACGTCCAGGGCACCGGTCTCCGTGGCGTAGGCCCGGGCCGCTGCGCCGCAGTCCCCGATGTGACCGTCCACCAGCACCAGGTCGCCACCGAAGCTCCGGATCTGGCCGAGGATCGTGGGTGGCGTGGTGGCCGGCGCGTACACCCGCGCCGCGAGGCCGGCGCGCGCGGCGTATGCCGCGAGCGCCACGCCGGCGTTGCCTGCCGTGGGCACGACCAGGCGCTGGGCCCCCGCGAGCGCGGCACGGGTCACCGCGGCGGCGAGTCCGCGGGCCTTGAACGATCCGGTGGGGTTTGCTCCCTCTTCCTTGACCCGCAGGTCGCGAAAGCCGTGCTTCGCGGCGAGCCGCGGGACCTCGAGCAGCGGCGTCCCGCCCTCTCCCAGGGTAACCGGCGCTTCTCCTTCGGCGAGCGGCAGCCACTCCCGGTAGCGCCACATGGTCCAGTCACGCTCCTGCAGCAGCGCTCTGGCCTCGAGCGCCGGTGTCGCACGGTATCGGACGAGGTACGGCTGGCCGCAGGCGCACACGCCGGGCAACCCGTCCGCGCTGCGGGTCGCCCCGCAACCGGAGCATTCGAGCGACCAGGGCAATTCACACACCGGCACGTAATCGATCCAGAATGCGCTCCGCCAGCTTGCTCGAGAATCCAGGCAGCGACGCGATCTCGGCCGGCGTCGCCGTCTTCACGCCCGCGAGCGAGCCGAACCGCTCGAGCAGCGCGCGCCGCCGGCCCGGCCCGATGCCCGGTATCGCGAGCAGCTCCGACGTGATGGTGCGCCGGGCGCGGCGGTGGCGGCTGTAGCTGACCGCGAAGCGGTGCGCCTCGTCACGGGCGCGCTGCAGCAGTTTGAGCGAGGGGCTGCGTCGCGACAGCACGAGCGGCTCGGCGCGGCCCGGCAGGAAGATCTCTTCGTCGCGCTTCGCGAGGCTCACGATCGGCAGCTGCTCGCGCCCCGCGGCGCGCGCCGCATCGAGTGCCGCGCCGAGCTGGCCCTTCCCCCCGTCGATCACCATGAGGTCGGGGAGCGGCCTGTCCTCGGCGATCCGCCGCGTGAGGTAGCGCGTCACGACCTCGTGCACCGCCGCGAAATCGTCCTGGGGCGCGCCCCGGATCTTGAACCGCCGATACTCCGCTTTCTTGGGCCGGCCCGCCTCGAACCAGACGAGCGACCCCACGGTATCGCGTCCCTGGTTGGTCGAGATATCGATGCACACGAACGCGCGCGGCACCACCGCGAGCCCGAGGTCGCGGCCCAGCGCGAACACCGGGTCCGCCGACCGCTCGTCGATGTCGAAGCTCTCGATCTTCAAGCTGTCCAGCAGGTGTCGCGCGTTTTGGTCCGCGAGCTCGGCAAGCTGCGCCTTGCTGCCGCGCTGCGGTACGTGCCAATCCACCTCGGGCGCGAGCTCGCTGAGCGACGCGAGATCCTCGGGGGCGGGCGGGAACGGCAGCAGCACCCTGCGCGCCCGGACCTCGAGCGGCAAGTAGCACCGCACGAGAAACGCCGACAGGATCGTACCTTCCGTCTCGTGCTCGGCGTTCTCCAGGAACCAGTGGTCGCGTGCAATCAGCTTGCCGCCGCGAACGCGGAGCACGACACCGCACACGTCATCCCCGTCCCGCGCGATGCCCACCGCGTCCGCGTCGCCACCGCCCACGACCTCGACCGCCTGCGGCTGCTCCAGCTGGTCGAGCCACTTCAGGGCGTCTCGCACCTGAGCCGCCCGCTCGAAGTCGAGCTGGCGCGACGCCTGCTGCATCCGCTCACGCAGCCCGATGCGCACATCCACGGTCTTCCCTTCCAGGAACACGACCACGTCGTCGATCATCCGCCGGTAGTCCGCCGCGCTCTGCAGCGCGACGCACGGCGCCCGACAGCGCTCGATGTGGTAGTCGAGACACGGCCGGTCCGGGGCCTCGCGCGGCAGATCCCAGTGGCACGAGCGCACCGTGAAGATGCGGCGGATGATCTTCAGGGTCTGCCGCAACGTCGCGACGTCGGTGTACGGCCCGAAGTAGCGGGCGCCGGGAATGGTCACCCGACGGGTCACCAGCACGCGCGGGAACGGCTCCCCCAGCGTCACCGCGATCCGGGGATAGCTCTTGTCGTCGGTGAGGCGGATGTTGAAGCGGGGCTGATGCTCCTTGATGAGGTTGTTCTCGAGCAGCAGCGCCTGGGCCTCGTTCGGAACGATGATCGTCTCGAGGTCGGCGATCTGGCTCACCAGCGCCGCGCGCTCCGGTGTCTCCCCGCCGTCCGGGCCGAAGTAGCTCGGCACGCGGGCGCGGAGGCTGTTCGCCTTCCCCACGTACAGGATCTCACCGGCGGCGTTCTTCCACAGATACACGCCGGGTTTGTCGGGAAGGGCGTCTAGGGTGCGCGAAAGGCGGTCAGGGATTGCCATGTCCGGGCGGCATCGGGATGCTTGAGCGCCAGCGTCAGCGTGGCGTACACGACCCCAAACATACCCAGCACGGCAACCCCTCGCGGGACGGGAGCGACGCTGCCCGTGAGCCGCGCGACGCCGACTGCGGCCGCCCCCGCGAGCACGCCCGCCACCAGCGTGATCCCGAACGCGCGCCAGTCGGCACCGCGCAACACGCTGCCCAGGCGCCCGCTCAGGTCGCGCAGGTGGAGCGTCGTGTTGACGAACGCCCCGATCGACGAGCCGAGGGCGATCCCCGGCGCTCCGAGCCAGCGCATGAACAGCCAGGATAGGCCCGTCGAGACCACGAGAGAGAATGCCGCGATCTTCACCGGGGTGCGCGTGTCGCGCATCGCGTAGAACCCCGACGCGAACAGCTTCACGGTGGCCTGACCGACGAGCCCGATGCCGTACGCGGCGAGCACACTCGCGACGAGAGCCGTCGCATCGGCCGTGAATCGCCCGGTTTGGTACAGCGCGGCCACGATCTCCCGGCTCAGGGCGATGAATGCGATGGAGGACGGCACGACGAAAAATACGATGCGCCGGAACCCGACGGCGATCCGCGCTCGCAACTGCTCGTTGGGCGCGGGACCTCCTCCTCCCGCGGCCGCCTCACGCGACAGCTCCGGCAGCGACACCGCGGTGACCGAGACACCGAACAGGCTGATCGGCAGGACCTGGATCAGCTGGGCGTAGCCGAGAGCCGAGACGCCCCCTGGCCCGCTGAAGGAGCCGAGCAGCGTGTCGATGAGCCCGGAGAGCTGCGCGACCCCTGCGCCAACGAGCAGCGGGAGCCACGCCACCAGCACGCTCCCCACCCCCTCGGGCGAGGTGGAGAGCCGCAGGGGGATGCCCTGGAGCAGCCTCCAGCACGCGGGCAGCTGCACCCCGATCTGGAGCAGGCTCCCCGCCACCGTACCCCATGCAAGGGCCAGCGACAGGCGATGCAGTTGGACGTCGAGCGGCAGGCTGTGGTTCGCGAACCAGGTGCCGGCGGCGAGCATCGCCACGATCCCCGCGACATTCCAAAGCGCCGGTGCCGCGTACGGCAGGAAGAAGCGGCGGTGCGTGTTGAGAATGCCCAGACACCACGCCGAGACCACCATCAGCCCAGTCATCGGAAACAGGATGCGCACGAGCGTGATGGTGAGCTGGCGGCGCGGCTCGTCGAATCCCTTCGCGATCAGGGTGGTGATCGCCGGCGCCAGCGCGATACCGAGCAGGGCGAGCACGCCCGAGGCAAGTAACAGCAACCCGAGAATTGCCCCCGCCAGCGATCGCGCGGCCGCCTTGTCGGGCCGCTCGTTGAGCGCGGCGTACACGGGAATGAACGACGCCGAGAGCGTGCCTTCGCCCAGCAGGCTGCGGATGGTATTCGGGATCCGGAGCGCGGCGCGGAAGGCGTCGGCGGGGATGCTGTCGTTGCCGAAGTAGTGCGCGAACACGCGCTCGCGCACGTAGCCGAGCACGCGCGTCAGGAAGATGCCAGCGGCGACCTGTGCCGCGTGGCGCCCTCCCCCGCCCCGCGGGGCGGCCGGCTGTGACGCGGTCAGGTCGGACGCTTCTTCCTGGGGTCTTCCAGCAGGCGCTGCACAAACTGCAGCTCCTCACGCATGCCGGCGATGGAGCGGTTCAGGTCCGCGAGGTCCGATTCCAGCGTTTCCACCCGCTGCTCCAGCTGGCGCACCCCCACCCCGCTCCCCGCCCCCCCTCCGTCTCCCTGACCTTCCAGCCGCCGCGCAAACGAGCGCCCCAGCGGTGAATCGAGCAGGATCGCGGTGATGGGAATCATCAGGGCCACGAGCAGCACGACGACGAAGACCCACATGGAAGGATTCTACGAAGCGCTCGCCCAGCGCGCCACCTCTTGCTCCAGTGCGTCGACGAGGCCGGGCCCGTAGCGAATGAGGAACGACGGGAGCGTGAGCACGCGCTCCTGCGGCTGCCCCGCCGGATAGACGGCCGCACGAGCGCGGGCGATCTGGCGCACCAGCGTCTCGCCCTCGAGGCGCTTGAGGCTCGCGACGAGCTTCTTCTCGATCGTCTGCGCGCCCGCGAGCGCCGCGTTGCGTGCGGACTCGATGGTCCGCTCCAGCGTCGGGTCGATCTTCACGACGGACTGGAGCAGGTGGCCGTACTGCTCCTCGAGCCCGCTGCGCAGCGCCGCGAGCGTCGCCACGGTCTCCGGCGGCAACTCGTGCCGGACGAGGCGAGCCTCGAGCTCGCCCGGCTTGCCATCGAACGCCGCGAGATCGATCCCGTGACGCTCCATCAGCTTCTCTACCCGACCCTCCACGATCACGCCCGACCAGCGCGGCACCGGAGGCTGGCGTGTCACGCCGAGCGCGCCGTACAGCGGCACGGCGTCCTGGAGGTACTTGAGCTCCGCCGGTCCCGCCGTGTAGGCCACCGTGGGAAGCAGCGCCGCCTCCACCACGGGTCGAAGCAGCACGTTGGGCGAGAGCCGCTCCGGTGCCTCGACGGCGACGCGCTCGAGCTCCGCGCGGGTGAAGCGCTCTCCGCTGCGGCGCGTCACGAACCCGTCGCCGTCGCGCTGCAGCCGGTCGCGGCCCTGGCGGGCCTCCACCAACACGGGCGTGTAGCCGTCCGGGAGTGTGAGGTCGAGCCCCTTGAGGACCCAGGGGGCGGCTGCCCGCTTGGCGGTGGCGTCGTACGCGCGCAGCACCACGAGCCCTCGGGGCCCCAGCACCGCGTCCAGCGCCCCGGCAAACGCGTCCGCCAGCGTGGACTCGGGCCGGTACCAGCGCTCGAGCCATTCGATCACGCCGGCCTTGAATTCGGTCTCGGGCGTGCCCTCCCTGAGCTGGGCCAGCGCCGCGACGATCTCCGGACCGCAGGGCTCGCGGGCGACGGGGACGAGCGGCGCATCCGCCGCGCGCTCGCGCAGGACGATCTGCACGAGCTCACCGCTGGCGTTCAAGAACCAGGCGTGGTTCGCCTCGGCGAAGTCGTGGTCGTCCCCAGCCACCCAGAACACCGGCACGACGGGCACCCGGCGCTCCCGCTCCAGGCGCCGCGCCAGCGCGATGGCCGACAGCGCCTTGTAGACGGTGTAGAGCGGCCCGGTAAAGAGCCCCGGCTGCTGGCCGGTCGTGACGACCAGGACCTCGCCCGCCGCGAGCCGATCGCGCGCCGCTCCCGGGAGCGCGGCCGCGACCACGTCCGGTGCCACCCGCCGCGGTGCGACCCGGGGCTCGGGGACGGTGAGCGGCGCAATGGGAGTAGTGACGATCTTCGGTATCACCCGGCCTCTGTCTCTCCGAACACGTCCGCTTGAAACGTGAACACCTCGGTCGCCGGTTCCTGCCAGGCGTCCGGCGGCAGCCCGGCCTTGCGGCAGGTCGCCGCCAGAAACGCTTCGGGTCCCCAATGATACTCTCGCCCCACCTGGGGGAGGAGCAGCGCGATGAGCTGCTCGCGTCGCACGATCAACCCGTCCCGGCCGACCACCACGCGCGCCGCATCCACGGGCGCGGGAAGCACCGTGCGCTCGGTCAGGACGGAGATCTCGAGGGCGAGGGACGGCAGCTCCTCGCGGCTGACCGGGGCGAATCGGGGATCATCCCGCGCCGCGGCAATCGCCATCTCCTGCACCACGGCGCCGAGCTCGCGATCGGCCGCGATGTGGCCGATACAGCCACGCAGCGCACCCCGCTCGGTGAGGGTCACGAAGGCCCCGCGCGTCAGCGCCGCCCCGGGTACGGCGCACAGCGGCGGCAGCGGCCGCCCCGCGAGGTGCGCTTCCAGCGTCGCCCGTGCCAGTGCCAGCAGGGCGGCCCGGTCCGCCGGCGTCAGGTCAGGATCCGCGATGGTAGGGTTCCCCCCGGCGGATGGTGTACGCGCGGTACAGCTGCTCGTACACGATCACCCGGGCCAGCTCGTGCGGGAACGTCAGCCGGGACAGGCTCCAGGTCCGCTCGGCGGATTCGAGCACGGCGGGCGGGAGCGCATCCGCGCCGCCGATCGCGAAGGCCACGTCCCGCCCGTCCAGCTCCCAGCGCGCCGTCCAGTCGGCGAGCTGCCCCGACGTCCACTGCTCTCCCCCTTCGGACAGCGCGACGAGGCGCGACCCCTCAGGCACACCCTCGAGGAGTCGCGCCTCGTCCCTCACTTCCCGTTCCTCGACCCGCGTGTAGTGGCGGAGTCGCTCGAGGTACCCGTCACAGGCCGCGCGGAGCGCCGCGTCCCGCACGCGGCCCACCGCGACGACGCGGTACCGCATCAGGCATACATCCCACGCAGCCGATGCATCGCCGCCACGCGATCGACGGCGACGATGTACGAGGCGATGCGGGTGTTCACCTTGTACTTCTCCGCGGTGGCCGCGACCTCGTTGAAGGCGCGGACCATGATGCTCTCGAGGCGCCGGTTCACGGTGTCCTCGTCCCAGAAGTAGCCGCCGCGGTCCTGGACCCACTCGAAATAGCTCACGGTCACGCCGCCGGCGTTCGCCAGAATGTCGGGAATGACGAAAATGCCCTTCTTCTCGAGAATCTCGTCGGCGGCAGCGGTGGTGGGACCGTTTGCGCCCTCGCAAATGATCTTCGCCTTTATCTGCGGAGCGTTCTTACGGGTGATGACGTTCTCCGTGGCCGCGGGCACCAGCACGTCGCACTCCACCGTGAGGAGCGCGTCCTTGTTCATCGGCTCGCCCTTGGGATAACCGGCGAGCTGGTGATGCTCCTTGACCCACTTGAGCATGTCCGGGATGTCGAGCCCCTGGGGGTTGTACACCGCGCCCGATTTGTCCGAGACGGCGACGATGATCGCCCCTTCCTTGGCCATCAGGTCCGCGGCCACCGACCCGACGTTCCCGAATCCCTGCACGGCCACCCGTGCACCCTTGAGACTCATCCCCAGCTTGGCCAGCGCCTCCCGGGTCACGAACATGCACCCGCGCCCCGTCGCTTCCCGCCGCCCCAACGAGCCCCCCATCTCCACCGGCTTCCCCGTCACGACCGCCGTCACCGTATGACGGTGATGCATGGAGTAGGTGTCCATGATCCACGCCATCACGCGCTCGTTGGTGTTGACGTCCGGGGCCGGCACGTCCGAGTCGGGGCCGAGGACTTCGATGATGCTCGCGGTGTAGCGGCGCGTCACCCGCTCGAGCTCGGCCATCGACATGGTGGTGGGATCGCACACGACCCCGCCCTTCGACCCTCCGAACGGGATGTTCACGAGCGCGCACTTCCACGTCATCCACGCAGCGAGCGCCTTCACTTCCTCGAGCGTGACGTTGAGATCGAACCGGATACCGCCCTTGGCCGGCCCGCGGGACGTGTTGTACAGCACCCGATAGCCCGTGTACACATCCAGCTCGCCCGAATCGCGCAGCACGGGGAGGGACACGATGATCTGTTTTTCGGGGTTGCGGAGGACCTTGTAGAGGCCCGGATCGAGGTTCAACAGCTGCGCCGCGTGATCGAAGCGCTCCATCATCGCCTCGAACGGGTTCTCCTCCGCGAGGAACGTGTCCTTGTCGGGCCGGATACCGATGTGACCTTGGGGCTTGATCGCAGGTTCGCTCAAGTGGCGCTCGTGGAGGTCGGGTCTCAGGCACGGCCGGCCGGGGCGAGCACGGCGTCCACCGCCTGCTCGAGCGCCCGGCCGTTCCGTTCCCAGTGGACGGCTAGCACCGCGACGAGGGGCTCGACCGCACTCCCGGGCCACTGTCGCCGAAGCTTCACCGCGTCCTTTTCAGTGACTACAACATAATCCCCCCCGGCGGCGGCCTGCACGAGGCGTTCGAGGTCGGCCGGGCGATAGGCGTGATGGTCTTGGTACGCCACGAGTTGCACGCTCGCGCCAGCCGTCCCGAGCTGCTGCGCGAAGCTTTCCGGGTCGGCAATGCCCGCAGCCGCCACCACCCGGCGCCCCGCGAGCACCGCAAGCTCCTGGCGTCCTCCGGACCGCATGCCCTCGAGATGACTGACCGCCAGCCACGCCGTGCAGACCGGCACCCCCTTCCTCCCTCGACCCAGCCGGTCCGCCAGGGCTCCAGCCATTTCCGCCGACGCCCATTTCCGGGTGACGACCATCAAGTCGGCCCGGCCCAGGGCATCCCGGCCCTCGCGCCACGGCCCCGCGGGTAATGGCCAGGGCGATCCCGCAGCGCTCTCCGCGCTCACGACCGCGATGTTCAAATCCCGCCCCACCCCCAGCAACTGGTAGGCGTCGTCCAGGACGAGCACCTGAGCGCCCTGAGCGCGCGCGGCGACCGCGCCCGCCACCCGATCGGGGTTGGCCACCACGACCGCCCGCGGCACAAGGCGCCGATGGACGAGGGGCTCGTCCCCACCGTAGCCGCGGAGCAGGATGCCGGGCGTGCGGCCGCGCGTCACACAGTAGGCCGCGATCCAGGCTGCGAGCGGCGTTTTCCCCGTACCGCCGACGGACAGATTCCCGACGGCGATCGTCGGGAGGGGGAGGCGTACGGCGTCGGCGCGGTCCCGGGCCGCACGCAGCTTCATGACGGCCCAGTACGCACCCGCGAGGGGGATGAGCGGCACGCGAGCCACCCGGGCGGACCGGGAGCTACCCCACAGCCAGTGCACCACCTGGGTCCCAGTCACCCGTCCGTCCTCTCCGGCCGTGGTGCCTCGTTCCCGCCGTACGTCACCGCGTGCAGCGCCCGCTCCGCTACCGTCATGGCGCGACGCAGCGCGTCTTTTCCCACTTCCACGCCGAATGGCGCGCTGTACGCGATCGCCACTTTGGCGAACGGTCGGGGCAGGCAGAACCGGTCCCACGACTCGATCCACCACGCGGATGAGGCTTGGGCGCCCGCAGCGATCACGAGCGCGTTCGCGTGTTGCGCCGCGGCCAGCGCGCCGGGCTTCATCCGCTCTGCCGGCCCGCGCGGGCCGTCGGGGGTGAGGGCGACTTCCCCGCCCTGGCGCAGGTAGCGTACGAGCCCCAGCAGACCCGCCTCCCCCCCGCGCCGCGAGGACCCGCGCACCACGCGGTACCCCCAGCGCTCGGACAGCTCGGCGAGGTAGCCGCCGTCGCGATGACGACTGATGAGGAGGGCCACACCTTCGCCACGCCGGTGGTACAACAGCGGAAGGATGCGACTGTGCCACAGCACGTAGATCACGGGCCGCCCGCTCGCTCGAGCGGCGGCAACGTGCTCCCACCCCTGTACGCGGTACCGCCAGGTCGCCGCGAGCAAGCGCACGAGTCCCGCCACGAGCGCCGTCACCAGGGGCTCGGCCCGGCCGAGCTTCACCCCGCCAGCTCCAAGGCGAGCGTGGCCACGCGGTCCGCCGCTCCCGGCGGCCCCAGCCGCTGTCGTACGAGTTCCAATCCCTCCCGTTGGCGGCGGGCGGCGTCGCTGTCGGGGTCGAGCAGCGGCAGCACGGCATTCGCCAGCGCGCCGGGGGTCACCGCGCCCTGAAGCAGCTCGGGGCTCACCTCTCGCCCCGCAATCAGGTTCACGAGACCGACGTGGGGCACCTGGAGCATGCGGATGGCGATGGCGAACGAGACCGGGTTGAGACGGTACGCGATGACCATGGGCACGTCGGCGAGCGCTGCCTCGAGGGTGGTCGTCCCCGACTTGCAGAGACCGGCGTCGGCAGCCGCGAACACGGTGAGCGGATCTCCCATGTGGAGGCGGATGGCACCGGGGGCGGGATAGCGGCCGCGCGGCGTCCCGGCGGTGACGACCTGTACGTCGGGGCGCGCGGCGAGGACTCGGACCGCCGCATCGCGGAACGCCGGCCAGAGTCGTTTCACTTCCTGCGCGCGGCTCCCCGGGAAGAGGCCGAGCACCGGCCGCGCGGGGTCCAGGTCGAGGCGGCGCCGGGCGTCCGCCCGCGGGGGCGGCGGCGTCCGGTCCTTGAGCGGATGCCCGACGAACGTCGCCGGCACGCCGCGCTCGCGAAAGAACGCCTCTTCAAACGGCAGGATGACCGCGAGGCGTCGCACCGCAGCCAGCTTCCGCACGCGGCCCGGAGCCCAGGCCCACATCTGGGGCGCGATATAGTAGAGGACCGGGATGCCGGCGGCAGCGGCCTCCGCCGCCAGGCGCAAATGGTAGCCGGGATAGTCGACGAGAATCACGAGATCGTAGCGCCGGGCCCGGAGGGCGAGACGGACGCGCCCGAGCAGGCGCAGGTGGGCCGGCAGCTTCCACAACGCCTCGACGAACCCTACCACGGAGAATTGCTCCATGCGGTCCAGCACGGACGCGCCCGCGGCCTCGAGGTCGGGGCCGCCGAACGCCTCGACGCTGACCCCGGGAAGACGGCGCTTCAGCGCAGTGACCACCGCGGCGGCGTGCGCGTCCCCCGACGGCTCGCCCGCCGAGATGTAGAAGCGAGGCGCGCGGCTCACGGCCGCGAGGCGGCGAGGGGAGCCGGGGGGGGAGGAGCGAGGGGCGACGCCTGTATGGCGCCGGCGACGCGGAACGCGAGGGCCAGGGCTTGGGCCCCGGCGGCGCCCGACACGACGACGTCCTCCTCGCCGCGCACGGCGCGCAAGAAGCTCTCGAGCTCGAGCTTGAGCGGCTCCGCTTCCGGGGCCTCGAGCCGTACGTGGTCAACGATCTGCTCGAGCGTGGTCGCACCGAGGCCTTGCCAGCCCGGCTTCAGCCGGAAGAAGTCCCCGCTCCCCTGAGCCAGGTCGAGCGAGCAGTAGCCGGTCGGCTGGAAGATCCGAAGCTTGCGGGTGCGCTCGCGCGACACGCGGCTCGCCGTGAGATTCGCGATGGCGCCGTTGGCAAACTCGATGCGCGCGTTGGCGATGTCCACGTGTGGCGTGAGGATCGCGACCCCCGTGGCGCGCACATCGGTCACCGGGGCGCGCACGAGCTCCAGCACGAGATCCAAGTCGTGGATCATCAGGTCGAGGATCACGGCCACGTCGGCGCCGCGCGGCTGGAACGGGGAGAGCCGGTCGATCTGCAGGAACCGAGGCTCGTCGAGGTAGGGGGCGGCCGCCCGCACCGCCCGGTTGAACCGCTCCACGTGTCCCACCTGGAGCACCGTGCCCTGCGCCGCGGCGCCGCGCACCAGCGCCTCCGCCCCCGCGACCGTGTCGGCGAGCGGCTTCTCCATGAGGACGGCGATACCGCGCTCCAGCACCGCCATTCCGACGTCCACGTGCGCGGGCGTCGGGACCGCCACCGTGACCGCGTCCACGCGCTCCAGCAACGCCGCGAGGGCCGGGTGCGCCACGGTCTCGAGCTGCTTCGCCACCTCGGCGGCGCGCGCGGGATTCTTGTCGTAGATCCCGGCAAAGGAGACGCCCGCCATGCGCCGCAGCAGCCGCGCGTGATGGAAGCCGAGCGCACCGGTGCCGATGACGCCCACCCGCACCGGCGGTGCGGTCACACCAGCACTCCCCGCTGCGACCCTTCGATGAACTTGAGGAAGTTCTCGACTTCGGGAATCTGCGGCAGCTCGGCGCGCGCCTTGGCGATTCCCTGACTCACCGTCATGTCGGAATTGAACAGCAGCCGGTAGGCGCGCTTCAGGGCCAGCTTCACGTCGGGAGAGAACCCGGCACGCTGCAGGCCCACGGAGTTCAGGCCGTAGAGGTGAACCGGGTTGCCCACGGCCTTGGTGTAGGGCGGGACGTCCTGGTTCACGCGCGAGCCGCCCCCCACGAACGAGAACGTGCCGATCCGCACGAACTGGTGGATCGGCACGAGCCCGGAGATGATCGCGCGGTCCTCGATGGTCACGTGCCCCGCCATCTGGACCGCGTTGGCGATGATCACGTCGTTGCCCACATGGCAGTCGTGCGCCAGGTGCACGTAGGACATGAGGAAGCAGCGTTGCCCGACGGACGTCTTGCCGGTCGCCTGCGTCCCGCGGTTGATCGTGCAGTACTCCCGGATGACGGTCGTGTCGCCCACCTCGACCCAGGTGTCTTCTCCCTTGTACTTCAGGTCCTGCGGGTCGTTGCCGAGCACGCTGCCGTAGCCCACCTTCACCCCGTGGCCGAGCTTGACGTTGCGCTCGAGGACCGCGTGCGCGGCGATGTGACAGCGCTCGCCCACGGTGACGCGCGGCCCGATGATGGCATAGGGACCGACGGTGACGTCGCCCTCGATGTGGGCGGTGGGGTCGACCAGCGCGGTCCGGTGGATCACCGGTCCACCACCGACGCCATCATGTCCGCCTCGGCGACGATCTGCCCGTCCACGTAGCCGACGCCTTTCATCTTGCACGTCTTGCCGCGGAACTGGACCATGTCGAGCTCGAAGCGGATCTGGTCCCCGGGGACGACGGGACGCCGGAACTTCACGTTGTCGAGTGACATGAAGTACACGACCTTGTCCTCGACGTTCTGCCCCTCGAAGTAGCTCATCAGGAGCATACCCCCCACCTGCGCCATCGCCTCGATGATGAGCACCCCGGGCATGATCGGATGTCCCGGAAAATGCCCCTGGAAGAACGGCTCGTTGATGGTGACGTTCTTGATGCCGACGATGCGCTGCTGCCCTTCGACCTCGATGATCCGGTCGACGAGCAGGAAGGGATAGCGATGCGGCAGGACGTCCATGATACGGCCGATATCCATTTTGGGCGCGCCGCCGCGCTGCGCCGCGCGCGTCAGCGCCCGCGCCAGGGCGATGTTGCCGCCGTGGCTGGGTCGCGTCGCGACGATGTGCGCGCGCACCCGGCCGCCCGTGAGCGCCAGGTCGCCGAGGATGTCGGCCGCCTTGTGGCGCACGAACTCGTCCGGCCAGCGGAGCTCGCCCCCGTTGGCGAGACCCCGCTCGTCCAGCACGATCGCATTGGCGCTCGACGCCCCCTTGATCAAGCCTTTCGCCTGCAGCGCCGTGACCTCGCTCGTGAACCCGAACGTCCGGGCCGGCGCGAGCTCCCGCGCGAACGCCTGTGGGGTCACCGTGAAGCTCCCGGCCTGGCGTCCGATCAGGGGATGCGGCCACTCGATGGTTACGGTGAGCCGCAGCTCCTTCGCCGGGGCCACGATGTAGCTGGAGTCGCCCTCGCTCACGGTGAACGGCGCCGGGACCGTCAGCACCAGCGCCTCGCCGCTCGTTTCCGTCGGGCCGGCGTGCTCGAGCGCCTCGAAGTAGGGCTGGAAGCTGCCGTCCAGGATCGGCGGCTCGGGGCCCGAGAGCTCGACGGTGAGATCGTCGATCTCGTGCGCCGCCACCGCGGCGAGCAGGTGCTCCACGGTGTGGATCGTGGACTCGCCCTTGCCGATGGCGGTGCGGCGCTCGACTGCCTCGACCTCCGACAGGAGCGCCGGGATCTGAGGCTTGCCGGCGAGATCGACGCGTCGGAACACGATCCCCTGCCCCGCTGGCGCGGGCAGAAAGGTCGCCTCGGTGTGGGCCCCGGTGTGGAGGCCCGTGCCCGAGACGGCGGTCTTCTTCCGGATGCCGCGTCTAGCGCTGGGACTCATCGGTCCGCCGCACGAGCGCCTCGAGGTCGTCCACGATGTGCGCGAGCCGGTACAGCGCGCCCTGGGCCCGCAGGAACTCCCGATGGTTGCGCGCCGGGTAGCCCGACACCGTGGCGCCCGGCTCGATGTCCCCGATCACGCCCCCTTGCACTGTGACGCGGGCGCCGCGCCCGATCGTCACGTGGTCCGCGAGTCCCGCCTGGCCGGCGAGAAACACGTCATCCTCGACGTGCGTGCTGCCCGCGATCCCCGCCTGGCCCGCGATGAGGCAGCGCGCGCCGATCCGACAGTTGTGCCCGATCTGCACCAGGTTGTCGATCTTGGTTCCCGGGCCGACCACCGTGTCGTCCACGCTGCCGCGATCGATCGTCGTGTTGGCCCCGATCTCCACGTCGTCTCCGATGATGCAACGGCCCACCTGCGGCATCTTCCGCGGCATCTCGCCGTTCTTCCCCGGGACGTAGCCGAAGCCATCCGAGCCGAGCCGTACGCCCGCGTGCAGGATGACGCGGTCGCCCACGACCGTGCCGCTGTAGCACACCACGTGCGGCAGCAGCTGCACGTCGTCGCCGAGCGCCACACCGTCTCCCAGCACCACCGACGCGCCGATGCGCACGTTCTTGCCCAGCCGCACGCCCCGGCCGAGCACCGCGTAGGGGCCGATCGCCACCGGATCCTGCCAGACGGCACCTTCCCCGATCACCGCGGTCCGGTGGATGCCGGGCTGCCAGGCGGGCTCGGGGTAGAGCACCGGGATGACCGCGAGCAACGCGACGTGCGGGTCGCGCACCACCACGCGGCACGCCGGCCCTGCTCCGGCGTCCTCCGGTACCAGGCCCGGCTTGCAGAGCACGATCGCCGCGCTAGACTGTTGAAAATACTGGAGATAGCGCTTCGCGGCAAGAAATGAGAGGTCGTCGGGGCCGGCACGATCGAGCGGCGCGACGCCGGAGACGGTCACGTCGGGGCCGCCCACGAGCTGCCCGTTCGTCAGCGCGGCGATCTCGCGCGCGCTGATGCGCCGCGCGGCGCCCGCCTCCCGCCCGCCGGCCCCCCCGCCGCCCGCTGTGCCTTCCGACGCCGGCCGGCCGCGCACGGGCTGGGCGCGCCCTACTTCGCCTGCTTCAGCCGCTCGATCACCTTGGGGGTGATATCGAGGCTCGGGTCGGCGGCGACGATGTTGCTGGTCGGCGAGTCCGCGTCGAAGATCAGCGCGTAATTCCCCTCGGCGCGCAGCCCCTGGATCACGGCGTTGACGCGCGCCTGAATCGGCTGGATCAGCTCGCGCTGGCGCTGCTGGCTTTTGTCCTGGAGCTCGCTGGAGCGCTGCTCCAGACGCTGCTGCAGCTGCTGGAGCTCCTTCTGCTTCGCCTGCTTCGCGCTGGAGGAGAGGGCAATGGACTGCTTCTCGAACGTCTGGACGGCCGAGTCGAATTGCTGCTTTAGTTTCTGAGCCTCGTCCTGAAAGCCCTGATACTCTTTCTTGAACGTGGATTCGGCCGCGGCGTACCCGGGCGTCTGCTCGAGAATCTGCTGCGAGCTGATGAACGCGATCTTGGGCCCCGGCTGCGCTTGTGCCCGCGCCTGGGTCGCGGCCGGAGCGACCGCGAGCAGCCCGATCCACGCCCACACTGTCACCACACGCCTCATAAACGATCTCCCCAAGAAAAAAAATGCTGGTCCAGGCGCCGCGCCGGAGCGCGGGCGCTCCGATCAGAAGAAGTTGCCGAGCTTGAAGTGCAGCTTGAAGGCCGGTGCGGGCCGCCCGAACTCGTCGGTGCGGTCGAAGCCGTACGCCCAGTCGATGCCGATCGGGCCGAGCGGCGAGATGATGCTCACTCCCAGCCCCGCGCCCCGCAGCAGCCGGGTGGGATCGAACTCGCCGGCGTTCGCCCACACGTTGCCGGCGTCGAAGAACGCGGACAGGTAGAACATCTGCGACAACCGCGCCCCCACCTCGCCGGTCATCGCGAGGTACGCCTTGCCGAACGAGGCGGCGGTCGCCTGCCCGTTGACGGCGTTCGGGTCGTAGCCGTGCGGCGTGATCGCGAACTCGTCGTAGCCGCGCAGGGGAATGCCGTACTGCACGCCACCCATCGTGAACAGCTGGTCGAAGAACGGCGAGTTGCCGAACACCAGTCCGGACCGCGTCGAGAGCCCCATCACGAACCGGACGGGCGACGTGCTGGCCGCGCCACCCAGCTGGCCGAGCGGGGCGTACCAGCGACCCTCGAGATCCAACCGCTGGAAGTTGCCCGACCCGCCGAGCGGACCGCCCGATTGCGAGATCCCGATCGAGTGCATCGTTCCGCCCGTCGGGAACGGGAGATCGATTCGCGTGTCCCGCAGCAGCGATACGCCGAACGTCGAGCGGATGCAGTTGTTGCACCGCAGCGCGGCGAGGCCGGTGCTCGAGCCGGTGAAGCTCTGGTCGTCGATGCCGTAGGAGACGAACAACCGCGTATAGCGATCGCTGAAGACCGGGAACCCGAACTGGAGGCTCGCGCCCCGGCGGCGCAGCGTGCCGAGGTCCGCGATCGTGTAGCGCAGCCGGGTATTGTGAACGTCGAGGGTCCCCGAGATGCGGGACTCCCGAATCGCGGGATCGGTGTAGCTGACGGCGAAGTCGCTGATATTCTTCCCGAACTGCCACTGGAAGTGGCCTTTCTTCCCTTGGCCGAACAGGTTCGGCTCGTCGAGCCCGAGAAACCCGCCCACCCCGGTGCCCTGCCCGACCGAGGCGCCGAAATTGATGTTGCCGGTGTGCTTCTCGGTCACGCGGAAGATCACGTCCACGTCACCCTGATCGTTGGCGGGGCGCGTGTCGGGAAACGGCAGCGGCTGCTGGAAGAAGCCGAGGTTCGAGATGTTCTGGTACGACCGGATCAGCGCGTCCTGGCGGAACACGTCGCCCGGGAGGAGAATGATCGCCTCGCGGATCACCCGCTCGTGGGTAACGTCGTTGCCCGAGATCTCGATCTTGTTGACGATCGCCGGCTGCCCCTCGTTGATCGCCCAGCGGAGGTCCACCACGGGCTTGCCGTCGGCGCCCGCGCGGCGGATGACCTCCGGCCGGACGTTCACGTAGATGTAGCCGTTGTTATAGTACAGGGTCCGCATCTGCTGCGTCGCGTCGTCCCACTTCTGCTGGCTGAAGTAGGCCGGCCCCTGCTGGGTCCCACCCAACCCCAGGAAGCCGGTCCGGTCCCCGCCCTTGAACGGGAACAGCTGTTGCAGCTCTGCCGTCGAGAAGCGCCGGTTCCCCACGATCTCGAACGAGCCCACGCGGTAGGGCTCCCCTTCGCTCACGCGCACGACCAGCGTCGCCTTGCCGGTCGTGTCGTCCACGACCAGCGTGTCGTCGAGCACCTGGAAGTCGACGTAACCGCGGTCGCCGTAGAACTTGGGGAGCCGCTCCTGGAGGTCCGCGCGCAGCTTTTCGTCGTCGAACTCACCGGAGCGAAACCACCAGAACCCCTCGGGGCGGGTTTTCATCTGGCCGACCAGCTGATCCGTCGGGACGTGCGAATTGCCGTCGAGCTGCACGCGCGCCACGGCGACCCGCCGGCCTTCATCCACGTCGAAGATGACCCGCACCCGTGCCGAGTCGGCTTCGAACACGTCGACGACCTTCACCTGGGCGAGGTAATAGCCCTGCGCGCGGTACAGCGAATCGATGCGCCCGCGCGCGCGGGCGACGGCGGCGGGGTCGACCGGTCGGCCTTCGGTCAGCTGGGCCTTGTCGCGCACGCTGCCCTCGGAGAGGCGGCTCACGCCGCGTACCGCCCACTTCACGAGCATGGGACGCTCGTGCACGCGCACGACCAGGAGCTGGCGCCCGCCCGCGGTGTCCTGCGCTACCCGGACGTCGTCGAACTGGCCGGTCGCGTAGAGGGTCTGGATGGCGCGCTGCACGTCGCGGTAGCCCAGCGGCCGGCCGGGGGTGAGACCGCTCTGATCGAGCACCTGTTTGCGGTCCACCCGGCGCAGGCCGATGACGACGATGGAGTCGGGGGCGACGGCGGCGGACGCGGCGCTCGGCGCCTCGCCCTGGGCGCGCGCGAGGCGCGGGGCGAGCACGGCCGAACCCACACAGATGACGGCGGAAAGCTTGCGGATCACGCCTTCGAGCCGGAGAGCGCGCGGAACGCCAACCGTTCCTTGTCGGGGGCCGCGTCGACCTCGATCTCTTCGCCCCGCGCGAACTCGCCGATCAGGATCTTCTCCGAGAGCGGATCTTCGACGTACTTCTGAATCGCGCGCTTCAGCGGGCGCGCGCCAAAGTGCTCATCGTACCCGCGCTCCACCAGGAAGTCCGAGGCCGCCGGCGTCAACCGGAGCGTGAGCTCCTCCTCGCCCAGCCGCCGCTGCACTTCCTTGAGCAGGATCGTGACGATCTGGGCGATGTGCTCCCGCGTGAGCGGGTGGAACACGATGACGTCGTCCAGCCGGTTCAGGAACTCGGGATTGAAGGTCTTGTTGATCTCTTCCTTGACCTTCTCCGCCATCTTGTCGAAGGTCGCCCGCGTGTCCGGCTGCGAGAAGCCCAGCGCCTTGCCCTTGACCATGTCGCGGGCGCCAACGTTCGACGTCATGATGACGACCGTGTTCTTGAAGTCGATCACTCGGCCGTAGTTGTCCGTCAGATGCCCTTCGTCGAGCACCTGCAGCAGGATGTTGAAGACGTCGGGGTGCGCCTTCTCGATCTCGTCGAGCAGCACGACCGAATAGGGCTTCCGCCGTACGGACTTGGTCAGCGTCCCCGAGTCCTCGTAGCCGACGTAGCCGGGCGGCGCGCCGATCAGCCGGCTCACCGAGAACTTTTCCATGTACTCCGACATGTCGACCCGAATCAGCGCATTGGTATCGGCGAACAGGAAGCGGGCGAGCCCGCGCGCGAGCTCGGTCTTGCCGACGCCCGTGGGCCCCGAGAAGATGAACGATCCGATCGGCCGCTTGGGGTCCTTGAGCCCCGCCCGGCTGCGCCGGATGGCGCGCGAGATCACTGCGATCGCCTCGTCCTGGCCGACCACGGTCTCGTGCATCTCGTCTTCCATGCGGAGCAGCCGCGCCGTCTCGGCCTCCTGCAGTCGCGTGACCGGGATCCCCGTCCAGCGCGACACGATGAAGGCGACGCCCTCCTCGCTGATCGTGGGCCGGTGCGTCTGGCGCTCCTTCTCCCACGCTTCCTGCTTGCGGCGAATCTCCGCCTGCAGCTCGCGCTCCTGGTCACGCAGCGCGGCCGCCTTCTCGAAGTTCTGGTCGCGGACCGCGTTCTCCTTGTCGCCGTTGATGTGCTCGAGCTTCGCCTTGAGGGCCGCGACCTCGGGCGGCGGCACCTGGGTGGCGAGCCGCGCCCGCGCCCCGGCCTCGTCGATCACGTCGATCGCCTTGTCGGGCAGGAAGCGGTCGGTGATGTAGCGCTCCGACAGCTTCGCCGCCGCGTCGAGGGTGTCATCCGGGATGATCACCCGGTGGTGCTCCTCGTAGCGCTTGCGCAGCCCCTTGAGGATCTCGATGGTCTCGTCCACCGTCGGCGGATCGACGATCACCGTCTGGAAGCGGCGCTCGAGCGCGCCGTCTTTCTCGATGTACTTGCGGTATTCGTTGAGCGTCGACGCACCCACGCACTGCAACTCGCCGCGCGCCAGCGCCGGCTTCAGCATGTTGGACGCGTCCACCGCGCCCTCCGCCGCGCCCGCGCCCACCAGGGTATGCAGCTCGTCGATGAACAGGATGATGTTCTTGTTCTGCGCGATCTCGTTGATGATCGCCTTGAGCCGCTCTTCGAACTGGCCGCGGTACTTGGTGCCGGCGATCACCGCCGCCATGTCGAGCGACAGCACGCGGTGATCCTTCAGCGCATCGGGGCACTGGCCGCTGGCGATGAGCTGGGCCAGCCCCTCGACGATCGCCGTCTTCCCCACGCCCGGCTCGCCGATGAGCACCGGGTTGTTCTTCTTGCGGCGCGACAGGATCTCCATCACGCGCTCGATTTCCTTCTGACGCCCGATCGTGGGATCGAGCTGACCCTCGGCCGCGAGCTGGGTCAGATCGCGGCAGAAGTGGTCGAGCGCGGGGGTCTTCGACTTTTTCTCGCTCTTGGGGCTCGCCGGCTGCGCGCCGGAGCCGGACGGGGCCGGCCCCGAGGGCATCTCGCTGCCCAGCAGCCGCAGCGTCTCCGCGCGCGCCTGCTCGAGGTTCACGCCGGCGTCGGTGAGTACCTGGGCGGCGATGCCCTTCTCCTCGCGCAGCAGCCCGAGCAGCAGGTGCTCGGTGCCGACGTACGAGTGGTTCAGCTCGCGCGCCTCGCTCATCGCCAGCTCGAGCACCTTCTTCGCCCGGGACGTGTACGGCAAGTCGGGCCCGGCCGCCGCCGCCGCTTTACCCTTCTTGACCGTCTCTTCGATCTTTTGCTGGATCTCTTCGAGATCGACGTTCAGGTTGGTGAGCACCGCCGCAGCGACGCCTTCGCCCTCGCGAATCAGGCCCAGCAGGATGTGCTCGGTCCCCACGTACTCGTGGTGCAGCCGGGCGGCTTCCTCCCGCGCCATCTGCAGGACCTTGCGGACCCGATCCGTGAAGTTGTAGCCGTTCATCTCCCCCCTACCTCCTCCTCACGCCGCCTCGGTCTCCAGCACGCGACGTACATACGTCGCGCGCACCGTAGGCAACTCCGGATCGCCGGTCTGGCGCCCTTCGAGTGCCGCCAGGTGCGCGGGCTGGGTGAAAATCAACAACTTGTTCAATGTGTATACACTCAAGCTCGGGATCAGATTCAACCCGACGCCCAACCGCACCCCGCTCAACAGGTTCATGGTCTCTTCGAACGTCAACTTCCGCGCGTACTTCAGCAGCCCGTATGCCCGCCAAGTCTTGTCGGCCACCTCGTCGGGGGCCGTGCGCAGCAGCACGTCGCGCGCCTGCTCCTCGTACTCGATCACCTGCCGGACGATCTTGCCAAGGTGGTCCAGCAGCTCGTCTTCCGACTTGCCCAGCGTCGTCTGGTTAGATAACTGAAAGAAGTTCCCGACGACCTCACTGCCTTCCCCGTACAAACCCCGGAAGGTCAGCCCCACCTGGGCCAGCCCCTGCAACACCTTCCCGACTTCCTTCGTCAAGACGAGGCCCGGCAAGTGGATAAGCACGCTCGCCCGGAGTCCGGTCCCGGCGTTGGTGGGGCAGGAGGTAAGATAGCCAAATTCGGGGTGAAACGCGAAGGGCAGCAACCGCCCCAGATCGGCGTCTAGCCCCTCGAGATCCGCGTAGGCGTCCTCCAGGGCGAATCCCGAGCGCATTCCGTGCAATCGTAAGTGGTCTTCCTCGTTCACCATCACCCCCACCGTCCCCTGCACCACGAGCGCCGCGCCGGGTCGGGGCCGAGCCTCGCGATCCAGCCCCGCGAGCTCCTTCGAGACGAGGTGGCGCTCGTGCAGCAGCTGGCGGTCGACGCGCTCCAGCTGGTCCAATCGGATGGTCACCGCGCCCTGCAGCAGATCGCTCGCCCCGCTCGCCTCTTCGACGCGCGTCAGCACCGCGGTGCGATCGGCATCCTTGGCCCGCTGGCCGAACACGTAGCCCTCGAGATTGCGGGCGAGCCGGATGCGGGTGGAGAGGACGATGCTGCCCTTCGGCCCGGACGCGTCGAGCCAGCCCATGCCGCCGTCGGGGAGGAGGGAGAGGTCGATCATTCGAGCACCCGGATGCGGTCGCGCAGCTCGGCGGCGAGCTCGAAGTTTTCGTTGTCGACGGCCCGGCGCAGCTGCTCCTTGAGCTCGAGCAGCTGGAGCCGCGGGTCGGTGGCGCCCTCCGCGCCCGGCGGGGCGTAGCGCTCGCCCACGTGCTGGCTGGAGCCGTGCAGCCGGCGCAGCAGGTCGCGCAGGTGCGGCGCGAAGGAGTCGTAGCACTGCGAGCAACCCAACCGTCCCGACTCCCGGAAGTCTTTGAGCGTGCTCCCGCAGGCGGCGCAGCGCAGGCCATCGGCGGGCGTGGGCAGGACATTCCCGCCCTTCCCGATCATCCCCTGCAGAAAGCCGCCGAGCGGCGTCTTGAGCACCGAGGCGCCGGTCTCGACACCCTTCTGCTGCGCGCACTGCTCGCACAGGTGGAGCGTGACTTTTGTGTCGTGCTCCACTTGCGTCAGGTTGATGACCGCGTCGCGCTCCTTGCAGTTGTCGCACATCATCAGGGTATCGCGTCCACCGATCCGACCGCCACCAGGCGACCGTCCTCGAGCATCAGGATCCGATCCGCCCGTCCGGCGAGCTGCCGATTGTGCGTGACGACGACCACCGCGGTCTCGTACTCCCGGGCCAACCGAAAGAATACCTCGTGCAGCCGGTCCGAGTTAGCGTGATCCAGGTTGCCCGACGGCTCGTCCGCGAGCACCAGACTGGGGTCGTGCACCAGCGCGCGCGCCACGGCACAGCGCTGCTGCTCGCCCCCCGACAGCTCGGCCGGCCGGTGCGTCATCCGCCCCGCGAGCCCCACGAGGGAGAGCAGCTCCTCGGACCGGGAGCGGGCGTCGCGCTGCCCCATCCCCCCGATCAGGAGCGGCATCATGACGTTCTCCAGCGCGGAGAATTCCCGCAAGAGATGATGGAACTGAAAGACGAAGCCCAACTTCGTGTTCCGCAGCTCGGCCAGGGCGTTGGCGTCCAGGTCGGCGTAGCGGGAGCCGTCGAGCCAGACATCGCCGCCCGTGGGCCGGTCCAGGGCGCCGAGCAGATGCAGCAGCGTGCTCTTCCCGGCTCCGGACGTGCCGACGATGGCGACGAACTCGCCGCGGTGCACCTCGAGCTCCACCGCGCGCAGCACTTCGAGCGGCTGCCCGTCGCCGCCGGCGAACACCTTGCGCAGGCCCCGAGCCTCGAGCAACGCGGTCATTCGTAGCGAATCGCGGTGACGGGATCGAGCCGCGCCGCCTGGATCGACGGATACAGCGGGGCGAGGGTGGCGATGACGAGGCTCGCCCCGATCACGAGCAGGACATCGAGCGGCTGCGTGTGCACGGGGAGATGGTCGATGAAGTAGATCGACGGATCGATCGGAATCCAGTGGCCGCGATTCAACATCCCCCCGAGCACCAGGCCCAGCACCACGCCGAGCCCCGTGCCGGTGAGCCCGACCAGGATCCCCTGCGCCAGGAATATCCGGCGGATCGACGCCTGCTTGAGCCCCATCGCGAGCAGAATGCCGATCTCGCGGGTCTTGTCGCGGACCACCATCGTGAGCGTACCCACCACGTTGAACGCGGCCACCACACAGATGAGGAACACCACGAACGCCATCGCGAGTTTCTCGAGTTTCAAGGCCGAGAACAGCGAGGCGTTCTGCGACTGCCAGTCGAGCGCGCGGTACGGGTAGCCGAGCCGCGCCTCGAGGGCCAAGCCGAACGGCTGCGCCTGCTCCGGCTCGGCGAGCCGGACCTCGAGCCCGGTCACCGCGGTGTCGAGCTGCGCGAAGCGTTGCGCGGCCCGGCGGTCGAGCGCGACGTAGCTGTTGTCGTACTCGTACATGCCGGTGTCGAAGATCCCCGTCACCTCGTAGCGATGGAACTTGGGCACGTAGGCGCCGACGCTCGGGTTGAACTTGGCCCCCGCCGGAGCGACGAGCGTGACGACGGTGCCCGGGAACGCCGTGAGCTTGGAAGCGAGCCGGGTGCCGAGGGCGATCCCGCCCTCCACATCAGAGCGCGTGGTCTTGAACGTCAGGTCGCCCTTGGTGAAATGCCGCGCGAAGGTCGTCACGGCGCGGCCGGCGGTGTCGGGATCGACGCCGTACACCACGACGCCCTCGGCGTAGTCGTGCCCGGCCGAGATGAGGCCCTGCGTCAGCACGAACGGCGCCGCCGCGGTCACGCCTGGGGCGCGGCGCACCTCGCCCAGCACCTTGCGCCAGTCGTCGAGCTTGAGGCCCTCGCCGTAGGTCAGGACCCGGAGATGGGGATTCGCGACCAGGATCTTGTCGCGTAGATCCGCCTGGAGGCCGTTCATCACGCCGAGCACCACGATCAGCGCCATGACGCCGACCGTCACCCCGCCCACGGCGATGACGGTGATGAGGGAGAGCAGCCGCGACGCGCGGCGGCTCCGCAAGTAGCGCAGGGCGACGTGCAGCTCGAACCGGGAGATCATTCGGGCCGGAGCATCGGAAAGAGGATGACGTCGCGGATGTGCGACTGGTCCGCGAGGATCATGTGCAGCCGGTCGAGCCCCAGCCCGACGCCGCCGGTGGGCGGCATGCCGTACTCGAGGGCCCGGATGAAGTCCTCGTCCAGCTGCTGCGCCTCGGCGTCGCCCGCCGCGCGCAGCCGCGCCTGCTGCTCGAAGCGACGGCGCTGCTCCTCGGGGTCGTTCAGCTCGCTGAAGGCGTTCGCAAGCTCGCGCTTCTGGATGAAGAGCTCCCAGCGCTCCACGCGCGTCGGGTCGCCGCGCTTGAGCTTGGCGAGCGGCGACAGCGCCACGGGATAGTCGAGCACGAACGTCGGCTGGACCAGCGTGGGCTCGACGTAATTCTTGAACACCTCGTCCACGAGCTTCGCCCCCGACAGCTGCTCGACGTCGGCGACCTCCTTGCGCTGCAGCGCCGCGCGCAGCTCGGTCTCGCTCGCGCGCGCCAGGTCGATGCCGGCCGTCTCGCGCACGAGGGCGTGGTAGTCCCTGCGGGCGAACGGCCGCTTGAAGTCGAGCGTCGCCCCGTGCCGCTCGAGCGTGGTGGTGCCGAACAGCTCCTGTACCATCCCGGAGAGCATCTCCTCCGTGAGCTGCAGCATCACCTCGTAGTCGGCATAGGCCTGGTACCATTCGGCCATGGTGAACTCGGGATTGTGGAAGCGGTCCATCCCCTCGTTGCGGAAGTCATGCCCGATCTCGTACACCTGCTCGAGCCCGCCCACGATACAGCGCTTCAGATACAGCTCATCGGCGATGCGCAGATAGACGTCCGTATCCAGCGCCTCGTAGCGCGTGATGAACGGCCGCGCCGAGGCACCGCCGTACACGGGCTGCAGCACCGGCGTCTCCACTTCGAGGTAGCCCCGCGCATCGAGGAACTTCCGGATGTAGCTGACCACGCGGGCCCGCAGCCGGAACACCTCGCGCACCTCGGGACGCACCGCCAGGTCGGCGTAGCGCTGCCGGGCGCGCAGCTCGGGATCCGACAGCTCCCCGTGCCGCTTGCCCTCCGCGTCTTCCTTGCCCAGCGGCAGCGGGCGCAGCGACTTCGTGAGCAAGGTGAAGCGCTGCACCCGCACGGTCACTTCGCCGGTCTGGGTGCGAAACAGCGGACCCTCCACGCCGATCACATCGCCCAAGTCGAGCAGCTTCACGAGCTCGTACTGCTCGGCCCCGACGGCGTCGATCTTGAAGTACACCTGAATCTTCCCGGAGCGGTCCTCGAGATGCCCGAAGGTGGTCTTGCCCATGGAGCGCAGCAGAATGAGCCGCCCGGCGAGCCGGTGGACCGTCGGGTCCTCGTCGCGGAATCGCTCGAGCGCCGCCTGCACCGTGCCGGTGCGGTCGAACCGGTAGGCGAACGGGACGACGCCGCGCTTCACGAGCTCGGCGAGCTTCTCGCGCCGCGCGGCCTCGACGAAACCGGTCACGCCGCCTTGCTCCCGAAGCGTTTGAGATACGCCTCGATGAACGGGTCGAGATCGCCGTCCATCACCTTCTGGACGTCCGCCACCTTCAGCTCGGTGCGGTGGTCGTTCACCATGGTGTAGGGCTGGAACACGTAGGAGCGAATCTGACTCCCGAAGGCGATGTCGCCCTTCTGCTTATCCACTTCCGCCTTCTTCGCCTCGCGCTCCGCCACGGCGCGCTCGTACAGCCGCGCCTTGAGCATCTTCATCGCGGTCGCCTTGTTCTTGAATTGGCTGCGCTCGTTCTGGCACTGCACGACGATGTTGGTCGGGAGGTGCGTGATCCGGACCGCCGACGACGTCTTGTTGACGTGCTGCCCCCCCTTCCCCGAGGCACGGTACACGTCGATCCGCAGGTCGTCTTCGTTGATCTCGATTTCGATGTCCTCGTCCACCACCGGATAGACGAACACCGACGCGAAGGACGTATGCCGGCGGGACTGCGCGTCGAACGGAGAAATGCGCACCAGGCGGTGCACGCCTTTTTCGGCCTTCAAGAGCCCGTACGCGTATTGCCCGCTGATCTGGAGCTCCGCCGACTTGACGCCGGCTTCCTCGCCCTGGAGCAGATCGAGCATCTCGACCTTGAAGCCGTGGCGCTCCGCCCAGCGCGTATACATCCGCATCAGCATTTCGGCCCAGTCCTGGGACTCGGTACCGCCCGCGCCCGAATGGATGGTGAGCAGCGCGTCACGGTTGTCGTCCGAGCCCCGCAGCATGTTCTGCAGCTCGAGCGCTTCCAGCTGCGCCGCGATGCCGTCGGCTTCCTGCTCGAGGGACTTGCCCTTGAGCATCTCGGCGACGAGGCGCGCGTGCTCCTCGTCCGACTCCCCCTCCGAGAGCTCGAGCAGCGCGCGCGCGTCCTCGGTCCGCTGGCGTACCGCGTGGTACGGATCGACCCAGCGCTTCAGCTGCTTGATCTCCTGGACCGCGTGCCGCGATTTCTCCTGGTCGGCCCAGACGCTGCCCTCAGCCATGGCGTGCTCCAGCTCCGCCAGGCGCTTGGTCTTCCCTTCTATGTCAAAGAAAGCTCCGCAGCTCGGTGAGACGACGGTCGAATTCGGCAAGACGATCGGATAGGGCCACAGTGCGCTCGCTTCGGGCTGAGTAGGAAATGAGCCGCCCGCCGACGGGCGGAGGGCGGCTCTAACTGCTTGGAAAGCTAATAGGTTAGACCCCGCTGCACCAGCCTAGAAGACCTTATTCCCCCCGGCGAGAATCTCGTTCAGCGCCTCGGCCCAGAACGGCGTGGTCTTCGCGATCTCGCCGCCCACCTGCTCGACGTATTCCTGCCAGCTCTTCTCGATCTCGTCCTTGAAGAGCTGCGGCAACGTCCCGTCACGCAGTCCCTGCTGGCGTTTCTCCGGATGGTACACCACGAGATCCGAGACGAGCGCCCGCGCCAGCCGGCGTGCCTTCTGCTTCGGATCCTGCACCATGAACGGATTCACCGGGCGGAGCGGGCCCGACAGCCGCTGGCCGGGCGCCGCGCCCGCCGGCGCGGCCGGCGCAGGCGGCGTGGCCGGCGCCGCCGGTGCGTGCGGTGTCGGCGGAGGAGCGGTGCGCGGAGCCGGCGCGGCCGGCGGCGCGGCCGGTCGCATGGTCGGCGCGGCCGGCGGAGCGGCAGGCGTGGGGGCGGCGCGTGGCGCCGGAGGTGGTGCGGCGCGCGGCGGCGCGGCCGGCGGGGCCGGGGGCGCGGGGGGCGCCGGTGCGGACGTGGGAGCCGCGATGGTGCCCGAGAAGCGGGGCATGGCGGGCGCCCGCGGGGGCGCGGGAGCGGGCGGCGCGGGCGGCGGTGGCTTGGGGGACGCCGGAGCGGCGGCCGCCGGAGCAGCGTGCGCCCGCTGGGCTGCTGCGACGGGGGCCGCCGCTCCGGCGCCCCCGGGCTGATTCACCGGAAACACGTTGCTGCACACTGCACAGCGGGCGCGCACGCCCCCCGCCGGGACCTTGCCCGGGTCCACGCGATACACCGTCTCGCACGACGGACAGGTGACGTTCATCTAGCGTCCTCCCCCGTCGTCGTCCAGCTCCGGGTCGTGGCGGCGGTCGACCACGAACACCGAGCCCGGCTGCGTTTTCGCGTAGCTCTTCATCTCCGTGGCGAGCTCGCTCACCTGCGCCGGGTGCGCGAACCGGCGGTGTTGGTTGGTCACGATGCCGATCGACAGCGTCATCAGCGGCACGCGGTGGAGCTGGCCGCGCCGATCCTTGCCGAAGTAGTACCCGGCGCGGCGGTCCTGCTCGTTGTACTGGTACGGAATCAGCGTGTCGAACACTTCGAGCACCTCACCGCACACGTCGGGGATCGCGTCGAACGGGATGATGAAGATGAAGTCGTCCCCGCCGATGTGCCCGATAAACCCGCGGTTGCCGAGCAGTCCTTTCACGACGTCGTGCAGGATGCGCGACAGGATATAGATGACCCGATCGCCGTCGTTGTAGCTGTAGCGATCGTTGTACTCCTTGAAATGATCCAGGTCGGCGTAACATACGGCGAACAACTCGCCGTTTTCCATGCGCCGCCGGATCTCGCGCTCGATCTCCGTCGTGCCCGGCAGGCGGGTGGACGGGTTGACGGCGACGTCGCGCGCGGTGCGGGTCATGAGCCCGTCGAGTCGGCTCGCCTGCTCCGTCGGCTCGAACAGCGGGCTGATCACTTCATCCGCCCCCGCGGTGAACCACTCCTGCACGCGGTCCGTCGTGTGCCGGCTCGTCAGGACGGCCAACGGGACGATGGCCGAGTAGGAGTCGGCCTTGAGCCGGGCACAGAGCGCGAGCCCCTGGGGACCGCCGTCCGCGTCGATGACCACGAGCTGCGGCAGCGACCGGAGCACCCGCTGCTCCACGTCGGCGGGGTCCGGCACCGGCACGATCGTCAGTCCCTTGCCGTTGACCCAGCGTGACAGGAAATCAGGTACCGTGCGACCAGCCGCCGAGAAGAAGAGTATCGTCGGGCGCGTGCCGCGCACCTGCCTCCTCACGTAAGGGTCGAGCGCGCCTAAACTTAGGCCGCGTATGCTCAGGTTGTCAAACAAGCGCGACCGGAGGGGCGGTTAGAAGTGCTTCGCCTCGTCGATCAGCATGATCGGGATGTCGTCTTCGACGGCGTAGATCAGACGGCAGGCAGGACACACCAGGGCTTCGGCGGGCGCGGTGCGGTGCTCAAGCGGCCCTTTGCACTTCGGGCAGACCAGAATGTCGAGCAGGTCGGGCGCGAGACTCACCCGGCGTACCCCAGACGCTTGAGGGACGCGAGCTGGCGTCGCCACTTGGGCAGCACCTTCGCGTGCAGCTCGAGGAACACGCGCGCCCCCAGCAAAGCTTCGATCTTCCCGCGCGCCGCTTGCCCGATGGCCTTGATGGTGCGGCCCCCTTCCCCGATCACGATCCCCTTCTGGCTGGTGCGCTCGACGTAGACCACGGCCCGAATATACACCGGATCCTGACCCTCCCGGAACTCGTCGATCTCGACGGCGACGCTGTAGGGCAGCTCTTCGTGCAGCAGCTCGAAGGCCGCCTCGCGCACGAACTCGGCGGCGAAGAAGCGCATCGGCTGCGTCGCCATCGCGTCGGGATCGTAGTGAAACGGGCTTTCCGGAAGCTGCGCCTGGAGCGTGTCGAGGAGCAGGTCGAGGCCTGCGCCGGTGACGGCTGAGATGACGACGCTGGAGGTTGGTGGAGGTTGAGGTTGGTGGAGGTTGGTAGAGGCTGGGACCAGATCGGACTTCGTATAGACGGTGACGATCGGCGCCCGGGGCGCGCGGTCGAGCTTCGCCACCTCCTTGAGTGGGGGCGCGGGAAAGGCGGACAGCGGATGCAAGTACGCAATGACCTCGGCGTCCGCGATCGCCCGCAGCGCCGCGGCGCGCATCGTCTCGTGCAGCTGGTATTCGGGCTCGAGCAGCCCGGGCGAGTCGGTGAAGATGAACTGGGTGTCGTCCCGCGTGAGCAGGCCCACCACCGGCAGGCGGGTGGACTGCGGCTTGGGGGAGACGATGGCGAGATGCTCGCCGACGAGGGCGTTCAAGAGGGTGGACTTCCCTACGTTCGGCTTCCCGGCCAACGCCACGACCCCGCAGCGCGTCATGGCGCCGCGGCGGTGATGAATCCCTCGAACAGTCGGCGCATGCGGGGGTCGACCTCCACGAGGTCTTCGGGGTGCCACTGCACACCCAGCACGAAGTGGCCATCGTCGGCCTCGACGCCCTCGATCAAGCCATCGGGGGAGGTCGCGACCGCCGCGAGTCCCGGGGCCAGGCGCGCGATTCCCTGATGGTGCATGCTGTTCACCGAGAGTGCCTCGGTCTCAAGCAGCCGGGCGAGCCGCGAGCCCGCGGCGATCCGCACCTCATGCGTGCGCTCGTCGCGACGCCGGCCGCCGGTCGGGAAGTAGTCGTGCTTGATCGCCGCCGGGTGCTGGACACCGACGTCCTGGTAGAGACTACCGCCCACCGCCACGTTGAGGAGCTGTGCGCCGCGACACACCGCGAGGACCGGCTTGCCCTCCGCCAGCGCCCACCGCACGAGCAGCAGCTCGGTCCAGTCGCGGGCCGGGTCGGTCCGCTGGCAGTATGGACCGCGCGCTTCGCCGTACGCGCCCGGGTCCACGTCCACGCCGCCGGGCAAGAACAGACCGTCGATCCGCTCGTAGATCCCGCGGAGTGTGGCCTCGTCGCCCTCGAGCAGCGGAATGACCCACGGGACAGCGCCGACGGTCACAAGCATCTGGACGTAGCGCTGGCTCATCACCCAGCAGCGCGGCAGCTGGTCCGGGATCGCCTCGAGCGTCTGTGTCGTGATGCCGATGATCGGCCGGTTGTCCATGCCGCAACGCTAACGACGCTCTGCCGCGGCTACAAGCCGTCCGCCGTCTCCGCGATCAACTGGTCCACCACGGCCTTGAGGTCGCCCGTGCGCTGGAAAGTGGCGAGCTGGCGATCCGCGCTCGAGCCCTCCTCGAGGATCCGGTAGGCGTACTCGACTTCCTTGCGGCTTCCCAATTCGTCCACGACGTCGCCGATGAACCACTCGAGCAGCTCGCGCACGAGGTCGCGCGCGGGCAGCTCGACGCCCTTGCCGAAATCGATGAGCCGCCCGTCCAGGCCGTAGCGGACGGCGCGCCACTTGTTCTCCTCGATGAAGTCCGCCGGGTACACGCGGAGGGTCATGTTGTCGCGCCGCAGCTTCCACAACTTGGCCACGACCGCCTGGAGAATCGCTGCGATGCAGACGGCTTCGTCGACGCGCGTGCAGACGTCGCAGATTCGGAACTCCAGCGTCGGGTAGCTCCAGTTGGGCCGCACGTCCCACCAGATCTTCGATCCGTCGCGGATGGACCCGGTACGGGTCAGCATGTCGACCAGCTCGGTGTACTCACTCCACGACCGGAGCGCCCGGGGCACGCCGGTGCGCGGGAAGCCGCGGAACACGACGCTGCGATACGACTTGAGACCGGTATTACGGCCCATCCAGAAGGGCGAGCTCGTGGACAGGCACAGGACATGTGGGAGGACGTAGCGCGCGACGTTCATCGCATCGATCAGGAACTCGCGGTCCTCGATGCCGATGTGTACGTGGGTGCCGAAGATGAGCAGCTGTTGCGCCAGGTCCCCCATGTCCTGGCGCACGCCGAGATAGCGCTCCAGCGGCGTGATCTCCTGCTGCGTCCAGGACGAGAACGGGTGCGTGCCCGCGGCCGCGATCCGGAGCCCGTTCTTGGCGGTGAGCCCCATAATGTCCCGTCGCAATCGCACGAGCTCGGCCCGGACCTCGGCCGGCGTCCGGCACACCGTGGTTCCGACCTCCACGATCGACTGGTGCAACTCGGGCTTCACCTGGGCCAGGACCAGATGATCGCCGGCGAGGAGCTCCGTGATGTACGATTTCAGCTCGCGCGTCGTGGGATCGATGATCTGGTACTCCTCCTCGATGCCGAGCGTGAGCGACGGTGGCTTCATCGCGCCTCCACGACGAACGTCGGTGTCTGCGACCCACCGCCGGCTGTGACGTTGACGAGAGCAGCGGTCGACAGGCGCGACATGCACCCGTCGACGTATGTCCCCTGGTACGCAAACGGCGCGGTGTCCAGAATGCGGTCGGCGAACACGACGCGGCCGTCGACGACACTCGGAAACGGCTCGCTCGGAATCGGTACGCGCTCCTGCACCACGAATGGCTCAGTGAGCGCGACGCGGACCGCCTGCTCCCACCTCGCGCTATCCACTTCCCACCCGAGCACGATTCCCGCTCCACCATACGCATCATTCGGCTTGAGCACGAGGCGTTCGCGCTGATCGATGATGAAGGGCACCAGCTCCACCGTCCGGTCCTCATGGCGGGTCTTGCGCTCCGCCACCACGCGCGTCCAGGGAATATGAGCGTCGATCGCCTGACGCTCGTCATCCGAGAACAGTCCCACATTCCGCTCGTCACTCAACACCGCCAGGCTCGCTTTCTTGTGGAGCAGCTTGCAGCGAAAGGGATTCACCATGCACACCGCGCCGGATTGGACGGCGCGGATCACCGGGTGGTTAGGGCCGCCCCGTTCCACGAGCTCGCTGATCAGTACGCGCTTGTAGATCAGGTCAATCGGCTCACCGTCCGCCACGAGACGCCCCCCTCGCCCCGCGTGGAACTCCGTGTTCCGCGGGTCGACGATGCGCGCCTCTAGGCCGCGGGCCCGAAAGAAGTCCACCCACAAGACGAACTCGTTGTAG
Source organism: Gemmatimonadales bacterium (assembly GCA_035488835.1). GTDB lineage: Bacteria > Gemmatimonadota > Gemmatimonadetes > Gemmatimonadales > GWC2-71-9 > AG41. The sequence goes on from DATHKX010000164.1 coordinate 35,034, forward strand.
GTCGGCACCTCGCGCCAATCGAGAATCGCAATGCGCGGCGTCTTGTGCTGGTCGCCGCCCCACGCTGCATACGCCCCGAGCAGCGCATGCAATACGCCGTGCCGCGAGGGGAGCGGACGCACGTCAAAGCGGCGCAGGAATGGCCGCATGACTGGGAGCGCGAAGAACGCTTCGGTCAGCGCGTCGCCATACGCGGCCCCGGCCGGGGTCTCGGCGTTGTACTCGGTCAGGTGCATCACGTCGTGCTCGGGCAGATAAAAAGCGTCGATGCGGGATGTCGGGCTGGCATCAGGAAAACCCGGATCCCGCTCGATCAAGGCCTCCTCCCAATCGACGAGCCCGAACTGCTGGCGCAGCACGGCGTCCTCGAGCGCGGCCTGGTAAGCCCGGTCGAACGCCCGCAACAGAATCGCACTGCGCTCCTGCACGAAGCGATACTGCGCGGGTGTCAGAAACCGCGGTCGCAGCACGGTGCACAGCGGCCGCTCCCCGAAGAACAGGCCCCGGCGCCGCAGCTCCCCCTCGAGCGCCGCGTGCGACTCTCCGGCGAGGTCGTCGCTCAGGAGCTCGTGGTAGTGGTCCACCGCCCGCTGTACGAGCGACGTCATCTCGACCGGGGCTTGGCCCGCCCCTTGAACAGCGCTTGCCAATGAAACGCTCGCTTCGCCGCCGGCGGGCGCGCGGCGAGCCGGATCGCCAGGTCGGCCATGTGCCGCACCGCCCAATCGAAGTACTCGGGGGTCAGCGAGTTGATGTCGAAGTCCGGTGCGGGGTTCATGAAGTCGATGGCGTAGGGGACGCCGCCCTTCACCGCCCATTCGATCGAATTCATGTCGTATCCCAGGGCGCGCACCAGGGTGAGCGAGTCCCGCACGATGCGGTCGCGGAGCGCGGCATCCAGGTAGCCGGGATCCACGTGGTACTGCCGCGCCGCGGGGTCGTAGTGGATCGGCAATACGTCGTGCTGCCCGATGCAGAGGCAGCGCACGAACTGCTCCCACTCGATGAACTCCTGGACGATCATGGTCCGGAGCCCGGAGTGATCGTAGTGGTGGAGCAGCTCCTCGGGCGTCCGGCAGATGAAGACGTCCTTCCAGCCGCCGCCGTGCGCGTCCTTGAGAATGCAGGGAAGCCCGATGTGCCGCAGCACGGCGTCCCAGTCGAGCGGGAACACCAGGTTGCGCAGGCTCTCCTCGTGGCTGATTCCCGGGATGTACTCTTTGTTCGGCAGCGCGACCGTCTTGGGGCTGGCGACCCCGAGCCTGGTCGCGAGCGTCGCGCCGAAGAACTTGTCGTCGGCGCTCCACATGAAGGGGTTGTTGATGACCGTCACCCCCTGGAGCACGGCGTGCTTCAGGTACGCGCGGTAAAACGGCACTTCGTGCGAGATGCGGTCGATGATGACGGCGTACGCGCTCGGCCCGTCCATCCGCTCGGCGCCGAGTTTGGCGTACTCGGCGACCACACCCCGATCGCGACGGTTCACCTCCTCGATGAACTTCGATGGGAACGACCACTCCCGACCGACGACGAGACCCACTTTCACGCTCATGGGGCTGAAACTGCGCGTCGGCGGCGCGGGTGACAAGCGCGGCAGGAGGCTCGTAGATTGTCGATTCCATGCTCGCGCTCCGTCGGTTCCTGCTGCGCTGGCGCGCCCGGAAGGGCCGCCTCGTCGTACTGCCCTCCGTCCACAGCCCGCAGCTCGACAACCGGCGCGACCTCTACGTCCACGTCCCCGCCGCCCCCGCCGCCCCCGCCCGAGCAGACGCTCGCTACCCGGTCATCTACATGCAGGACGGGCAAAACCTGTTCGACCCGGCCACGAGCTTCGCCGGAACGTGGGGCGTGGACGAGGCGCTCGCGTGGGCGAGCCGGCGCGCCCTCGATGCGATCGTGGTCGGGATCCCGAACATGGGCGCCGCACGGATTGCGGAGTATGACCCGTTTGTGGACGCGGGCGACCGATATCTGGACTTCGTGACCCACACGGTGAAGCCGCTGGTCGACGGGCAGTTCCCCACCCTGCCCGAGCGGAGTCATACCGGGATCGCGGGGTCCTCCATGGGCGGGCTGATCAGCCTGTACGCTTTCTTTAAGTATCCCGAAGTTTTTGGCTTCGTTGCGGCGCTCAGTCCCTCCCTCTGGTTTGCCGATGGCGCGCTCCTCGACCTGGTGGCACGGGCGCCGCGGGTGCCAGGCCGGCTGTACCTCGACGTCGGGCTGCGCGAGGGCGAACAGACCGTGACGCTGGGACGCCGGCTGCGCGACCTGCTCCGGGCGAAGGGTTACGCGCCGCGGCGCGACTTCCGCTGGGTGGAGGACAAGGGCGGCGTGCACCACGAGTCGGCGTGGGGCCGCCGCTTCCGCAAGGCCCTCCCGTTCCTGCTGCGGGAGCCGGCGGCGTGAAGCACGCGTACCACAAGTGGTACAGCCCCGCGCTGGGGCGCGAGATGGAGCTCCAGGTGCTGGGACATGCGGGCGCGCGGGTCCTGGTGTTCCCCACGACGCTGGGCGGCTACACCGAGTGGACCGACCGCCGGATGCATCGGCCCCGCGTGCTCGGCGAGCACCTCGAGAACGGCTGGATCCAACTGTTCTGCCTGCACCACGTGCACGAAGAGAGCTGGTACGGCGAGCACCTGCACCCGGGGGCACGGGCCCGGCGCCACCTGCAGTACGACCGATACCTGCGGGACGAGGTGATCCCCTTCAGCGCCGGCGAGAACTCGAACGGGTTCGTGATCGCGGTGGGCGCGAGCTTCGGGGCCTACCAGGCGGCGTGCTTCGGCCTGCGCCATCCCCACCTCGTGAACCGCATCATCGGACTCTCCGGCCTGTACGACATCACGCGCCTGACGGGCGGGTATTCCGATCCGGACGTGTATGCGTGCAACCCGTTCGACTTCATGCGCCACGAGCACGACGCCGCGCGGCTCGCGGCGTTCCGCCGCCAGGACATCATTTTGGCGATCGGCCGCGACGACCCCGCCTACCGCAACAACGAGGAGTTCTCGGGAATCCTGTGGAGCAAAGGAATCGGCAACGCGCTGCGGATCTGGGACGGGTGGTCGCACGACTGGCCCTACTGGGAGAAGATGATCCGGCTCTATATCGGGGGGCACGACTGAGGGCGACCAACGCCGCAGACCGTCATGGCGTGATCGATTCTTTCAGGTGCACGGGCGCGGCCTTGCGGGCGAGGCGCAGGTTGAGCGACTCGACGAACACCGAGAAGCCCATCGCGAAGTACACGTAGCCTTTGGAGATGTGCTGGCCCAGCCCGTCGGCGATGAGCGTGACGCCGATGAGCAGCAGGAAGGACAAGGCGAGCATTTTGAGCGTCGGGTGACGGTTGACGAAGTCGCTGATCGTGCCGGCGGCCATGAGCATGACGAGCACCGCGAGGACGATGGCCGCGATCATGACGCCGACCTGCCGGACCATGCCCACGGCGGTAATCACCGAGTCGAGCGAGAACACGATATCGAGCAGGGCGATCTGGACGATGACGCTCCCGAAGGTGGCACCGGCCTTCACGTTATGGGATCCTTCCTCACCCTCGAGCTTGTCGTGAATCTCCCGAGTGCTCTTCCACAGGAGGAACAGGCCGCCCGCCAGCAGGATCAGGTCGCGGCCGGAGAACGGGTGGCCGAACGGGCTGAACAGCGGCCGCGTGAAGCGCATGATGCTGGTGAGCGAGAGCAGCAGGAGAATGCGGGTCACCATGGCGAGGATGAGGCCCACGGTGCGGGCGCGCCGCTGCTCGTGCGGCGGCAGCTTCCCGGCCAGGATCGAGATGAAGATGATGTTGTCGATGCCGAGGACGATCTCGAGCACCGTCAACGTGAGGAGGGCAATCCAGGTCTCGGGAGCGGTCAGCCAGTCCATGTGCGGTCGGGGATTAGAGTCGCGGCAAGATAACTAACCGCCGAGCCTCCACCGCCCGTCGACCCGCTGGGCCCGCACCCCGATTGAGAGCGTTAGTGTCTCGAACTGCTCTGAGCGAACGGCGGACTGTGAAAAATGGAATCGCTCCACGCGATACCCGAGCGTGAAGCTGAGCGGCGACCCGTGGGGGGCGACGGAGAGGCCTACGTCGCTGCGCAGGGCGAAGGACGGATCCGGTTGGCCGCTGATCCTAGCGACCGGCAGCCAGGCGAGAGCGACGACGGCACGCACCGCTGGCGTCCCCAGGTCGCGGGACCCCGAC
>DATHKX010000165.1:0-3039 GCA_035488835.1 Gemmatimonadales bacterium
GAGGCGGCAGCGGCGCTGCGGCGGAGCGCGCCGGCGGAGTACGTGCAGCGGTCGGTCGCGAGTATCGCGGCGCATGTTGAGGCGATGCTCGCGCTCAAGCGTCGTGGAGCGGTCACCTTCGACTACGGAAACAACATCCGCGCGCAGGCGCGGGACGCAGGGGTCACCGACGCCTTCGAAATCCCGGGCTTCGTTCCCGAGTACATCCGGCCTCTGTTCTGCGAGGGCAAAGGCCCGTTCCGGTGGGTCGCGCTTTCGGGGGACGCGGGCGACCTGCATCGCACGGATCAGCTGGTGCTCGAGCTCTTCCCCGAGCACGAGCACCTGCATCGCTGGATCCGGCTCGCGCGGGAGCGGGTGGCGTTCCAGGGCCTTCCCGCGCGCATCTGCTGGCTGGGTCAGGGGGAACGTGCGCAGTTCGGTTGCGCGCTGAACGAGCTGGTGAAGCGGGGCGAGATCAGCGCACCCGTGGTCATCGGGCGCGACCACCTGGATACCGGCTCCGTCGCGTCGCCGTTCCGTGAGACCGAGGCGATGCAGGACGGCTCGGACGCGATCGCCGACTGGCCGATCCTCAACGCCCTGCTCAATACGGCGTCGGGCGCGGGGTGGGTCTCGTTCCATCACGGCGGCGGTGTCGGCATCGGGAATTCACTGCACGCGGGGCAGGTGAGCGTGGCCGATGGGTCGGCGTCGGCGGGGCAGCGGCTCGAGCGCGTGCTCACGAACGATCCGGGTATCGGCGTGGCGCGCCACGCGGACGCGGGGTATCCCGAGGCGCTGGCCGCGGCGCGCCGTCATGGGATCCGGCTCCCGATGCGCGAGGGGGGGGCCGCCGACTGAGCACGCTGCTCGTCGGGGCGCGGCAAGTCGTCACCTGCCGGGGCCCGGCGCGGGCGCGCCGGGGCCGGGAGCTGGCCGAGGTTGAAGTGCTGCACGATGCGGCGGTGCTGCTCGAGGGCGACCGCATCGCGGCGGTGGGCCCCTACAAGGACTTGCGGCGGGCAACGGGCGACGTGCAACGGGGCGGGGAGGTTGTGGAGGTGGCCGGGGTCCTGTTTCCCGGCTTCGTCGACTGCCACACGCACGCCGTGTTCGGCGCTCCGCGGCTCGAGGACCATGAGCGCCGGGCGCTGGGCGAGGACTACAAGACCGTGGCCGCCCGGGGCGGAGGTATCCTGCAGTCGGTGCGGGATGTGCGGGCGCGGAGCGAGAGCGAACTCGTGGCGCTCATGCGGGCGCGGGTGCGCGCGCTGCTCGCCCATGGCAGCACGACGATCGAGGTGAAATCGGGCTACGGGCTCGACCCGGCGACCGAGCTCAAGCAGCTCCGCGCCATCCGCGAAACCGCGACCACGGAGCGGGCCACGCTCGTGCCAACCTTCCTCGGCGCGCATGAAGTCCCGCCCGAGTTTCGTGACCGCCGCGCCGACTACGTGCGGCTGGTGTGCGAGGAGATGATTCCGGCCGTGGCCCGCGAGCACCTGGCGGCGGCATGCGATGTGTTCTGCGAGCCCGGAGTGTTCGACGTCGCGGAGACGCGCACGATCCTCACCGCCGCCCAGGGGCGCGGGCTGGCCCTGAAGCTGCACGCCGACGAGCTGGAGGGGTCGGGGGGCGCCGAGCTGGCGGCAGCCCTCGGCGCCCTTTCGGCGGATCACCTCGCCGCGATCTCCGATGCCGGCGTTCGGGCCCTTGCGGCGAGCGATACGGTCGCCGTTCTGCTGCCCGCCACCATGGTGTTCCTCGGCAAGCGCACGCAAGCGCCGGCGCGGCGTTTGGTCGAGGCGGGAGCGGCGGTCGCGCTCGCGACCGATTTCAACCCGGGATCGTCGCCCACCGTCAGCCTGCCGCTGGTGATGGCACTCGGTGTCTCGCAGCTGGGGCTGCGCTATGCCGAAGTCGTGAGCGCGGTCACGGTCAACGCGGCGGCGGCCCTCGGCCTCGCCACGGATCGCGGTCAGATCGCGCCGGGGTTTCGCGCCGACCTCGTGTGCTGCGGGGTGTCGGATTGGCGGGAAGTGGCGTACTGGATGGGTGAACAGCTCGTAACCGCCGTCTGGACAGGAGGTTCCGCTTGTCCGCTTCCGGCGGGGTCCGTATCTTTAGGGCTCCATGTCAAAGCTTGAGAAGCAGAAAGAGAAGGCCCGAAGCCTCGAGGCCAAAGACCCGAAGGGGGCCATCGAGGCGTGGCAGCAGGTCCTCAAGGGGCAGGAGGAGGACGGGGATCCGAACCCCGACCTCGCCATCTTCAATCGCATCGGCGACCTGTATCTAAAGGTCCGAGACCCGGCTCAGGCGGCCGACTACTACGATCAGGCCGTCGATAAGTACGCCGAGCTCGGCTTCCACAACAACGCCATCGCGATGTGTAACAAGGTGCTGCGCAACGCGCCGGGGCGGCAGACCACCTACCTCAAGCTCGCCAAGCTGTATGCCTCGAAGGGGTTCATGGCCGAGGCCAAGCAGAACTTCGTCGAGTACGCCGAGCGGATGCACAAGGTCGGGAAGATCCAGCACGCCTTCGCCGCTCTGAAGGAGTTGGCCGACATCTCGGCGGAAGGTGCACACCTGCGCGAGACCCTGGAAGAGCACCTGCGTATGTACGGTGCTCCGGAGCGGCGCCCGGCCGCCCCGACGGCGGCGCCGCCGAAGGCGAAGCCGCCGGACGACCAGTCGAAATCCGGCAGCCGGAAGACGTCGAGCCTGGTGTTCCTCGACGTGGATTCCCCACCGGCTGACAAGCTGGCTGTGAAGGGGCGCGTCCCGCCCCCGCCCCCGGCCCCGCCCAAGCCGAAGCCGGAACCGGAGCCGGCGCTCGAACCGGAGGGGGTCGCCGACAGCCTGCTCGAGACGGTGACGGCCGAGCCCGATACGTCTCTCGAGATCGAGTCCACCAGTCTCGTCGAAGGGCTCGAGTCCACGACCGCCGGAGGCACGCTCGAAGGGTTCGAGACGACGAGCGCGGAGTTCGGCGACATCGAGCTCGACGCGCCGGAGGTGCCGTCGTTGCGGGACGAAGTCTCCCCGGATGATATC
>DATHKX010000166.1:0-2611 GCA_035488835.1 Gemmatimonadales bacterium
TCCAGGGTAGCGACGCGCACGTGCGGCAAGTCCACCGGCCACGCCACAATCCCCGACGGACGAATCGGCTCGAGGGCGGCGAGGGCCGCGCGTAGCGATCCGATCGCTTCACCGGCGAGATCGGGGTTCTCGACGATGACGCACTCGTGGGTGGCGAGGGAGGGTCGGACGCGTGCGGCGTCCGGACCGAGCACCACGACGCGGGTCTTTATGTCCAGCGCTTCCAGGGCTTCGAGGATGCGGACGACGAAGGGCCGGCCTCGGAAGTCCAAGAGTGCCTTGGGCCTACCCATTCGCTCCGAGGCCCCGGCCGCGAGCACCACCCCGGCGAAACCCATGCTTCTACGTTATCGCGAGTTGCACCCCGCCGCCAAACCCCCAAATTGGCGGCCCATGGCCGTACGACGCATCCGCCAGCTAGGCGACCCGATCCTGCGAGTCCGTTGCGAGCGGGTCCAGAACCCCAAGTCCGCCGCGACGCGGCTCGTCGCGGACGACCTGCGGGATTCGCTCGCCGTCGGCAGGAAGAAATACAAGATGGGACGGGCGCTCGCGGCGCCGCAGATCGGCGCGCCGGTGCGGATCGTTTTCGTCCAGACGGACAAGCAGCGCTGGACGATGATCAACCCCGAGATCACGGACGTGGGGCGGGACGACTTTCTGGTCTGGGACGATTGCTTCTCGTTTCCCAACCTGCTCGTTCGCGTGACCCGGGCCTACCAGATCACGGTGAGCTACACCGACCCGAAGGGCAAGCAGCACACCATAGAGCTCGAGGGGCCGATGGCGGAACTGCTGCAGCATGAGATCGATCACCTGGATGGCATCCTCGCGCTCGATCGCGCGAGCGGGGTCGATCCGTTCGCGTTCCGGTCCGAGTGGGAGAAGGTGCACGAGCCCGGCGATCGCTACGGGCCCCCCAAGCCGCGGGAGGTGTGACGGAGACGGCGCCACGTTAGATTGACCCGAGACAGGGGTGCCCGCCAGTAGGAAACGCCCGGCGGGCTGAGATCACACCCTTTGAACCTGATCCGGTTCGCACCGGCGAAGGGAGCTCCGCATGACCTGCCTCACACAGATGCATTTTGCCCGCCAGGGCACCGTCACCCCTCAGATGCAGCGCGTCGCGGAGCGGGAAGGGCTTCCGGTCGAGCTGGTGCGCGACGAGGTCGCCCGCGGGCGGCTCATCATTCCCGCCAACGTGAACCACCTCGCGAAGCGACTCGATCCGATGGCGATCGGCAAAGTCGCCGGCGTGAAGATCAACGCCAACATCGGCAACTCGGCCGTCGAGTCGAACATCGACCAGGAGCTCGAGAAGCTGCACCACGCCGTCCACTACGGCGCGGACACGGTAATGGATCTCTCCACAGGCGGCGACATCGACGCGATCCGCCAGGCGATCATCGACGTCTCGCCGGTGCCCATCGGCACGGTGCCGATCTATCAGGCCGTGACCGAGGCGAAGCAGGTCGAGGATCTCACGGAGGACGACCTGCTCGACATGGTCGAGCACCAGGCGCAGCAGGGGGTGGATTACGTGACGGTCCATTGCGGGATCCTGCGCGAGTACGTAGGGCTCGCGCTCGGCCGCGTGACGGGGATCGTGTCGCGGGGCGGTTCGCTGCACGCCTACTGGATGACGCACCACAACACGCAGAACCCGTTCTACACCCGCTTCGACCGCATCCTCGAGATCGCCCGCAAGTACGACGTGACGCTCTCACTGGGCGACGCCCTGCGGCCCGGCTCGGTCGCGGACGCGAACGACCGTGCCCAGTTCGCCGAGCTCGAGACGCTGGGCGAGCTGACGACGCGCGCCTGGGCGCAGGACGTGCAGGTGATGATCGAGGGCCCGGGACACATCCCGATGCATCTGATCGAGGAGAACGTCCGAAAGGAGAAGGCGATCTGCCACGAGGCGCCATTCTACACCCTCGGGCCGCTCGTCACCGACATCGCGCCGGGCTACGACCACATCACGTCGGCCATCGGCGCGGCGATGATCGGCTGGTACGGCGCCGACATGCTGTGCTATGTGACGCGGAAGGAGCACCTCGGACTGCCCAATGCCGAGGAGGTGCGCGAGGGCGTGATCGCCTACAAGATCGCCGCGCACGCCGCCGACATCGCGCGCGGTCGCGCGGGCGCCCGCGACCGCGACGACGCGCTATCGCGCGCGCGCTATGCGTTCGACTGGAACGAGCAGTTCCGGTTGTCGCTCGATCCCGACCGTGCGCGCGAGCTGCACGATGAGGCACTGCCCGCCGAGTACTTCAAGAGCGCCGAATTCTGCGCGATGTGCGGGCCCAAGTTCTGCTCGATGCACATCACGCGGGAGATCGAGCGGAAGGCGGGGCTTCGGGCGCCGGAGACGAGGCTGACGCGGGAGGCGGTCGAGGCAGATTAGCTCGCTCAGCGAAGCCACGTGCGAAAGGTCCCGGTGAGGAAGGCCCAAAGCAGGCCGGGTAGGATGAGAACACCGAGCACCCTCCGCCGCGTGGATACCGACCCTGTTGCAGCGGAACGACCTCACTTGGGTCGAGGTTTGTGTGCCACATTTGGGGCAGCGACCCTCTCGTAGTACATAATCCTCTCGGTCGGGGACGTA
>DATHKX010000167.1:0-38939 GCA_035488835.1 Gemmatimonadales bacterium
CCGGTCGAGTGTGTAGCGGTGGATGCGCGCGAGCAGGCGCCGCTCGCACCACTCGAGCTCGGTCACGCCGGGAGTGAACCGGCCGCGCAGCACGAAGCCTTCGTGCTCGAGCGCGCCGAGCGCGAAGTCGACCTCCGGCACTGCCACGCCCAGCGCGCGGGCGAGGTCGGCGGCCGTCGTGGGACCGACCGCTTCGAGCCGGCCGCGCACCAGCTCCCGCAGCGCGTCCTCGCGCGTCCATGCCCTGGCGCGATCGCGCTCCGGCACGCTCAGCACCGGCTCGCACCGAGCTCCCGGGAACACCGCCTCCAACATCGGCAGCCGCTCGGCGGCCACGCACAGCCGCGGGTCGTGCAATAGCATCCCCGCGCGTCCAGCTCTCGCCAGCTCCTCGAAGTACGCCTGTTGTTCCGCGTTCCGACTTCCGACTTCCGCGTTCGGAATGGCCCCCATCACGAGCAACGCATCGTGGAGCTCGTCGGCCGAATGGACATCCGGCCATGACTCGTCTTTCACCCGATCGATCGCCGCCTGATCGAGCTTCCCAAGCTCCTCAGCGGTCTTCACGTCGAGCCCGCGCCGTGTGATCACCGCCTGGGTGCGGCGCTCTTCCAGCGGGGCGTCGTCGAGGAAGGCGTATGGCTTGGCATTGATCACCTCGTGCGCGAGCGGTGACGGCTCCGTTGTATCGCGCGCCACGAGCGTGAACTGGCCGGCCGCCATCCTCTCGAGCACGCCCTTCAAGCCGGGGAAATCCATCGCTTCGAGCAGACAGTCCGCGATGGTCTGCTGCACCAGCGGATGGTCGGGAATCTCGCGGTCCCCCACCAGGTTCTCAGGGCACGCCAGCTGGTCGGGGAACACAGCGGCGACCAGGTCCTCCGCATCCATGCGCTGGAGCGGCGTGGGGACCTTCTTCCCGCCGCGGGCGCGCAGCACGGCGAGCGCCCGGGTCGCGTTCCAGCGCCAGCGCGAGCCGAACATCGGCGCGTCGAGCATGGCCTGCACCAGCAGGTGCTCGGCGGTCTCGGGCTTCAGGTACTGGAACACGTCCTCGAGCGGGAAACTGTGCTGGGGGCCGAGCGACAGGACGATCGCGTCTTCGGTGGCGGCGGCCTGAAGCTCGAAGTTGAAGCTGCGGCAGAACCGCTTGCGGAGCGCGAGTCCCCAGGCGCGGTTGACCCGACTCCCGAACGGTGCGTGCAACACCAGCTGCATCCCGCCTGCCTCGTCGAAGAACCGCTCCAGCACGAGGGTCTCCTGCGTCGGGGTGACCCCCAGGATCTTCTTCGAGGCGTCGAGATACTCGACCATCTGGCGGGCCGCCGGCTCGGCGACGCCCGGGATCTCGCCCGCGAGCCAGGCAATGGCCGCGGGGAGGTCCCCCAGCCGACCGTCGACGTCCCGGCGCAGCCGGGACACCTCCTGCGACAGCTCCGGCGTGCGACCCGGCGCCTCGCCCAGCCAGAACGGGATCGACGGGGGCTGGCCCTGGGCGTCCATGACGCGCACCTGGCCCGACTCGATCTTCTGGATCAGGTACGAGCGATTGCCCAGCTGGAAGATGTCGCCGGGCATGCTCTCAATCGCGAAATCCTCGTTGAGCGTGCCGACAAATGTTTCGGTCGGCTCGAGAATCACGCGGTAGTCGCCGATGTCCGGAATCGCCCCGCCCGACGTGAGCGCGGCGAGCCGGGCGCCACGCCGCGCGCGCAGTCGGCGATTCACCCCGTCATAGTGGACATACGCGCCGCGCCGCCCGCGCCGCGTGGTAAATCCCTCGGCGAGCATCTGCACCACGGCGTCGAAATCCTTGCGCGAGACGTCGCGGTACGGGTACGCCCCCCGCACCAGGTCGAACAGCGCGTCCTCCTGCCACTCCTCGCACGCCACCGCCGCCACGACCTGCTGCGCCAGAATGTCGAGGGGGTGCTCCGGGATGACCAGCCGGTCGAGCGTGCGCTCCCGCGCGGCCCGCACCAGCGCCGCGCACTCGATCAGCTCGTCGCGCGACAGTGGAAACAGCCGGCCCTTGGGCACGGCGGCGAGGTGGTGTCCCGAGCGACCCACGCGCTGCAGCAGCGTCGCGATCGAGCGGGTCGAGCCGATCTGGCACACCAGGTCCACGGCGCCGATGTCGATCCCCAGCTCGAGCGACGCGGTCGCGACCAATGCCTTGAGCTTCCCCTCCTTGAGCCTGGTCTCGGCATCGAGGCGTTTCTCTTTGGAGAGGCTGCCGTGGTGCGACGTCACCTGATCCGCGCCCAGCCGCTCCGAGAGATGCAGCGTCAGCCGCTCCGCCAACCGGCGCGTGTTCACGAACACCAGCGTGGTACGATGCTCGAGGATGAGCTGCACCAGGCGCTCGTAGATCTCCTCCCACACTTCGGCCGCCATCACCGCCTCGAGCGGCGAGGAGGGAATCTCGAGCGCCAGATCGAGCGTGCGCGCGTGTCCCGAATCGACAATGCAGGTGTCGGGTGTTGGGTGTCGGGTGCCGGAAAGGAACGCGGCAATGTCCTCGATGGGCTTCTGCGTCGCCGACAGGCCGATCCGCTGCAAGCGCCGGCCGGCGAGGTGCTCCAGCCGCTCGAGCGACAGCGCCAGGTGGCTGCCCCGCTTGTCGCGCGCCACGGCGTGGATCTCGTCCACGATCACGGTGCGCACGCCGCGCAGCATCTCGCGGGCGCGCTCGGACGTGAGGATGAGATAGAGCGACTCGGGCGTGGTGACGAGGATGTGCGGGGGCCGCCGCACCATCTGCTGGCGCTCCGCGCCCGGCGTGTCGCCGGTCCGCACCAGCGTGCGGATTTCGACGTCCGGCAAACACAGCTGCTCGAGCGTGTGCCGGATTTCGGCGAGCGGCTCCGCCAGGTTCTTCTGGACGTCGTTGGAGAGCGCCTTGAGCGGCGAGACGTACACGACCTGGGTCCCGTCGGCGAGCGTCCCATCGAGACCCTGCCGCAGCAGCGAATCGATCGCCGCCAGGAACGCGGCGAACGTTTTGCCGGAGCCCGTTGGGGCCGCGATCAGGGCGTTGCGGCCGGCCTGGATGAGCGGCCACGCGCGCCGCTGCGGCTCGGTCGGCTCGGGGAAGCGGGACCCGAACCAGCGCTCAATGGCGGGATGAAAGCCAGACAACGACATGTCGGAAATATGGCGAAGATTTACCGAAGCAGGGACACCCCGCGCGACGCCGCGATGCGTTCCACGGTCTCCCCGATCTTGTTGTTCGGCGTCGACGCGCCCGCCGTCACGCCCACCGTCAGCGGCCCGCTGGGCAGCCACCCGGTCATCAGCCGCTCCTCCTTCGCCCCCACCGGGCGGAACCGGATCGCCCCGGTCTCCGGGTCGATGCAGCTCGCGTCCTCTATGTGATAGGTCGGCGCTCGGTCATGACAGATGGCGGCGAGGTGGGTCGTGTTGCTCGAGTTGTATCCCCCGATCACGACCATCAGGTCGAGCGGATCGGCGATGAGCTTCAGCACCGCGTCCTGACGGTCCTGCGTGGCCGAGCAGATGGTGTCGAAGGTGCGGAAGTGCTCGGGCAGCGTGCCTTCACCGTACCGCTTCGCCATGCTCCGCCGGATCTCGGCCGCGATGGCGAGCGACTCTCCGGATAGCATCGTGGTCTGATTCGCCACGCCGACGCGCGCCAGGTCCCGATCCGGATCGAAGCCCGGCGACATCTTGCCTTCGAAGCGCTGCAGGAACCGCTCCCCGGTCCCCGCTCCCTCGATGTATGCGCAGACTTCCCGCGCTTCCGTCATGTCGCGCACGACCAGGTACTTGCCGCCGGCGTATTTGGTGACCTGACTGGACGTCGCCTTCGTCTCCTCGTGGTGGTACTTGCCGTGGATCACGGCCGTGAAGCCGTCCTTGGCATAGGAGTCGACGCGCTTCCACACGTTGAGCACCGATCCGCAGGTCGTGTCCACCAGCACGCACCCGACCGCGCGCAGCCGCTCGAAATCCTTCACGGTGACCCCGAAGGCCGGGAGAATCACGACGTCCGCCGGCGTGACCCCGCCGAAGTCGAACTCACCGTCGTCCGGCCGGTGGAGGAACTGGACGCCCATGGCCTGCAGTTTCTTGTTGACGTGCGGATTGTGGATGATCTCGCCGACCAGAAACACGCGCCGCTCGGGAAATTTGGTGCGGGTTTCGTAGGCGTACTCGACGGCGCGGTCCACACCGTAGCAGAACCCGAACTCGCGCGCGAGCTTGAACGTCAGGTCGCCGACCGCGAGGACGTAGCCGTGGGCGCGGATGCGATCCACCACCTGGCTGTGATAGTCCGCCGCCAGCGCGCCCTCGATGTCGCCCTTGAGGCCGAAGCCGCGTCGGAAATAGGTCTGCTCCACGAGGTCAATCTAACCGCGCGCCGCACCCCGTGCCGATCAGCCCGACCTGGAGCGTCACCGGGTCGGCCGGCAGGACACGGTGTCGGTCTCGAGCGGCACCGCGTCGAACGACGCCTCGAGCGCCACGCGCCCCGCGGCCATCGTCTCCATCCCGGTGCCACGCGCGACGAGCGTGATGGCACCACCGGTCTGCCGCACCTCGACCGCGCCGCTGTCGAGCGCCAGGCCGTGCGCCACGTCGCTCATCATGTATCTCACGCCCACCGTCGCGCCGTGCGGCGAAACCGTATCACCCCGCTGCAAGAGCGGCCACGGGCCACCGGCCAGCGAGTCCGCCCCGCTCCCGCGCAGCCACACGACCACGCCGTTCCCCTCGCTCGACCCCTGCAGCAACAGCCCCGCCCTCCCGGGACCGCCGCTGCAGCGCTTCGCGCGCGCCGGAGCGTCGAATCGGATGGTGTCCCTGTGCGGGGGGGCCACGCGGGCGCGTACCCGACTGACCTGCTCGGGCGCGCGGCCGCAAGCGGCGCCCAGCAGGGCGAGCGCAACGCCCAGGAATCGAGGCAGGCTCAGGAGGACGCTCGCGCGCCCGGCGGGGTCGTGAGGCCGAGGATACCGCGGGCGGCGGCGGTCGTCAGCGTGTGCGGCGCGAGCGCCTCGACCAGCCCCGGAGGCAGAGGCTGCGGCTTCAGCCCCTTGCGATCCACGCACACCAGCACCATCCACCCCGCGGCGCCGAGCCGCGGCGGATCGCCACGCAGCACGTCGAAATTGAGGGTCATCGACTTGGTGCCGACGCGGCCGACGTATGTCGCCACACGCAGCCGGTCGTCCAGCCGCGCGGGGACGTAGAACTCGCTATGAACGGCCTTGCGTGGCAGAAAGATGTCGTAACGGTCGAACACCCGGGCGTAAGCGAGGCCGCAGGCGCGGAACAGCTCCGTCTCGGCGATCTCGAAGAAGCGGACGTAAGACCCGTAGAAAATGATGCCGGCGAAGTCCACGTCGGACCACCGGACATACTCTTCGATGATGTATGGTTTGGCGGACATGCTTCCCGAACGGTGGAAACCGAGCGGGAAGCTAGGGGGCGCGAAACCCCCACGCCAGGATAGCGGCGCTAAACGCGCGTCCCCGGCCCGGAGGCTCCGTGCCCGTTGGACCGGAGCCCATAGGCTCGCAACCGGCGCCACAGGGTGGTACGGCTGATACCGAGCCGTCGCGCAGTCTCGGCCAGTTTGCCGTGCGTCACCTCGAGCGTGTCGAGGATGGCCTGGCGCTCGCGATCGGCCAGCGTCGGGCTGTCTCCGCCGTCCGCCAGGAACACGACTTCACCGAGCTCGAGCGAGCCCTGCTTCAGGGCTCGGCCCCGGCCGCCGAACGCAATGAGCCGCTCGCGCAGGTTCTCGCCCCGATGCGACGCTCCGTCCCCGAGAGCGTCGAGGGTGCGCCGCGCCCGTTGGTTCGCATACAGCATTCGGCCGTAGGGGTCGAAAACGACCACCCCCTCGCTGAATGTTTCCATCACGGCCTGCCCGAGCGGGGCGAAGCTCAGGGGGGGTGGGAGATTGGGGCTCTTCTCTCTCGCAGCCATACGTCCTTGCATAGCCTGGTTCCAGGTCAAAGTTCCAGAGAGCACCACTGTAAGCAAGACCCGCAGAGCGTCCGGAGGTCACAGCGCCGTGGACGTGTTCTCAGCGACGCCGGCCCCGCCTGCCGCCCCGCTTCAGGCGTTCCCGTTCCCCCCGGGATAGACCGCTCAGCTGGCGGTGCAGATCCTCCAGCGACTCCGACCGCACCGCCTCGCGCTTGCCCCGCAGGACCGTGAAGCGGACCGGCCGGTCCAGCGGGGGTAGATCGCGCGGCTGCAGCCGCCGCGCCTGGCCCTCTTTGAGGCGCAGTCGCACCACGCCTACCCCCTGCTCTACCTCGTAGTCCACCGGCACCCGGTCCCCGTAGACGTGTACGGAGGCGGGGAGTGCCTCCAAGACACGACGCTCGGCTTCAGGGACCACTTCATCTACGTCGAGCACCAGCCGTGTGTTGATGAACTCATCCCACGAGCCGACCCGTGAGAGCTGGGCTCCGAGCCGGGCGCTCACATGCTCTGTGGCCGCTTGCGTCAGCCGCCCGCCCGAGCGCCGCCAGTAGAATCCGAGCCGCTCGAGCGCCCGCCGGACGCGTGCCTGATCGGGGTGCGGCGTGTGGCCGGCGAGCAGTGCCTCGACCAGCGCCGCCCGCGCGGCGTCGGCGAGCTCCGGCGGGAACGGGCTCGGGAGCGGCTCGACGTCGCGCTCGAGCAGGAACCCGAAATAGCTGACCGTCTGGACCCGCATCAGGCCCTCGTGCCGGCGCTGCCGCTCGAACACGACCGTGGGCGCGCCGCGCCGCGCGTAGCGGCGGATCGCACGCTCGGGCAGCTGCGTTCCCTCGATGCTGGCGCGCGGCACCCCGAAGCGGTCCGCGAAGTAGCGCAGCGTGCCCGCGACGGCGCCCCAGCTCGAGCACACCGACCCGCGGCTCACGCGGGCCTCGCGGCCGTCGGCCGTTTCCTCGTCGATGACCAGGTCGAACGGCTGGATCTTGGCCAGGAGATCCGCGAACGCCGCGAGGGTCTTGTCACCCGCGTGAGGTAGCCGCTCCGGTAGTGGCAGCTCGAGCTGGCGATAGACCGACGCCAGTCCGAGCGCCACATCCTCGATCGCCTTGACGAGTACGCCGCGGCCTTCGGCCCAGCGATCGACCTCCTCGCGGAACAGGTGGCGCGGCAGGCCGTACACCTCCCCCAGGAAGCCGTGCTTGTTGACCGCCTCGGCGTAGACGTTGTACGCGGTGAGGTGGTCGCTCCCGGACACGATCAGGCCCCGCAGGTCCCGCTCCTCGCGCGTCATGCGGTGCAGCGACTCGACACTCGCCGCGACCGCCACCATCGGAACGAGATCGGGATCGGCGTGATAGAGCAGCTCGCCCCACGGTCGCTCGACCGGCATCGCCTCCACTTCGCGGCCGTAGCGGGTCAGCCGCCCGCGCTCGATCAGTCCGCGCTCCGTGAGCAGCTCGACGGCGTCACGGTACGCCTTGCGGTCGAGCGGCACCGGCAGATCGAGCTCGCGCGCGTCCACGCCGAGCGCCGCGCACGTGATGGCCACCCGTTCCGCGTCGCCGGCGAGCTGGAACTCCGGCGGCGTCGGCTGGAGCTGCTCGAATACGAGCTCGCGGTCGCTCAGGATGTAGACCTCGCCGCCTTCCACGCGCCCGTGGACGCGGCCCGCCATCTGGAGAATTTCGTTCGCGCCGAGGTAGAGCCGCGTCAGCACGTTGCGACCCCGCTCGACGACATTGGCGTAGCGCGCGTCGTAGATCACCACTGTATCGAGGCCGCGGATGTTGAGGGCTGACTGGCCGGCGGCCGTCATCGCCAGGAGGAATGGCCGGCGCACCTGACCGTCGAGGAACGGCCGGATGACCCGGATCGGCTCGCCTCCGTGGTAGAACGCGGTCGGGAGTCCCTGCCAGCGGTCGCCGAGCTCCTTCGCGATCTGCTCGACTTCGGCCCGGGTGGGCACGAACACCGCCACGCCGCGCCGCTCCCGCAGGACACGCTTCATGAAGCGATCGTTCAGGAACTCGAGCGGTTTCTGGGGAAGGACGTGCACATCGGCCGCCCGCGCGGGATCGAACGCCCGGGTCTCGAGGACCTCGACCGAGCCCAGGTAGCGCGCGTAAAAGGCGGGATCCACGGTGGCGGAGAGCCAGATGAAACGGCAGCCTGCTCGCTTGCCGAGCGCCAGGCACAGCTCGAGCTCCGCAGACGTCTGGTGGATCTCGTCCACCACCAGCGTATCCCGCGCGGTGATGAGACCGTCCTCGAACCAGCGGCGCGCGATCCCGGTGGTCACGATCACGACGTTCCACGTCGGCGTCTCCGGCGTGGCTTCGCGCTCTCGGTTCACGACCCCGACCTTGAGCGGCGCCTCGAGGATGGTCGTCGCGATCGAGCGGATCGCGAGCGTCTTCCCGGTGCCCGTCCCCGCCACGATCCCGAACCCCCGCCCCGATGCCGCGAGGCGCCGGATGTCCTCGCCGTGCTCCCGGGCCAGCAGGGTCTCGATATCGAGGCTCATTGCCAGCTCGATGGTTTCGCAGGCGGCGCGCGTCGGGGCGATCACCACGACCCGCCCGGTGGCGGGCTCCGCGGCGAGGAAGGCGTTGGGATCGGGGGGAAGGAAGTGGTCGCGGGAAATTCGCACGGTCGCAATATAGATTGGCGGAGGAGGGAGAGATGCTCCATCGTGCGCGGCGGCCTCGTGACCCTCGAGCTGCCCGCGGACTTCTGGTACCTCGACCCCCAAGAGACCGACATCGTGCTGCGGGCGTGGGGCAACGGCGGCGAAGCTCTGACCGGCACGCGGTAAAAGAAAGCGGGAGGCGTGCGTGCGCGCCTCCCGCTTCGCGACCATACCTGCGGCACTGTCTAGGGCGCCAGCCGCCGCATCCGGAACCTCCATTTGCACGCCGCACTCCGGTGGTACGGCCAGCGTGCGACTTCAATCATCGTCGCGGTCGTAATGGTGGTAGTAGCGGTGCTGATGATGACGATGCCGAACCACGTAGACGCGCCGCGCCACGAACAGCGGGGGCCGGTAATAGAATGCGCGCCTGTGTGGGTAATAGCCGTACGGCCGCCCCACGATCACGACGCCCGTCACGTACGGCCGCGGCACGCCAAAACCGACGGCGACGCTGACGCGCGTCTGCGCTGCGATCGGCGTAGCACCGAGCACGAGCGCCATTCCAGCTGCCAAGAGCAAACGTTTCATGGGTCACCTCCGGCCGGCCACACCTGGAAGGGTCGTGCCAGACGCGACGCCGCCACCGCAACGGCAACTGTTGAGGGGACTTAGGAGGCTGAGCGTGGAGCCGGCGGGAGTGCGAGAGTGTCACCTGCCCGGGTCACAACTGTCTCCCGGGTCCCTCACAATGCGTCAACGCGACGGTGGCGGGGCGACCTGCCGCATCAGCCGCACGACTTCTCCAGGCTCGGCGTGACGTCCCAACGCCTTCTTGGAGAAAATGCGGCGACCGTCGACCTCCACCTCGAACACGCCGCCCGATGACTGAATCAACTTCACGTCGGCGTGGGGGTAGGTCTTGCGGATTTCAGCCGCCAGACCGGCGGCTCGCGGTTCGTAGTTTCAGACGACGCAGTATTCGATCGTGACGCGCATGCCGTAAACGATAGTCGCGCTTGACAGGTCACGCCAAGGGGCCGACTTTGCTCCGAGCTTGCCCATGAGTGCCCTCTCCCGCCTCAAAGCCTCGCCGGGCCTGCTGGTGCGGACGCTCGTCGCGCTCGGTGCCGTGGCGGCGATCGCCGCAGGGCTGGGGGCGTTCGCGTCCCGACAGGTGCCGCTCGGCGCGGACGTCGCGGGAGAAATCGTGGTGCTCGTCGTAGTCGGGGCGCTGACCCGGCGCTACGGCATCGCTCTCCCGGGCAACGGGTTCTCCTCGTTCATCCTCGGCGTCGCGGCGTACGCCATCCTCGACCGTGGCTGGACCTTCGGCGTCGTGGTCGCGCCGCTGGCGATGGTCACCGGCGACCTCGCACTGCGCCGTCTGCCGGTGACGGCGGCGCTCGACAACGCGGCGCACCTCACGACGGGCGCGGCCCTCGCGGGGCTCGCGTACGCGCGGCTCGGCGGAGCAACGGGTGCCCAGGCGCTCGCCGCGGGCAACCTCCTGCCACTCGCCGCGTTCCTGGCCCTGCTGCCTTGCGTCGTGAACGGCACCTTCTACATCGAGCTGGCGTTCGGGCGTACCCTCGCCTGGGTCGACGCCGCGCTCACCGCGCGGTGGGAGGCCGTGGTGTACGCCTGCTCGGTGGGTCTGGCCCTCGCCTCCCTCGCGCTCGCGCACGCGGGCCTGGACATGGTCGGGTTCCTGGTGATCGGCGCGGTAATCGTGAGCGCCGCGGTCGCGAGCGTGTCGGTCATCCGGCGAGGTGTTCACGCCGACGAGCTCGCGCTCATTCAGGGCTTGTCACAGGCGATCGCGCGGGACATCAGCCTGGCGAAGAGCTTCCCCCGGATTCAGGAGCTCGCGCGACGGCTGGTGCCGTGGGAGCACATGGGCTTCGCGCGGTACGACGCGGGGACGAACGAAATGGAGCTCGTCGCGGACACGGCGACGGGCGATCGCGCCAGCAAGCTCCGCTTCGATGCCAATGCCGGGCTCTCCGGCGAAGCGGTGCGGCTGCGGCGGCCGGTCGTCGCCCGCGCCCTCTCCCCCGAGCAGGTAGTCGTACCGGGGCGGGAGACACCCGGCTCGGAAGTGCTGGTCCCGCTGTATCACGCCGGGCAGCTGGTGGGCCTTTGGAGCGTACGGCACTCGGATCCCACCATGTACCGCGACGCCGACGCCGACATGCTGGCCCTGTTGGCACCGCAACTCGCGCTGATGCTCGCTATCGAAGGCTCGGTTCAGCCGGTCGTCGGCGCGTCGGATCGCACGAGCGCCTACATCCAGACCCTGACGGCTACGGCCGAGGAGATCCACGCCTCGAGCCAGGAGGTGGCGGCCTCGGCGCGTCGCGCCAGCCAGGGGGCCGCCCAAGCGGCGAGCCTCGTGAGCGCGCTCGCCCGCGACTCGGAGCAGCTGACCCAACACGCCGGCGAGGTAGCCGCCGCAGGCGCCGAGACCCGCGACTCGGGCGCGCAGATGGAGCAGACCACCGAGAAGGTCCGCCTCGCGACCCAGACCGCCGTCCGTCGCCTCACCGATCTCGGCGTCACCACCGAAGAGAGCGCCCGCGAAGTGCGGCGGCTGCGCGACGTGGCGGAGCAGGTCGAGAAGTTCTCGGAAACGATCGGCTTCATTGCGAATCAGACGAACTTGCTGGCGCTCAACGCCACGATCGAAGCGGCGCGCGCCGGCGTTCACGGCCGCGGCTTCGCGGTGGTCGCCGACGAGGTGCACAAACTCGCCGAGGCGAGCGGTCGCGAGGCGCGCAACGTCGGGAAGTCCGCCCAGGAAACGCGCCGGGCGCTCGACCGGGCCGCGCAGCTGCTCGAGCGCGTCCGAGGCGACCTCGGAGACGTCGTGCGCAGCTCGAGCGACTGGGTGCAGGACCTGACCCGAATCGCGGAGGCGGCGGGTGGCACAGCGCGCGCCGGCAAGCAGGTCGCGGACCTGGCGCACGGCATCAAGGAGCGGTCGGCCAGGATCAGCCAGTCGCTGGAGCAGGCCAAGGCGGGCGCCCACTCCTCCACGCAGGAAGCCGAAGCCGTCGCCGCTGCTGCCGCGGAGCAACTGCAGGCCATCGAAGGCTTGGCCCACGGCGCCACCGAGCTGGCGGCGCTCGCCGACAACCTCGCCAGGGCCGTCCGGTTCGTGCGCGGCGAGAACGGGCGCCAGTAGCTCTAGTGACCCACGTCACCACGCCCGGCCTCCGGGGTTTCTAACCGGAGGCCGAGTTATTACCGTAGGGCCAGCCCTAGAACGGAGCAACCGGTCCGTGCGAACACTCGCGGCGCTGGGAGTAGCGGTCACGTGCGGGATCTCCAGCCTCGGTGCGCAGCGCGCGCACCAGTTCGAGTTCGGCGCGTTCGGCTCGTTTACGCGTTACGACAAGGCCTTCAACCTGGATAACCAGATCGGCGGCGGCGGCCGGCTGGGCTACTTCTTTACTGACGTCGTCAGCGCGGAGCTCGACGCGGGCTACCAGAGCCCCAATCCCAGGACCGGCAGCGCCTCTCCCACGCTTGCCCACGGCAGCGCCAGTCTGGTCTTGAACTTCGGAACCGCCCGCAACCTCTTCTATATCCTCGGCGGCTACTCTCGCCTCGACTTCGAGAAGACGGCACCCTACCGCTTCACCGACGACGCCGTTCACGGCGCAATCGGCGACCGGATCTTTCTCGGCGACCAAGCCGCGCTCCGCCTTGAGGTGCGTGGCTTCTACACACCCAACACGGGATTCGCCGGTGGGGACTGGGCGGGCCACGTCGTCGGTTCGCTCGGCTTGTCGGTTTTCACCCGCAGCGGCCCGCCAGCGGACGCGGACCACGACGGAGTGCCCGACCGACGGGATGCGTGCCCCGACACGCCCGTCGGCGCCACCACGGACGCGCGCGGCTGCCCGTCTGACTCCGACCGCGACGGGGTGTACGACGGGCTCGACCAGTGCCCCAGCACACCAGCCGGGGCGCGCGTCAACTCCAAGGGCTGCCCCGCAGACGCCGACGGCGACGGCGTGCTCGACGGTGTCGACCAGTGCCCCAACACCCCCGCCGGCGCGAGCGTGGACGCCAAGGGCTGTCCCGCGGACGCGGACGGCGATGGCGTGCTCGACGGCCTCGACCAATGCCCGGGCACGCCAGCCGGTGCGGTCGTCGACCCGGCCGGGTGCCCGCGCGACGCGGACAAGGACGGCGTCCCGGACGGCCTGGACAAGTGCCCCAACACCCCGCCCGGGGCGGAAGTGGACGATGTCGGGTGCCAGCGCTTCCGGGACTCGGACGGGGACGGCGTAGACGACGCGAAGGACCGCTGCCCGGGCACGACCGCCGGCACCCGCGTGGACGCCGCCGGCTGCCCGATTCTGTTCACGCCGGAGCGGACGCCAGTGATCCTGCGCGGCGTGATGTTCGAGACCGGCAAGTCGGCGCTCAAGCCGGAATCGTTCACGGTCCTCGACATCGTCGCACAGTCGCTGAACGCCAACCCGGATATCCGGATCGAGATCGCCGGCTACACGGACAACACCGGCTCGGCGGCCACCAACCTCAGGTTGTCGCAGGCGCGGGCGAGCGCCGTGCGCGCCTACCTCGGGAGCAAGGGCGTCGCGCCGGGCCGCATGGTGGCGAAGGGGTACGGCGCGGTGAATCCAATCGCGTCCAACTCGACCGCCGGGGGGCGCGCAGTGAACCGGCGCGTCGAGCTGCACCAGTTACCTTGAGCGCCTTGGGCGCGGGAGCCGACATGAGACGGTTCGGGTTGCTGGCGGGGGTGTTGGCGCTGGCTGCGGGACGCCTCGCCGCGCAGCACGCCGGGCAGGTCGAAGTCGGCGCGTTCGGCTCCTACACCCGCTACGATGCCACGTTCGGGCTCGCCCACAAGATCGGGGGCGGCGTCCGGATGGGATACCTGCTCGGCAACATCATCGGCGTGGAAGCCGACGTCCTGTTCCAGCCCGAGTACACCGTCGTGCCGCCGAGCGGCACCCCCGTCACACTCGAGCCGCTGATCGGCAGCGCGTCACTCGTGATCAATGCCGTGCACGGGAGTCGACTCATGGTCTACGTGCTCGGCGGCTACTCACTCCTCGACTTCGGCACCCGCGCGCCCTACCGCTTCACCGATAACGCCGCCCATGGCGGCGCCGGCGTTCGCCTGTTCCTGACCGAGCGTATCGCGCTCCGCGTGGAGGGGCGGGCGATCTACAGCCCCAGCACCCAGTCGACGTTCGGCCCCAACACGGCGACGCACTACGTGGGCACTGCCGGGCTCTCCGTGTTACACCTGGGTACCCCGTCCAAGGATTCCGACCACGACGGCGTCACGGACAAGAAGGACGCGTGCCCCGACACGCCCGCAGGGGCTGTCGTGGACTCGAAGGGTTGCCCCATCGATTCCGACCATGACGGCGTGTACGATGGGATCGACAAGTGTCCCGGCACGCCGGCGGGCGCGCATGTCGACCCGACCGGGTGCCCGACCGATTCCGACGCCGACGGCGTCCCCGACGGGATCGATCAATGCCCTGCCACGCCGGCGGGCGTGCACGTGGACGTGAAGGGCTGTCCGGTCGACTCCGATGCCGACGGCGTCCCCGACGGCGTCGATCAGTGTCCCAACACGCCGACGGGCGTGGCGGTCGACGCGACCGGGTGCCCGCTGGACTCGGACAAGGACGGCGTCCCCGATGGCATCGACAAGTGCCCGAACACCCCGGCCGGCGCCACCGTGGACACGAGCGGCTGCCCGTTGGACGCGGACCTCGATGGCGTGCCGGACGGGCTCGACCAATGTCCCAACACACCGGCGGGTACCAAGGTGGACGCGGTCGGCTGCCCATTGCCAATCGAGGCGGTGAAGCCAGCGCCGGCGGCTCCCACCCCCACCCCCACCCCCACCCCACCGGGCAAGTGTCCGCCCGCGCCGCCGGGGAGTCAGGTGGACGCGAACGGCTGCCTCATCCTGTTCACACCCGAGGCGGCGCGGTCGCCCGCGCCCGGCGTGCCGCCGCGGCCCACCCTGATCCTGAACGGTGTGAACTTCGAGACGGGCAGGTCGGCGTTGACGCGTGACTCTTACATTGTGCTCGACGCCGTGGCGGCCTCGCTCGTTGCGAACCCGGACATCCGGATCGAAATCGCGGGATACACGGACAGCACCGGCAGGAAGTTCATGAACCTGCGGCTGTCGCAGGGGCGCGCCGCAGCCGTGCGCTTCTACCTCGCGCGGAAGGGCGTGGCGCCCACCCGTATGATTGCCAAGGGGTACGGCGCGTCGGGCTACATCGCGCCGAATAACACCGCCGCGGGACGGGCGCAGAACCGTCGGGTGGAGCTGCACAAGCTACCGTAGCGGCGGCGGGCGGGGCGTCGGTATGTTCTCCTGCCCCCATGCTCCGCCCGCTGATGCTCCTGTTCGCCGTCGCGTTCGCCGCCGCGCCGGCTCCGCCTGCGGCGGCGCAGCAACCGCGCCGGACGCCGCCGCCGCGACGCCGCCCTCCGTCGGTCACCGCCCCACGGATACCGACACCGCGGTCGGTCCTGGGCTTCGAGCCTGGCGACGACAAGAAGCTCGCCGACTGGCCGACACTCCTCCGCTACTACCAAGCGCTCGCTTCGGCGAGCGATCGCATGCGGTACCGCGAGCTGGGACACAGCACCCTCGGCGTCCCGCTCATCGCGCTGGTCATCTCGAGCCCGCAGAACTTGCGGTCCCTGGACCGCTACCGTGAGCTCAACGCGAAGCTCGCGGACCCCCGGGGCTTCAAGACCGCCAAGGAAGCGGAGGACGTGCTCCATCGCGCCAAGGCCGTCGTGCTCATCACGTCGGGCATCCACTCGACGGAGGTGGGTGGGCATCTGACCCCCGCCATGCTCGCGTACCGGCTCGCGACCGACACCAGCCTCGCGACCCGGGCTATCCTCGACAATGTGATCCTCTGGCTCGTGCCGTCGCTCAACCCTGACGGGGTCTCGATCGTCACCCGCTGGTACAACCGCACACTCGGCACCACCGCCGAAGGCACCGATCCACCCGAGCTGTATCACCACTACACCGGGCACGACAACAACCGCGACTGGTACGCGTTCACGCAGGTAGAGACGCAGCTCGTCGTGGACTCGATCCACAACGTGTGGCACCCGCAGATCGTGCACGACATTCACCAGCAGGACACCGACGGGTCGCGGCTCTTCCTGCCGCCCTACCTCGATCCGATCGAGCCGAACGTCGATCCCCTGCTGGTCGATGGCGTGAACGCCCTCGGCACCGCCATGGCGTGGGCGCTCGCCGGGCAGGGCAAAACGGGAATCGTCATCAATGCGGTGTACGACGCGTGGACACCTGCCCGGGCCTACCAGCACTACCACGGTGGCGTCCGCATCCTGTCGGAAGCGGCGAGCGCGAACCTCGCGTCGCCCCTCGATCTCCCCCCCGAGCAGCTCGCCGCGCGCGGCCGGGGCTTCAACCCGCGCGAGCGCTCCTGGAACTTCACGAATCCCTGGCCCGGCGGCCGGTGGACCCTGCGCGACATCGTGACCTACCAGACCGACGGGGCCTACGCCCTGCTCGAGAACGCGGCCCGCTACCGCGACCGCTGGCTCGCAAACTTCCTGACGGTCGAAGCGCGCGCGGTCCGCGGGTGGAAGGGCTGGCCCTACGCGTACGTCCTGCCCCGACAGCACCAGGATTCCGTCGGGCTCGCCACGCTGCTCGGCATCCTGCATCGCGGCCAGGTCGAGGTTCGCACCGCGCTCCACCCCGTGGCGCTCGGCGGCCAGCGGTTCCCGGCCGGAAGTTACGTCGTGGTGCTGCGGCAGCCGTACGCCGCGTTCGCCAAGACGCTGCTCGAGCCGCAGCGGTATCCCGACCTCCGGCTGTACCCCGGTGGCCCGCCGCTCCCGCCGTACGACGTCACCGCGCACACGCTACCGTTGCTGATGGGCGTGACCGCCGTGGCAGCGCGCGACTCGCTGCGCTTTGCCCTCTCCGCCCCGGTCGAGCCGCCCGCTGTGAGCCCCGGCTATCCCGGCTTCGCCGGCCCGGAGGCGCCACGGGTCGCGCTGTACCGCTCGTACGTCGCGCCGATCGATGAGGGGTGGACGCGCTGGGTGTTCGATACGTGGAAGGTGCCCTACGTGTCGGTGGTCGACTCGGTAGTGCGTGCGGGGAAGCTCAGGGATCGGTTCGACGTGATCGTCCTGCCGGATCAGTCGCCCCACGAGCTAATGGACGGTCTGCCGCGCCAATATCCCGCGCCCTACGCCGGAGGCCTCGGCCCGGAGGGCGTAGAGGCGCTGCGCCAGTTCGTGACCGACGGCGGAACGCTGGTGGCGATCAACGACGCGAGCCGCTTCGCCGTCGAGCGCCTGCTCCTCCCCGTGCGCAACGTCCTCGAGAGCGTGGCCGACGACGAGTTCTACGCCCCCGGATCGATCTTCCGGCTCGAGCTCGACCCGAGCGACGCGATCGCGCGCGGCATGCCCGCCCAGTCTGTCGCGTGGTATGAAAACGGTCCCGCGTTCGAGGTGCTCGATTCGAGCGCCGCGCGCGTTGTGGGGCGCTATCCGGCTGATGCGGACAAAGTGCTCTTGTCCGGCTGGGCGTTGCATCCTGAGCGGGTGGCAGGTCGGGGGGCTCTGGTGGACGTCAAGCTCGGGACCGGTCGGGTGGTCTTGTTCGGCTTCCGACCGCAATACCGCGGCCAGAGCATCGCCACTTACCCGTTGCTATTCAACAGCTTACGGCTGACTCCGCGTTAGGTGATGCCCGTCTCTTGTCCGATCGTCCGGTGATTCCTATCGTGTAGCCCCCTATGACTGTGGTCCGGCAGGCAGGTGCCCTCTTGCTGGCCGCGCTCCTCATGAGTCGCGGCCTTTTTGCGCAGGATGGCGTCGACACCACGACGCCTCCGGCACCGCTCACGTCCCCGCCGGCCGGCGCCGTCGCGACCGCTCCGGTCGATCAGCTGAAGGTGTTGCTGCGTCCCACCGAGATCCGCTACGTCCAGCAGGAATCGGTGCTGCTGCCGCCCACGGCGAACATCAAGGCGCTGTACGTAAACGCGTGGGCGTTCGGATCCCAGAAACTCTGGCAGCTCGTGCGCCTCGCCGATGAGACCGAGATCAACGCGTTCGTGATCGACGTGAAGGATGACACCGGCTGCCTGCTCTATCCTTCCGCGGTGCCGACGGCCGAGCAGATCGGCGCGAACAAGTGCGTGCGAGCGAAGGACGCGAAGGCGCGGCTCGATACACTCGCCGCTCACGGCATCTATCCCATCGCGCGCATCGTGGTCGCGAAGGATCCCCTGCTCGCGGAGCGGAAGGGCGCCTGGTCGGTGAAGGACCGCGACACAGGCGGCCTGTGGCGCGACCGGATCAACATCGCATGGGTGGACGCCTACAACGACTCAGTCTGGATCTATTCCGCCCAGCTCGCGCAGGAAGCCGCGCAGATGGGATTCCAGGAAGTGCAGTTCGACTACGTGCGCTTCCCCGACGAGCCGCGCGAACGGATGGCGACGGCCATCTTCCCCGCGCACCGTGCGGGACAGACTCAGCGCGAGGCGGTGCGCGAGCACGTGGCGCTACTGAAAGACCGGCTGCGGCCGTTCGGGGTTCCCGTCACGTTCGACATCTTCGGGCTCACGGCTTCGGTGACGACGGGCGATCTCGGCATCGGGCAGGTGTGGGAAGATTTCGTGAGCGTGGCCGACGTGGTGCTGCCGATGGTGTACCCGAGCCACTACTACCGGGGCGCCTTCGGCTACGCGTGGCCGAACGGCCAGCCGTACCACATCGTGCACAGCGCCCTCACGGACGCGCTGCAGCGCTCGCGCCCGCTCCCCGGCTCGGCCGAAATCCGCCCGTTCCTGCAAGCCTTTACCCTCGGGCGCCGGCTTCCCCGCTACACCCCATTCGAGATCCGGGAACAGATCCGCGCGGCGGAGGACCTGGGAATCACGTCGTGGGTGCTGTGGAATCCGCGCAGTGTGTACCAGCGCGGCTCGCTCCGGTCGAAGGACGGCAGCGAGCCGGCGGCGGGCCGGGCCATCTCCAGCCGCGGCGGTCGCTAGGCCGAGGGTTCGGCGAGTGCCATCCCGGGCTGCCACTCGGTGATGTAGCCCGCGATGGCCGAGGCGGCGACCGTGTAGGGATTGGCGAGGTAGAGCTGGCCCGGACCCGAGCGACCCGGGAAATTGCGGTTGATCGCGCTGATAGTCACTTCGGCGCCCGTCTTCGAGACCCCGGGTCCTGCATTGATGCACGCGCCACAGGACGGCTCGAGGAACGTGGCGCCCACCTTCCGAAACAGCTCGAGGTATCCCCGCGCCTCGCAGTAGCGCTTCACGTCCTGCGACCCGCACTGGATGTAGAAACGCACCCAAGGCGCAACGCGCTCCCCTCGCTCCGCCGCCTCCTCGAGTACGCGCGCGTACATGTCCATGTCTTCCTTTTTTCCCGCGGTGCAGGACCCGGCGTACGCGATGTCCACCCTCACCCGCTCCGCGGCCTCCGCGATGGAACGCCCGTTCCCGGGGTCGCCCGGTAGCGCGACCAGCGGCCGGATCGCGCCGGCATCGATCTCGATCACCTGGCAGTACTCCGCGCCCGCGTCGCTCGAGAGACCCCGACACAGCCGCTCCGCCGCGTCGCGCGTCATCCCGCGATACTCCATCAGGTACGCGACCGTCTTCTCGTCTGGAGCGACGTAGCCGGTGAAGCCGCCGACTTCGGCCGTCATGTTGGTCATGGTCGCGCGCTCGTCTACGGACAGCGACTCGACAGCATCGCCACAGTATTCCACCAGTTTGCCGATCGCGCGGCCGCTCTTCACGTACGGGTGGCGCAGGATCTCGAGCATGAAGTCCTTCGCCGTCACGTTGTCCGGCTTCCTGCCGCTCACGACGACTTTCACGGTCTCGGGCACCGTGAGCCGCACGTCCTTCGTGATCCAGGAGTTGAAGATCGCCGTCGTGCCGACCCCGAAGGCGACGCACCCCACGGCGCCGGCATGCGGCGTGTGGGAGTCGCTCCCGATGATCACCATCCCCGGCTCGGCGTGCCCCTCGAGGATCTTGGAGTGGCAGATGGCCTCGGACCCGTGGTGGCCCAGCCGCAGCTCCCCGTACAGCCGGATCCCCTGCTTCTCCGCGAACGCGCGCTGCTTCTTCTCGAGCTCGAGGGCCACGTCGAGCAGCCCCTCCTTCACGCGCTCGGGCGTCATCGCCTCGCCGAGGAAGGTGAGGTGATCGCGGAACATGAGGATCGACCCCGGGTCGTGCACCTTCTCGTCCTGTCCCACGAGCTGCTCGAAAAAGATCGCCGCCATGGGGGTGACGTACTCGTGACTGAACCGGATGTCGCTGACGATGAAGCCCTCGTCCCCGGGCTTGACTGCCGGGACGCCGACCTTGCCCTTGGACGGATCGACGACCCAGTGGCGGGCAATGATCTTCTCGCCGAGGGTCATGGGACGAGGTGGCGTGGCGGGTGGTGAGAGCGCGACCTTCCCCTGGAGCCGGGCGACGTTGAAGTTGAACAGCCCCCCGTACTCGATGATCCCGCGGGTGATCTCGCCTTCGCCCGCGGTGAACGCGCTCAGGGGGATCGCCTCGCCGCGTCGCACCTTGTCGATGATCGAGAAGTCCGTCGTGGCCAAAACGCCCAAGTTCTGACAATTCTCGCGATAAATGCGCTCGATGTTCTCCGCGACCACCAGCTTGATCCCGGCACACATCTCGGCGTACGGCGACTGCTCGCGCGAAGAGCCCTTGCCCCGGCGCTTCCCGCTCACCGAGGCGACAAAGCCGCCGCGCTTGACCGACCCGCGGGTGATGGGGAACTCCTCGCCGCACTTGAGCCCCAGGTAGGGAAAGTCGCCCAGGGTTTCGTCGTAGTAGTAGCAGATGTAGGCGGGGGTTATTTCGTCGGTGGAGATGTTGTCGCGGAGCTTGGTCGTTGGCTGCCAGTCGATGTCCTGCCCCTCGAGCTGCCGGCGGACCTGGTCCGCGTCCTCGGCCAGGAACAGGATCCGCCCCCGGAGCACCACCTGGTCCGGCAGCTTCTCGACCCGACGGGAGCGCAACGCAGCGAGCATCGGGCGAAAGATTACCCCTTGCCTAGGCCCGAGCAAGCCGATTTCCTTGGTGGCCGTGATCCTCCTCCTACTCGCACTGCAGAGCCTCCCCCGGGTCGCCCTGACCGGCACGTTGCACAGTCCGCGCGTGAAGGAGAGCTCCGGAGTCGCCGCGAGTCGCGCGCACCCCGATGTGCTGTGGACCCACAACGACTCGGGGGACGATGCATATGTGTACGCCACCGATCTCGCCGGTGCCGACCGCGGTTTCGTCCGCATCCGCGGCGCCCGTGCCGTGGACTGGGAGGATATCGCGCTTGGCCCCTGCCCCACGCGGCGCGGCGCGTGCCTCTACATCGCGGACACGGGCGATAACGAGAGAGCCCGTAGATCCGTAGTCATCTACGCCGTGCCCGAGCCCGATCCGCCAGACAAGGGGAGAGGTCCGATCCGCTCCGCCCCGGCCGCGGCGCTGCGCCTCAGGTACCCCGGCGGGCCGGACGACGTGGAGGCGATCTACGTTTCGCCACGAGACGGCGCGCTCTACCTCGTGAGCAAGGGACGTAGCGGTGTTGTCCAGTTGTACCGCGTGCCGCGCAACGCGTGGGGTGGCGACACGATGGTCACGGCCTCGCCACTGCAGCGGTTGCCGATCCCGCCGTTTGCGGCGCTGGGTCGCCTCGTGACCGGCGCGGCGATCCGGCCGGACGGCCGGGTCGTGGCGATCCGCACGTACACAGAGATCTATACGTTCGTCTCGGGTAAGGGGGGGCGTCTGACGCCCAGCGGGTGGCCGGTGTGTAACATCACCGGGCTGGAGGTGCAGGGAGAGGCGATTGATTTCCTGGACGACTCAACCTTCGTGCTCACCAGCGAAGCCGACCGGCGAGGCCGCGGGTCGATTCACACTGTGAGATGCCCCGAGTGACCCCATGAGGAGGAGCCACACGTGTCCGTGAAATGGTCGTTCGCCCTCACGATGATCTCGTTCGGCTGCGCCGGTGCGTCAGGGCCCGCGGCAGCACCGGCGACCCTCGCTGCCCCTATCCCGGCTGTGAGCTCGGCGGCGATGGCCGCCCACCTCAAATACCTCTCCGATGACCTGCTGGAGGGCCGCGCCCCGGCGACGCGCGGCGGCCGCTTAGCCGCGAAGTACATCGCAGCCCAATTCGAGGGGCTCGGCCTGGAGCCCGCGGGCAGCGATGGATCGTACTTCCAACCGGTGGCGCTCGTCGGCATGACGCCCCGCCCGTCGCTCGTCTGGGGCAAAGGCGGTGCGACCCGGTCGCTCACCTACCTCGACGACTTTGTGGCGTGGGCGGAGCGGCCGGAGAGTCACATTGTCGCCGACGGCGAGGTCGTGTTCGTCGGCTACGGCGTCGAGGCGGGGGAGTGGCGGTGGGATGACTACAAGGACGTGAACGTTCGCGGCAAGGTGCTCTTGATGCTCGTGAACGATCCCGGTCTGCAGGACTCGACCATCTTCAACGGGCGGGCCCTGACCTACTACGGCCGTTGGACGTACAAGCTCGAAGAAGCGGCGCGCCGCGGCGCGTTGGGCGCCATCCTCCTCCACACCACCGAGAGCGCGACTTACGGATGGGATGTGGTGCGCGGGTCCTGGTCGGTGGAGCAATTCAAGCTCGACCGGCCGGCCGCCCAGAGCATCGCCTTCGCCGCGTGGGTGACGCACGACGCCGCTCAGGCCGCCCTCTCCCGGGCCGGCCTCAACCTCGATTCGCTCACCCGTGCGGCGGCGCGCCGCGAGTTCCGTCCGGTGGCGACCGGGATCAACGTCGCGGTCGAGGTCACGAGCGCGCTGCGTCACGTCCGCTCGGAGAACGTCGTGGCCAGGATCCCCGGGAGCGACCCCGCGCTGACCCGCCAGGCGGTGTTGTTCACCGCGCATTGGGATCACAAGGGGATCGGCCCGGTCGTCAACGGCGACTCGATATACAACGGTGCGGAGGACAACGCGTCGGGCGTCGCGGCGATGCTCGGCGCCGCCGAAGTGCTGATTCGGGTGCAGCCGCACCCCCGGCGGACGCTGCTGTTCGTGGCGACCACGGCCGAGGAGAGCGGCTTGCTCGGTAGCGATGCGTACACGCAGGACCCCCTCGTGCCGCTCGAGCAGACGGCGGCGGTGATCAATCTCGATGTAGCCAACGTCCGCGGGGCGACGCGGGACATCGACGCCCTGGGCGTCGACCGGTCGACCCTCGGCGCGGTATTCGATGCGGCAGCCCGCGCCGAATCGCTGGCGGTGGTACACGAGCCCGACGTGCGCGGCTCGTTCTATCGGTCGGACCATTTCCCGTTCTCCAAGGCCGGCGTGCCGGCGCTGTCGATCGAGCCGGGCAGGGATTTCGTCGGCCGGCCCGCCGGCTGGGGCGAGCAGGAGGCGGCGCGCTACAACCGCGAGCGCTACCACCAGCCCGGTGACGAGTACCGCCCGACGTTCAGCTACGCGGGGATGGCGCAGGAGGTGCGGGTGGCGCTGCGAGTCGCGCTGGCGGTGGCCAATGAGCCGGCGATGCCACGTTGGCTGCCGAATTCGGAATTCCAGCGGCCAGCAGGGCGCGCGCATCCCTGAGTGCAGGATATTGCAGTATATGTAAGTTTGCGTAGATAGAAGCTTTGTGAATGATCCGGTGACTGGAACGTGGGTGCCTCTGGCCTATTCGGAGGCACCCACATAAGTTTGCGCCCGCCTTTCGGCAGTCAGCACTCCCGCACTCCGGAGTCGGCACCTGGAACTCCCCACATCGCATCGGCTGCCGCTGTCGTGGCTGCTCGAAGCGGCGAGCCCGCCAATCGTATATCGAGCCTACGCCGAGGTCGTCCCGGAGGTCGAGCGGGACCCGGCGCGCCTCGAGGCGCTGCGCCAATCGGTGCAGCAGTACAAACCGGCCCAGGCGATCGCTCGCAAGCAGAAGGCTACGGGACTGTGGGGCGGGAACCTGCTGGCGCCCGCGGCCTCCAAGACGTACGGCTGGAGCGAGCCGGGCACGGTATACCAGTACCGGCGGCTGCTCGAGATGGGGTGGCCCCCATCGGAGCGAGTGTTTCGGAACGCCGACCGGTTCCTGTTTCAGCTACTGTCGCGCATCGAGACCGACGATCCCGACCGAACGGTCGCCCAGCGCGCGCTCGAGCTCCTGGTCGAGTTCCAAAGGGTTGCCAAGACGGATCCCGGGCTGGGGCGCTGGGCGCGCCGCATGGGGCGCGAGGGAGCGGCCTGCGCGCTGGCGCGCGGCGGGCACAGCGACGATCCGCGGGTGCGCGGCACGGCGCATACCATCGCCAGCAACGTCTCCCAGTACCTGCGCAGCGAGCTCGCGGCGAACCCCTTCAAGAAGGCCCAGGGGAAGACGGTGCTCGATCCGCATGCTTGCCCTCCGACCATCTTCGCCGTGGAGATGCTCGCATTTCTGCCTCCCGTGCAGCGAGAGCGGGCCGGCTTCATCGAACGGCTGGGGCAGTATTTCTCTTCGCCCGCGCCGCGACGGGCGTTCTTCATCCTCGCGGGCAAGAAGCTCCTCAAGCCGATATTCGAGATCCTCGGTGACCCGTTGCGGTCGGACGCCCAGGGCCATATCACCGACATCCCGTTCGCGCTGTACTGGATCGAGCTCCTGGCGCGACTCGGTCTCGTGCGCCAGATCCCGAGCGCCAGTCGGGTGCTGGCGCGGCTGTTCAACGAGTGCGACGAGCAAGGGATCTGGAGCCCGAAGAGCCTGCGCGCCATGCCCAAGGCAACAAACCCCCTCACGGCGCACTACTTCCCGCTCGAGGGACCGGGGAAGAGCCCGGCTCAACGGCAAACGGACGCGACCTTCCGGCTCGGGCTCATCGCCCGATTGATGGGGATTCCCGTCGAGATCGTGTAGCGTTAACGTAGTAGTGATCACTACTACGCAAATGCCCAGCGACATCGATCTCACGCCGTTCGGGTTCACGCCCACTGAGTCCCAGGCGTACGCCGCGCTGCTCCGGCTCGGGCCGTCCACTGGCTACGCGATTGCTCATGCTACGCGCGTGGCGCGCGCCAACACCTATGGTGCCCTCGAGGGGCTGGTGGGTCGCACCGCCGCGCTGCGCCTGGCGGGGCGTCCCGCCCGCTATCGGGCGACGGACCCGGCGGCGCTCATTGCCCAACTGGCTGCGCAGCAGGGTGAGGCCCTCGACCGCCTCAGCCGGTCCCTGCGCGACGCCGCTGGCCCCTCCGAGCCTGAAACCCGGAGTGTCATGGGCGGGCGCGCCGTCGCCAACCTGATCATCCAGGTCGTCGCCCGCGCCGAGCACCGGGCGGAGGGTGTGCTCTCGGCCGAACTGCTCCGCCCGACGCTGCCTGCCTGGCGCCGTGCCAAGGAACGCGCGGCACTCGAGCTGCGAGTCGCGGGAGACGTGCCCGCGGAAGCGAGTCCCATCCTCAGCGGGACCGTATCCGGGGACTCCCCCACCGTGCTGTTGATCGACGACGTTCAAGCAGTGCTCGTGGTGGGGAGCGGCGAGACGGCCTCCGGTATGTGGAGCTCGCATCCGGCCCTCGCCGCACTGGCGCGCGCGTGGATCCGGGGCCTCGCGTGAGGCGGCTGCTCGTCGTGATCCTCTGCGCCCTCGCCGGCTGCCGGGCCCCCGCCCTGCCCGAGGCGCAGCTGTTCCCCGCCGGGACCGAGTTCACCGCCCGCTACCTCCAGGTCGACGGAACCAAGATCCGCTACATCGACGCGGGGCGCGGCGCTCCCGTCGTGTTCCTGCACGGCCTCGGCGCCTCGATGTACGCGTGGCGCAGGAATCTCGCAGCCGTGGCCGCGGCAGGGTTTCGCGTGATCGCGTTCGACAACCGCGGCTTCGGTCTCTCCGACAAGCCGCCGGCCCCCTACGACAACGCCGCGTACGCCCGCCTAGCGATCGCCCTCATGGACTCGCTGCGGCTTACGGACGTCGTGCTCGTCGGGCACTCCATGGGCGGCGCGATCGCCGCGCAAGTCGCGATCGAGTATCCAGCGCGCGTGCGGGGGCTCGTACTGGTCGGGTCGGCCGGCCTGGGCGCGCGTGAGCCGCTGCTGTTTCGGGTGGCCCGGTGGCCGCTGCTCGGACCGGCAGTGCTCGCGCTCCGTGGGCGGGGCTTCACCGCCCGTCTGCTCAGGTCCACCTACTTTGATCCGGGCAAGGTCACGGAGGCCGACGTGGATCAGTACTACGCCCCCGTCGCCCAGCCGGAGTACGGACGAGCCTTGCGGGGTGTGCTGCAGCAGTTCCGGTTCACGGCACTCGAGGGGCGGCTCGATCGAATCGCGGCTCCGACGCTGGTGCTGTGGGGGGAGGAGGACCGTTGGGTGCCGATGGGACTGGGCCGCGCCCTCGCCGCGGGAATCACTCGCTCCGCGTTCGTGAGCGTGCCGCGCGCTGGACACTCAGTTCAGGAGGAAGCGCCGGACGAGGTGAACCACCTAGTCACCAGATTTCTGAAGGACGGGCTGCCGCGGATCCCGGCGGACCTGGCGTTGGCGCGGTAGGACGGTATATTTCCTCAACCGCCCGGTTGAGGAAATAGCGATCTGAAGCCTAAGCTGAGCAACTCCAGCGCATTACGGATCGTCACCGCGGCCCGCGAGGAGTTCGCTCGGCGTGGGTTCGACGGAGCGCGCGTGGATCAGATCGCGCGCCGGGCCGGCGTGAACAAGCAGCTGCTCTTTTACTACTTCCACTCCAAACGCGGCCTCTTCACCGCCGTGCTCGCCCGCGGCGCCGTGGAGCTCGAGCAGGCGCTGGCCGACCTCCCGACGGGGGGCGACCGGCCCCTGGACCGGATCCGTGTCACCCTCGGCGCCCAGTTCGATTTCCTGGCGGCGCATCCCGACCTGGTCGCGCTGCTTACGCAAGCCGGCCGGTCCGACGCGCGGCCCTTTGCTCCCGCCGTCAAGCGGCTGGTCGTGCTCCTCGCCGAGGGGCAGGGCCGCGGTCAGGTGCGCGACGATCTCGACCCGCATCTGGCCGCCGCGCAGGCGCTGGTGCTGATGATCGCCTACCTCGGCCTCGAATCACTCATCGCGATGAGCGCGGCGCCCCTCGGCGCCGACGAGCCGGCGCTGCGGGAGCGCTGGAAGGAAGCAGCGGTACGACTGGTGCTGGACGGAATCGCAGCCCGCTAGGCTCGGACTCGCGAGCTACCAGTTGATCCAGTAGGACGCCTTCACAAGGAACGTGTTGTCCGGATGCAGATTGAAGAGCTCGCGGAAGTCCCCGCCCATGGAGCGCGAGCCCTGGCTGCCCGCGCCGTCCTGGCGCCCCTGGGTCCACACGACGAACAGCGTCGAGCCTGGGCGGTATTCCCAGCGCAGCACGGCGGTCGAGTTGAACTGCTTCCGGTTGAACCCATCGGGCACGCCCGTGTACGGCTTGTAGCGGTCGCCGTATGCCGCGGCCCTCGGGTCAGCGAGCTCGCGCAGGTTCGAGTAGGTGCCCTTGCTGACGAACGGCTGGGCATAGAGCTGCACGGTGAGGGTGGGTGAGACCGTGTAGTCGATCCGCCCGGTGAGCGACGCCTCGTTCTGATCGAGGCGCGCAAAGGTGTAGTGCGTCGCGAAGGGCGAGGTTGAGTCGGTGACGGTACCGTGCGGCTGGACGTCCTTCACCCTGTGCGTGGCGCTCAGGGTCAAGGTCGTCCTGAACTGAGATGCGACGCGTAACGCGACTTGGACATTGCCGTTGAATCGCTCGGACCGCCCCCCGTCACCGCGCACGTAGCCGACCCACGCGTACGGTGTGAACGCCGGGCGCTCATCACCGTCCACCTCCGCATTTACAGACAGGTAGGGATCCGCCCGCACTGCCGGACCGCCGCGGGTACAGTCACGATCGCAGAAGCTTGTACCGAGCTGCCCGGCCGTTACGCCCCCGTGCACCCACCAGCGGTTGTTGAGCTGGGCGTGCACGTTCGTGTTGGCCGCGCGCTCGACGGCAGTGCCCGCCGCCGTCCAGAATTGCCACCAATTGAAGTTCCAGAACGCCGTCTGATAGAACGAGCTGGGGTGGCGGGACTGAAACGCAAACCACGTGTTCCAGCTCTGCTGGTCCGCCTGCAAGAGGAAGCCGAGGTCGTTCACCTCGAAACCCTGCGAGCGGCGCTGGTAACTGGTCTCGAACCGGGTGATTCCGCCGCCCACTTTTCCGAATTTGAGCTCTTCGGCATCGCCCCAGAGCCACGTCCGGGTCGGATCGTAGATGACGCCGGCGCCGGGCCGTTGGTAGTAATGCACCGGGTCGCGCTGCGTGACCGCGATCGCCGAAGGCGTACCGGTGACCCGGCTGAGGTCGAGCGATCCCGAAAACTGGTATTTGCGGCCGGGGAATCGGTGCCGGAAGTCCAACCCGCCCGCATACGCGCTGTGGCGCAGCGAATCCCAGGTCGACTGGTCCTGATTGCGATTTACTGCCGTGACGATGACGCCGATGCCGCTCTCGCCGCCACGCAAGTCCTGCTGACCACGCACCACGGCATAGTTGGTTGCCGGCTCCATCGTGCGGTTCAGGGTACCCGCTTCGCGACCTGTAACGGCGTCCAGCACGCCGATGGTTTGGCCACCGGGAAGGCGGCCGGTGAGCTTTGCGGCGCCGTAGATCGTCGTCGCCATGGGAGAGGCGGCACCACCGTAATCCGCGAGCTGGGGCGACCGGCCGATGCGCCGTGAGTAGAACAGACCCTCGCCCGTGCTGCAGTCGTTCACGGCGCTGCAATTCACGTCGAACCGAAAGATCCCCGCGCCCTGGACGAAGAATGGCCGCCGTTCCTGGAAAAATGTCTCGAAGACGCTGAGGTTCAGCACCGCTGGATCCGCCTCGACCTGGCCAAAATCGGGATTGACCGTCGCGTCGAGCGTGAGGTTCGGGGTGAGCCCATACTTCAGGTCGGCACCCCCCGTGACCTTCTGGGAGCGGTCGAAGCTGCTGCCGATCGGGACGGACACGTTTTTCGTCACCACGTACGGCGCCACCTCGGGCCGGCGCGGCGACGGCAGGCCCTCGAGGCCAACCAGCTCGCCCAGTTGTGATGTGACGCCTGCCTGGGAATTGCGGTACACGGGCCAGCTGACCCGCTCGGAGTAGCGCTGGATATCACGCCACACCGCGAACCCGAACGTGTTCGTGGCCTGCGGGACGTAGCGCAGCTGCGACAGCGGGATCCGGAACTCGGCGGTCCACCCGAGCGAGTCGACCTGCGTGCCCACGTCCCACACCGCGTCCCACGCGTCGTCTTCCTGGCCGTCGTTGTACATCGCGTAGTCGCGCTTCACCCCCGCCGGGTTCACGGCGAACTCGAAGCCCGAGCGGCGGTCGTGGTAGGAGTCGACCATGATCTTCAGCTGATCGGTCGCGGCCCGCACGTCCCGGCGCGCGAGCAACTTGAGAATGCTGTCGGGATGCGGGTCGAAGGCGCGGATGAAGACGTAGAAGTAGCGGTCGTCGTAGGCCACCTTGGCTTCGGTGGCGAATCGGGGATCCCCGTCCTCTTTGGGCTGGAACTCGCGGAACTGGGTGATCGGTGGGGCCACCCGCCAGACTTCGTCGTCGTCCCGGCCGTCGATCACCACCGGGACGGTAGCGCGCACGGCGGTCGCCCTCGTGGCAGTGGACGGTGGAGGTTGAGGCGCGACGACGCCGCCCGCGCTAGAAGGCGGGGTGGTGGCTTGCAGCACGATCGCGAGTAGGACGACAGCCGACATGACGGGAGCCCCCGTGACCTGGTCGGAACATTAGACAGGTCGTACGGGGAAAGGGTTGGGCAGGTTCCCGCCATGACCAGAACCGAACAAGCCCCCGGGGGGAGAATCCCCGGGGGCTTGTCGCTTCCAGCGGTTAGTTGTGCTTCGCGAGCAGGCTCGGCTCGATCGGGGCTTCGCCGTCGAACACGAGGTGACCAGCCTCGAACCGGGCGCCGCGCAGAGCCAATGTCAGGACTTCGTCCAGATCCTCCACCAGGTGCACCTCGAGTGACGAGCGCACGTCCTCGGGGAGATCGTCCAGGTCGGCGGCGTTCTCCTTTGGCAGCACGATCGTGGTGATACCCGCCCGCACCGCACCCAGCACTTTCTCCTTCACGCCGCCGATCGGCAGGATCCGGCCCCGCAGGGTAATCTCGCCGGTCATGGCGAGGTCGTGGCGCACGGCCCGCCGGGACAACGCCGACACGAGCGCCGTCGCCATTGTCACGCCGGCCGAGGGGCCGTCCTTCGGAATGGCGCCGGCGGGGACGTGGACATGGACGTCGGTGCCGGTGAACGCCTCCTCGTGTATCCCCAGCTGATCGGCGTGGGACTTGGCGTACGTGAGCGCCGCCCGGGCCGACTCCTTCATAACGTCGCCCAGCTGCCCCGTGAGCACGAGCTCACCCTTGCCGCGCATCACGCTCGCCTCGACGAACATGATGTCGCCGCCAACCGGCGTGTAATACATCCCCGTGGCCACGCCGACCTGGTCCTCGCGTGCCTTGTGCTCCGGATGGACCTTGGGACGCCCGAGCAGGTCGTCCACATCCCTGGCGTCGACCGCGACGCGCTCGATCTCGCCGCTGGCGATTTGGCGCGCGACCTTGCGCCCGAGCTTCCCGATCTCGCGCTCCAGCTGGCGGACACCGGCCTCACGCGTGTAGCTCGTGATGATCTCGCTCAGTGCAGCGTCGGTGACCGTGAGCTGCTCCGGGGTCAAGCCGTTCTCGTGCAGCTGCCGCGGAACGAGGTAGCGCTTCGCGATCTCCAGCTTTTCACGCTCGGTGTAGCCCGCGAAGGTCACCGTCTCCAGGCGGTCGAGCAGCGGGCCCGGGATGCTCTGCATGAAGTTCGCGGTCGCGACGAACAGCACTTCCGACAGGTCGAACGGCACGCCCAGGTAATGATCCGTGAACGAGTCGTTCTGTGCCGGGTCGAGAACCTCGAGCAGCGCGGCGGCCGGGTCTCCCTGGAACGAGACACCCAGCTTGTCGAGCTCGTCGAGGAGGAATACCGGGTTCTTGGCACCCGCCTGCTTCATGCCCTGGATGATCCGGCCCGGCATGGCGCCGACGTACGTGCGCCGATGGCCCCGGATGTCGGCCTCGTCGCGGGCGCCGCCGAGCGAAATGCGAACGTACGGCCGACCCATGGCGCGCGCGATCGACTTGGCGATCGAGGTCTTGCCGACCCCCGGGGGGCCGACGAACAACAAGACCTGACCGCGCGCCTGCTTATCGTCTTCGTTGCCCTGCGCCACCGCGTCGGGCGAGCGCTGGCGCAACTGACGCACGGCCAGGAACTCGAGGACCTGATCTTTCACGTCCTTGAGACCGTAGTGATCCTGCTCGAGGATTTCCGCGGCCCGCTTCAAGTCGAGCGACTCCTCCGCCCGCTTGTTCCACGGCAATTCCGCCATCGTCTCGAGGTAGGTGCGGATCACCTGGGCTTCCATCGAGTCGCGGCTCGCCCGCTCCAGCCGGGAGAGCTCGCGGTCGACTTCCCTGCGCGCGGCTTCGGGGAGCTCGAGCGCCTCGAACCGCTTCCGCAGGTCCTCCACCTCGGTCCCTTCGTCCCCTTCGCCGAGCTCCTTGCGGATCGCCTTCATCTGTTCCCGCAGGAACATCTCACGCTGGCGCTCGCCCAGCTCTTCCTGGACCTGGGACTTGATGTGCTCTTGCGCGTCGAGGACGCCGATCTGCCGCTGGACGTGAATGAGGACACGCCGCAACCGGTCCTCTACGGACAGCGTCTCGAGCAGCCCTTGGCGCTCCGCCGGCTGAACCTCGAGGTAGCCGGCCACCAAGTCGGCGAGCCGGCCGGGGTCAGACACCTCTTCCAGCACCTGACGGACGACGTCTTCGGGGAGCCCCGACTTCTGGCCTAATTCCGCGGCGCGCTCGCGCGCCTCACGGTGCAGACCGACAAACGCCGGATCATCGGCCTTCAGGGGCGGCAGGTCGTCGACCTCGTGGACCACAGCCTCGAGGTACCGGCCGTTATCCGTGTAGTGCAGCGCCGTGCCCCGGCGCTCGCCGTGCAACAAAAGCTGCACACCGCCGAGTCCGCGCTGGATCTGGCTGATTTTGGCGATCGTCCCCGTCGTATACAACACGTCGGGGCTGACCGTATCGACGTTCTCGCGCTGGGCCACCGCAAAGATGAGGCGGGCGTCGCTCTTCAGCGCCGCCTCGATGGCGCGCAACGTCGCGGGGCGTCCGGCGCCGACCGGCGTCGAGACACCCGGAAACAGCACGACCTCCCGGAGCGGGAGCACGGGGAGCGTCAGTCGTTCAGACATGGGCATAAACTCTAGTGAGGGTAAGCACACGCATGGTTCGCACGGGCTTAAGCATCGTCCGTGCCACCACCAAAACGCTGCGCTGAGCACGCGCGTTCCGCGGAGCCGCGGCCAATAAGGCAGGCGCTGCCGAATAGCCACCGCGCGAGCGCCAACCCGGCGGCCGAACCGTAAGTCAAAAGGCGCTTACAGGTTGCACGCTCGTCGCCTCGCGGCTAATCTATCCGCGCGCACTTCACGCGACGCTCGATGAACGATGCTGCAGACAAGGCACTCGCCACCCGCCTGAGCCAGGCGCTCGGCAGCTCCTACACGCTCGAGGGAGAGATCGGCCGGGGCGGGATGGGTGTGGTCTTCAGCGCCCGCGACGAGCGGTTGAAGCGCCAGGTCGCCGTCAAGGTACTCCCGCCGGAGCTCGCGTTCCGGGAGGAGATCCGGCTGCGCTTTGTGCGCGAGGCCGAGACGGCGGCGCGGCTGTCGCACCCGCATATCGTGCCGATCCACTCGGTCGGCGAGAGCCCGGACGGGCTGGTCTACTTCGTGATGGCCTACGTGGACGGCGAGTCGCTCGGCGCGAAGCTCAAGCGGCGCGGCAGGCTGCCCCCCGACGAGTCGCGGCGGATCATGCAGGAGACCGCCGACGCGCTCGGGGCCGCGCACGCGTTTGGGATCATCCATCGCGACGTGAAGCCCGACAACATCCTGCTCGAGGGGAGTCGCGGCCGCGTCGTCGTCACGGACTTCGGCATCGCCAAGGCGCTGTCCTCGACGACGGGCGGCGCGACGCTCACGGCGACGGGTGTGGCGATCGGCACGCCGCACTACATGAGCCCGGAGCAGGCGGCGGGAGACCGCGAGATCGACGGGCGGTCCGACATCTATAGCCTGGGTGTGGTGGCCTACCAGATGCTCGCGGGGGAGCTGCCGTTCCAAGCCCCCACGGTCCCCGGGATCCTGATGAAGCACATCACGGAGCGGGCGCCACTGATCACCGACCGGCGGCCGGAGGTGCCCGAGGATCTCGCGGCCTGCGTGATGCGGTCGCTCGAGAAAGATCCGGAGGACCGTTGGCCGACGGCGGACGCGCTGCGGCGCGCGCTCGAGGCCCGAAGCGCCACCTTGTACAAGCCGCGCCGCTCGAGCGGCCCCTCCCCCTCGCGCGGGATGCGGGCGCCACCGCCGCCCGCGCCGCCGTTGCCGCGGGGGGGCAGGGGACGGGCGCCCGATGAGCGGGCGCGGCGGCTCGACCGGATGCGTGACCGACCGACGCTCGCGCCCAGCGGCGAGCCCGAGATCGTGCGCGATCTGCGGAGCCGGTTCGTGACCTGGGCCTCGGTATGCGGCTCGCTGTTCATCATCGATGTCGCCACAGGCAACCATGCCCCGGGCTTCTCAATCGTGGTCGCCGGCGTGTGGGCCGGTTGGAAGCTCGTACCTCGCTACGTGCGACTCTGGCACGCCGGCTACTCGTGGCGCGACGTATTCGCCCGGCCACCGGCGTCGGACGCGATCGAAGCGCGCCTCGCGGCGGGGGGGAGCCGCCCCGTCGAGCTGCCGCGCGCCACGACCGACGAGTTCGGGGGCCAGGCCGAGCCGATCCAGCAGGCCCGCAGCGATCGCAAGGCGATCCTCCGGATCGTCGACCGTCTCCCCAAGTCGGAGCGGAAGCTGTTGCCTGATGTAGTCGCCACAGCGGACGCGCTTCTGAATCGGGCGGAAGACCTGGCCCGGACCCTGCACGCCATGAGCGAGACCGTGGACCGGGGCGCCCTGGCCCGCCTCGAGGAGAAGATCCAAGCGACCAAGCATCAGGGCGATCCCGGGCTGACCCGACGGCCGCGCGAAGGGGGCACCACGGAGCGGGATCGTCAGGTGGGCCTACTCGAGCGCCAGCGCCAGGCGCTCACAGATCTCCTGACCAGGCGTCAACTGGTCGCGGACCAGCTCGAGTCGTGCGTGCTGGCGATGCAGAACGTCCGGTTCGACCTGCTCCGCCTCCGCTCCGCGGGTGTGGCGGTGGCCCTCGATGATCTCACCCGCGCCACGCAGCAGGCACGAGCACTGTCGCGCGACGTCGACCACGTAATCGCGGCGGCGGGTGAGATCAAAGACGTGCTGGGCGAGCCAAGCGGCGCCTAGCGCGTCTCCCCACGGCGGCAGCGCTCGACCCAGGCTGGCGCGTCCACCAGCTCGATCCCGAAGTCGATCAGCAGCAGGAACTGCTCCGCCGCCACATCGCAGCGACCCACGTGCAGGGCGGCCACCGCGCGCAGCTCGTGAAGCTTGTACCAGCCGCTCCGGCCGGTGACCGCCGTCGCGAGCAGACTGTCCGCCGTCGCCGCCGGGCCGTTGAGGGTGAACAGCGACAGCGCTTCCGACAGCCACTCGCGCGGGTACGGATGGCGCAACGTCCCCCGCGCCGCGGCGAGCGCGGCGCGCGTCTCGGCCGCCGCCACGCCCCAGCGCCGCGCCCGCGCGTCCAGCGCCGCCAGTCCCGCGAGTGCCTCGGCGGTGTCGGCCCCGGCGGCGAGCGCCCGACCGAGCAGCACCCGAGCACGCGCCTCCTGACCGCGCCGGAGCGCTACGAGGCCGCTCAGCAGCAAGGCCTCGCGGCTCTCCCCGGTC
The DNA here is from genome assembly GCA_035488835.1 of Gemmatimonadales bacterium. Classification (GTDB taxonomy): domain Bacteria; phylum Gemmatimonadota; class Gemmatimonadetes; order Gemmatimonadales; family GWC2-71-9; genus AG41. The sequence continues at coordinate 34,596 of DATHKX010000167.1, forward strand.
CGCAGCACGCGGGCCAGCGCCGAGTCCGCAAAGGTCGTGTCCCCGAGGCCCAACAGGATCGCCGCGGTGGAGGCAGTCCAGAACGGCTCATCCGGTTGCGCGCGGCGGACGGCGTCGAGATAGCGCAGACTCGCGGGGTCGCCCCGGCGCACCGCAAGCACCCGCGCGAACCGCAGCGGTGACGTGCCATCCAACCCCTGCGTCGCCGCCCGGATGTCCGCCAGAGAGTCGAACACGCCCTCGGTCCCGCGGCGATCGATGAAGCGGCGTGCCGCGAGAAACTCGAGCCGCGGACGATCGTCCCGGTGCACGATGGCCGGTCGCTCGAGCAGCCGGGTGACACCCGCTTCGCCGAGCAGGAAATGCCCGAAGTAATCCTCCGGCTGGTCCACACCGAGGTACTCTCGGCCCAGCACCCCCAGCGCCCCACGAGTCCCGACCAAACGTGAGAGCCACGCACGATCGTAGCGGAGCGGTCGGGGTGACCCGAGCACCATCACGTCCCCGGGCGCCCCGAACCACAGTTGCACGTGAGGGAACACGGCTCGGACGTTTCGGACGATGCCCGCCACGACGGGGAGGGGAAGCTGATAGAGCTGCACCCACTGGCAGAAGACCCCGTCGTCCGCGAGGCGGCTCCGCACCACGCGGAAGAACTCGGGCGTGTACAGCGTGGCGACGCCCGCGAGCCAGGGGTTGCTCGGCTCCGAGACCACGATGTCGTACCGCGTCGGATCGATCTGGAGTGCGCTGCGTGCATCGTCCACGATCACCGAGACGTTGGGGCGGGCGAGGGCGGTGTCGTTAACGTGCAGGAAGAAGCGATCCATCTCGAGCACGGCCGGCTCGATCTCTACCACCCGAACGCGCTGCATCCCCGGGATGTCCGCGAGGACCCGCGCGGTCACGCCGCTGCCGTAGCCCACCACGAACGCGGCGCGAGGCTGGGGCCGCGCCGCGACGGGCGCCAGGCCGGCGATGATCTGCGTATCCATGTCTCCGTAGTCGGACGCGTCCGCCTTGCCGTTCACCTTGAGCGCCCGGCCCGTGACGCCTTCCCAGACCGAGACCGTGGCGTTCCAGCCTTCCGCGTAGGCGAGCTGGCGGGATCCGCGGTGCGCCAGGAACTCGGTCACCGCGCGCGCGTCCATGGGACCGCGGGCGTAGATGCTGGGCCCCAGGTCGATGAGTCGCGTGCTCCAGCGCGGCGCGGCGAGGGCGACCACAAGCGCCAGGCTCGCGAGCGCGCCCGCGCCGAGCACCCGCCCCCTCAGCCGCCGGTGTTCGACCGACCCCTCGGCGATCCCGCGGGCCGCCAGACCGGCCAGGGCCAGGGCGGCGACCACGTTCACGAGCAGCCCCAGCCGAAGCGTGAGGTCCGTTCCGAGCATCACCACCAAGACGAAACCGGTGAGCACAGCCCCGACGATGCTTCCCACGGTGTTGATCGCGTACGCGCGGCCCACCTCGCCCCCACCCGCCGCGTGGCTCTCCGCCACCAGATCGGTGAGCAGCGGGAAGGTCATCCCCATCCCGATCGCGGGGATCAGTACCACGGCGCCGACGGCGAGGCCCATGGCGAGGAGGCGCTCGGTGGCGCCGAGCGACGGCATCTGGAACACGGCGATGATGTAGCGCGGCAGGAGGCCGAAAATGAGGAACAGCAGGCCGGCGCCCGCGGCGGTCAGCGCCTGGGCCCCGGCCGCGGCGGCCGCCGTTTCGCTGGGGGCGGCGCCGCGACGCGCCACGAGGGCGCTCCCGATACCGATGCCGAGCAGAAACACCAGCAGCACGAGCGTGAACGCGTACGTGGACCCCCCGACGATCATCACCAGCACGCGGGTCCAGGCAATCTCGTCGAGCAGGGCGGCGAAGGCGGTGAGGCCGAGCAGCACCACGGCCGCGCGGCGCAACGTGGAGCCAGCGTTTTCCCCGGGCTGGCGCCCGGTGTCAGGAAACCCGGGGGTCGGCGGGGCGATGGCTTGACGGCGGGCAAGGGCAATGGCGCCTGCCCCCAGCGCCAGGTTGACGGCGGCGGTACCCCACAGGCTGGCTCGCACGCCGATGAACTCGATCAGGAAGAAGCCGGCGAGCGCGGTTCCCACCACCGCGCCCAGCGTGTTGAGCCCGTACAGCAGTCCCAGGGAGCGCTGCAGCTCCGCTCGATCGGCCCCGGTGAAGGCCCGAGTGAGGACCGGGAGGGTGCCGCCCATGAGGGTCGTCGGGATGAGCAGGACGGCGCCGGCGAGGGCGAAGCGGAGCGCCACGCTCGCCGCACCATCGAGCGCGAGTGCCGCCGCGGTGCCGACATAGATACGGTGGGCGAGGGCCAACACGAGGGGGGACGCGAGCCCAAACAGACCGATCGCGATTTCGAGCCAGCCATAGAGTGCCGCGGGCCTCTCGTGGCGGTCGGCCCGGCGGCCGAGCAGCCAGGCGCCGAGACCCAGGCCGCCCATGTAGGCGGCCACCACCGTCGTCACCGACTGGATGGTGGAGCCGAACGTCTGATAGAGGACCCGGACCCAGAGGAGTTCGTATACGAGCCCCGTCGCGCCGGATAAAAAGAAGAGAAGACTGTAAGCGCGGGCCGCGCTAGAACGCATGCAGGTCGCGCATGGCCTGCGCGAGATCCTCCACTTGCGGTAGGATGAAATCTTCGAGCTTGGGCGCGTAGCCGACGAACGTGTCGGTCGACGCCACCCGCTTCACGGGCGCGTCCAGCCACGAGAAGCACTCGTCGGCGATGCGGGCGGCGATCTCGGCGCCGTAGCCCCACGACTGCGCGTCCTCGTAGGCGACGAGCACCTTGTTCGTCTTGGTCACCGACGCCCTGATCGCCTCCCAGTCGACGGGCGAGAGGCTGCGCAGGTCGATCACCTCTACACTCACGCCGTCGCGCTCCTCGAGCTCTTTCGCGGCGATCAGCGAGCGCTGCACCACGGCGCCGTAGGTCACTACCGTGAGGTCCCGGCCCTCCCGCACCACCTTCGCTTTGCCGAACGGGATCATGAAGTTCGGTCCGGGATTGGGTGCCTTGTTGTACGTCTGGCGATAGAGGTGCTTGTGCTCGAGGAAGAGCACGGGGTCGTCACACCGAATCGCCGTGCGCAACAGCCCGTTGGCGTCGAGTGCGGTGCTGGGGCAAACCACGCGGAGCCCTGGAACGGCGGTGAACACCACGGCGCCGGTCTGGGAATGGTAAATCGAGCCGCCCTTCAGGTAGCCCCCGTAGGTGACGCGCACCACGACCGGGCTCGAGAAGGCGTTGTTGGAGCGCCACCGCATGGTGGCGAGCTCGTTGCGCAGCTGATGATAGGCGGGCCAGATGTAGTCGAAGAATTGAATCTCGACCACCGGTTTCAGGCCGCGGGTCGCGAGGCCGATCGCCCGGCCCACGATGTTCGCCTCGGCGAGGGGTGAGTTGTAGACCCGGTCGCTCCCGAACTGTCGCTGGAGCCCCCACGTGACCTTGAAGACACCGCCCTTGCCTTTGACGTGCTCCAGGTGCTGCTCGCGGCTGACGTCCGCCACGTCCTCGCCGAACACCACGATGCGTGGATCACGCGCCATTTCGTCCTTCAGACAGGCGTTCAGCAGGTCCACCATCGTGGTGGGATCGCCCCCGAACCGCGGGTCGTCCTCCGTGTCGAACTGCTCGGAGGTAGGATCGACCTCGGGCGAGTACACGTACAGCAGCGCCGTCTCCGGCTCCGGTTGGGGCGAAGCCAGCGCCATGTCGGCGGCGACGACGACTTCCTCATCCACCTGACGCTTGATGGCCTCGATCTCGGCTGCGGTCGCCACGCCGTCGGCGATGAGCCGCTTGGGGAACAGGGTGAGGCAATCGCGGCGTGCCTCCTCCTCCCGCTCCTTGGGCGGCTTGTACAGCACCTCGTCGTCCGAGAGCGAGTGCGAGTAAGGCCTAGTCACGTGCGCGTGCACCAGGGCGGGGCCCTTGCGCTGGCGGACGTACTCCGACGCCCGCAACAGCACGTCGTAGGAGACGACCGGATCGCAGCCGTCCACTTCCTCGACGAGGAGGCCGGGGAAGTTCCGCACGAGCTTCGACACTGAGCCGCCCGCGGTCTGTACTTCCACCGGCACCGAGATCGCGTACTTGTTGTCCTCAATGAGGAACAGCACGGGCAGCTTGAGGTTGGTGGCGGTGTTGAGCGCCTCCCAGAACTCGCCCTCGCTGGTGGTCCCGTCGCCGGTGGTGCAGAGGACGACCTCGTCGCTCTTCGCCAGCTCCTCGCGGTCGCCGATTCCCTCGATCCGCGAATACCGCAGCCACGCCTCGGCGCAGCCGACGGCCTGGAGAAACTGGGTCCCCGTGGGGCT